>CAYPRG010000027.1:0-11766 GCA_964413025.1 uncultured Planctomycetales bacterium
GAAATGTCGCGTACCGAAACTTACAAACAGGGAAAAGTCCCGCTGCAGACCCTGCGCGCGGATATAGATTACGGTTTCGCGGAAAGCTTGACCACCTACGGGTTGATCGGAGTCAAGGTATGGCTTTATAAAGGCGATATATTAAAAATCAAACCGGCCGTAAAAAAAGTAGGACCACAGCAAGAAGCAACCCAGGAAGTAAAGCAATAGAGAGGATTAATTCATATGGTAATGATGCCCAAAAGAGTTAAATACCGCAAATTACAAAAAGGACACAGGCGCGGTATTGCAACAACCGGAGCGAACCTGGCATTCGGAGAATTCGGGCTGAAAACCCTTGAAAACGGCTGGATCAAAAACACCCAGATAGAAGCAGTAAGAGTCATACTTGCCCGTCAGCTGCATAAAGGCGGAAAATTATGGATCAGGATCTTCCCTGATAAATCCATAACCAAGAAACCGGCTGAAGTCCGTATGGGTAAAGGCAAAGGAGACCTCGATCATTGGGTAGCGGTTGTAAAACGGGGACGCATATTATTTGAATTAGGCGGAGTGCCGGAAGAGTTCGCCAGGCAATGCTTCAGGTCAGCTGCCTATAAGTTGCCTGTCAGGGCAAAATTCGTCACCAGAACTCATAGATAACCATGAAAACACTAGAATTACGCAACCTTTCCAGGGAAGAACTGCTGCAGAAAGAAAAAAGCTTATCAGAAGAACTGTATAAGCTTAATATGCAGCGTTACGGCGGCAGAGTGGAAAAACCTCACATGTTTACTTTGCTGAAAAGAGATATCAGGCGCATTAAAACTATCTTAAACGAAAAGAAAGAGAAGACAAATGGGTAAACGAAAAGAACTTATCGGCACGGTTATAAGCGATAAAATGCAAAAGACCGTTATCGTTAAAGTCACACACTTTAGCAAACATCCCAAATACGGCCGAGTGCTTAAAAAATTCAATAAATTCAAGGCCCACAACGAAAAGGGGCTGGCTAAAATGGGCGATAGCGTCAGGATCCAGGAAACCAGGCCATTATCAAAAGACAAGCACTTTAATGTAATAGAAATAGTCAAAAAGGCAATAGCGCCCCACATTGCAATAAAAGAGGAAGCAGCATGATCCAATTACGTTCTATTTTAGATGTTGCGGATAACACCGGAGCAAAACGGGCGTCATTTATCGCCGTTTTCGGAAAAAAGAACTGCTTTAACGCTCAAATCGGAGATGTTATAAACGTCAACGTAAAAGAATCTTCCCCCGGAGCGGTTGTAAAAAAGGGAGAGGTAGCCAAAGCGGTAATCGTAAGGACAAGAGAAACGATAAGGCGCGCTGACGGATCGCTCTTGAGGTTCGACCGAAACGCTATTGTCTTTATAGACGCACAGCTTAATCCCAGAGGCACCCGCGTTTTCGGGCCGGTAGCCCGCGAATTAAGAGAAAAAAACTTTACCAAGATAATATCTTTAGCACCCGAGGTAATCTAATGTTTAAAATACGAAAAGGCGACACAGTACAGGTAACAAAAGGAAAAGACGCCGGTAAAAAAGGCAAGGTACTGGGCGTGTTTACCGATAAAAAAAGAGTGCTTGTCGAAGGGTTAAACCTTGCTAAAAAACATACCCGGCAGACCCGCCAAGACCAAAAAGGCGGCATCGTTTCCATTGAAGTACCCATAGCCATCTCGAACCTTATGCTTTTGTGCACCCATTGCGGCCATCCGTCAAGGGTCGGTTTTAAGCTTTTATCAGACGGGACAAAATCAAGGTTCTGTAAATCATGCAAAGAGGTAATTTAATATGACACCAAGATTATTAGAAAAATACCGCAACGAGATAGTCCCGCATATGATGGAAACCTTCAAGATAAAAAATAAACTGGCCGTGCCCCATTTGGAAAAAATAGTAGTGAATATGGGCGTAGGAGAAGGGGTTCAGGATGTTAAAATCCTGGAAAAAGCCATGGATGAATTAGGCGTCATCACCGGCCAAAGGCCGATCATGAGACGGGCAAAAAAAGCTATTGCTAATTTTAAAATAAAAGAAAATCACCCTATCGGATGCAAAGTGACTCTAAGGAAAACGATGATGTATGAATTTATGGACAGGTTAATAAGTAT
Source organism: uncultured Planctomycetales bacterium (assembly GCA_964413025.1). Classification (GTDB taxonomy): domain Bacteria; phylum Omnitrophota; class Gorgyraeia; order Gygaellales; family Profunditerraquicolaceae; genus CAYPRG01. The sequence goes on from CAYPRG010000027.1 coordinate 2,117, forward strand.
CGCCCTTCCGCGTATCCGGGACTTCAGGGGCATTTCGCCGGATTCTTTCGATAAGGGCGGAAACTACACCATGGGGTTGTCTGAACAAAATATATTCCCTGAAATAGAGTACGACAGGATAACCCGGCCGCAGGGAATGGATATAACTTTCGTGATCAAAAAAACGGATTCAAAAGAACAGTCTCAGGAATTATTAAAATGTTTCGGAATGCCTTTTAAGAATAAGGAACAATAAAACTATGGCCAAGAATTCACAAATAGCAAGATGGAAAAGAGCACCAAAATTTTCTACACGTAAACACAACCGCTGCCAGATCTGCGGCAGGTCAGGAGGTTACCTTAGAAGATTCAAGCTCTGCCGTATCTGCTTCAGGGAATTAGCCTGGCAAGGGTTAATACCGGGAATTAAAAAAGCCAGTTGGTAGTCAATTTAAAAAATAAAAAGAGGAAAAAATGTCAAGAACCGATTTAATTGCTGATGTCTTTACTATGATTCGCAATGCCTCAATGGCCAAAAAAGAAAATTTGGATGTCCCTGCTTCAAATACCATAAGATCCATTTTAGAGATTTTTAAAAATGAAGGGTATATCGAAAATTTCAAATTGATCGAGGATAAAAAACAGGGGATAGCCAGGATTTATTTGAAATACATCGCGGGTAAAGCGGCAATCAAAAATATTAAAAGAATATCCAAACCGGGGTTAAGAATCTACGTAAAACACCAGAAGGTACCTTCGGTGTTAAGGGGCAGGGGCCTGGCGATCATTTCAACCTCAAAGGGGATCCTCACGGATAAACAAGTCAAGGAATCGGGAATCGGCGGAGAAATCATAGGATATATCTGGTAATTTAAAAAAATACTAAAATGTCTAGAATAGGAAAAAAACCAATAGCTATACCAAAAGATGTAAAGGTGGAAGTAAAAGATAATTTGGTTTGCGTAGAAGGGCCTAAAGGAAAACTGGATAAGCAGCTATCCTACCGAATAACCATTGAAATCAAAGATGGCATGCTTTTCGTTAAGAGGTCAGGCGATACCAAGCTGGACAGGTCCCTGCATGGGCTATATCGGGCGCTAATCGCCAATATGTTCAAAGGGGTCACCGAAGGTTATGTCAAAGAGCTGGAAATCCAGGGAGTAGGATTCCGCGCGGCCGTCCAGGGGAATAATTTAAACCTGCTGCTGGGTTTCTCCCACCCGGTAAATTTTCCTATCCCGGAAGGGATAAAGGTAGAGACGCCAAAACAGACCCAGGTCATAATCAGGGGCATTGATAAGGAGAAAGTCGGACAAATTGCCACGGAAATACGCGCTGTATACCCGCCCGAACCATATAAAGGCAAAGGAATACGTTTTGCTGGAGAATACATAAAGAAAAAAGTCGGTAAATCCCAAGCCACCACTAAATAATAATAACCATGAAGAAAAAGGATCTACTAAGAAAGAAAAGACACAACAGGATTAAGATGAGCATGCACGGCACTCCGGAAAGGCCGCGCCTGGTTGTCCACCGGAGTTTGAAAAATCTATCCGCGCAGGTTATTGATGACACAAAGAAGATAACGATTTTTTCATATTCTACTCTCGGTAAGGAAGTAAAACAGAAATTTCCTTCTGGCGGAAATGTAAAAGCAGCTGAATATTTAGGACAGATTTTTGCCCAGAAAGCAAAAGATAAAGGGATCAACAGGATTATTTTTGACCGTGCCGGTTATTTATATCATGGAAGAGTAAAGGTCTTCGCAGATTCATTAAGAAAAGGCGGATTGGAGTTTTAATATGCGTGAATTAAATATTGAACAGCAGCCGGAACTGATAGAAAAAGTTATCACTATTAACCGCGTAACAAAAGTAACCAAGGGCGGTAAAAAAATGTCCTTTAGCGCGCTAGTTGTGGTCGGCGATACAAAAGGGCATGTGGGTTTTGCTTTAGGAAAGGCAAATGAGGTAGCGGTGGCTATCCGTAAGGCACTGACAAAAGCAAAAAGAGAGCTTATCGCTGTGCCGCTGGAAGGCTCTTCTATACCGCACGAGATTATCGGCGAATTCGGCGCGGCAAGGGTACTTTTAAAACCGGCGTCAGAAGGAACAGGGGTAATAGCCGCGGGCCCGGTAAGAGCGGTTTGCGAAGCTTCAGGCATCAAAGATATACTGACCAAGTGCCTTAATTCCAACAACCCGTTGAATATTATTAAAGCAACCATAGAAGGTTTAAAAGACTTAAAGGTGTAGTCTAAAATGGAAAATAAAAAAGCTAGAAAAGCTAAAGCAGAAGCAACCCAGGAAGTAATTCTCGGCATACATAACCTTAAACCGCCTAAAGGGGCCCATAAGAAAAAGAAGCTCCTGGGTAGAGGGTCAGGCTCGGGCCATGGAAAAACTTCCACCCGGGGCAGCAAAGGACAAACTTCCCGCGCCGGTAGGCATTTCTACCTGGGATTTGAAGGAGGGCAATCCCCCTTAATACGCAGGATGCCCAAAAGAGGCTTCACCAGTAACTTCAAAAAAGAATTTCAAATCATCAATTTAGACGGGTTAAACAAAATAAAAGAACAGACAATAAACCCCGAGCTGCTGGAGAAATACGGACTGATAAAAGATAAGAATAAACTAATCAAGATACTAGGCGACGGGGAAATCAAGACTCCTATTTCAATCCAGGTTCACGCGGTTTCAAAGAAAGCTTTTGACAAAATAAAAAACGCAGGCGGAACAGTAGAGCTGATAAATGCTTAGCGCATTAGCCAATTCGTTTAAGATACCGGATTTAAAAAGGCGCATCATCATAACACTGATACTTATCACGGTTTACCGTGTCGGTTGTTATGTGCCTACACCCGGCATCAATGGCGCGGCTCTGGCGGAATTTTTTGCCCGTATAGCTAAAACACAAGGCGGGACTTTATTAGGCATAATCAATATGTTCTCCGGTGGCGCTATGGAAAGATTGACCATTTTCGCCCTGGGGATTATGCCCTACATATCTTCTTCGATTATTTTCCAGCTTCTGACCGCGGTAATACCTGCTTTAGAAAAATTAGCAAAAGAAGGGCGCGCAGGCCATCAGAAGATAACTCAATACACCCGCTGCGGGACAGTGGTTCTTTCCTTAATCCAGTCTTTCTTCATTGCCCTCTGGCTGGAAAATCCGGCACGCTTTGAAGGATTAAGAATAGTCATGTCGCCGGGCTGGGGTTTCAGGATTTTGACAGTACTTACCCTGACTACCGGCACGATTTTCATCATGTGGTTAGGGGAACAGATACAGGAAAGAGGCATCGGTAACGGTATATCCCTGGTGATCACCGCAGGGATCATTTCAAGGATACCTACTGCCATGCATCAATTGTTTGTTTTACTTTCGCCGTTTGCGCCATCCCGCCGCCAGATCCAGCCATTTACTTTATTGATTATGGCGTGTTTATTAGTCGGGGTGGTGTTCGCTGTAATCATGATAACCCAGGGGCAAAGAAAGATCCCTGTGCAGTACGCCCGGCGCGTGGTGGGAAGAAAAATTTTTGGCGGACAGAGCACCTATATACCGCTTAAAGTAGACACATCCGGAGTCATCGCGATTATTTTTGCCCAGTCTATAATTTTGTTTCCGGCAACCCTTGCTTCATTTATCCCTAACCCGGGGTTTCAAAGGCTGGCGGAAGGCCTACTCAGGGGGCACTTGCTATATACCACTGTTTACGCGTTACTAATAATATTTTTCTGTTATTTTTATACCGCTATCGTGTTTAACCCGATAGACCTCTCCGAGAATATGAAAAAATACGGAGGATTTATCCCGGGCATTCGGCCGGGTACTTCTACAGCGGAATTTTTATATTACGTAATGACCAGGATTACTTTAGCCGGTGCTATGTTTATCGCCTTTATAGCCATATTCCCTGATTTTATCATGGCCTGGCTTAAAGTCCCTTATCTGGTGGCTTCTTTCTTCGGCGGCACAGGAATCTTAATCATAGTAGGCGTCATGCTAGATACCGTAAAACAGATAGAGTCAAACCTCCTGATGCATCATTACGAAGGTTTCATGAAATCCGGCCGGATCAAAGGGAGAAGATAATGAATATTGTTTTACTCGGCCCTCCCGGAGCGGGAAAAGGGACACAGGCAATACAGCTGGCAAAAGAATTAAACTTGCCGCATATATCCACGGGAGACCTGCTGAGGCAAAATGTCGCGGGAAATACTCCCTTAGGGAAACAGGCAAAAGACTATATGGATAAGGGAACCCTGGTGCCGGATGAGTTAGTCAGCCAGATGCTTTCGCAGCGTTTAGGGCAAGCCGATACAAAAAAAGGATTTATCTTAGACGGTTACCCCCGTAATTTAAACCAGGCAATCGCTCTGGATAAAGTCCTTAAAGAAAAAAACATAGATATAGGTTTCGTATTTTACCTGGAAACCAGCGAAGCGGTAGTAGTACAGCGGCTTTCCGGGCGCCTGGTATGCAAGTCCTGCGGGACGAATTTTCATATCGCCAATATGCCTCCAAAAGTCAACGGGGCTTGCGATAATTGCGGCGGCAGCCTATACCAGCGTTCCGACGATAAAGAAGAAACTATCAAGAAACGCCTGGAGGTCTACAAAAAAGAGGTATCGGTATTAATCAAGTATTACAAAGATAAGCAGAAACTAGAGGCCCTATCTGCAGACGGAGAAGCCAAGATAGTTTTAGATAAAATTTTAATCCTGGTAAAAGAGCGCAATGATTCCCTTAAAGTCTGAAAAAGATTTAGAAATGATGCGAAGGTCGGGAAAAATTTTGGCCAGGATAATGAAGAAGGTCGAAGGATTTATCACCGAAGGCGTTTCCACCCGCGAGATTGACAGCCTGGCCGAAGAACTGATGAAGGAAGAAAACGTCATAGCGGCCTTCAAGGGATACCAAGGCTACCCGGCAAGCGCCTGCATCTCGATCAATGAAGAGATAGTACACGGCATACCGGATGACAGAAGACTAAAAGCGGGCGATATTATAAGCATTGATTTGGGAGTAAATTACGAAGGTTATTTTTCTGACGCGGCGGTTACCTTAGGAGTAGGCAGGATCAATCCTAAGAAAAAGAAATTGATCGAAGTTGCGAAAAAGTCCTTATCCGAAGGGATAAGGCAGGCGCTGCCGGAAAATAATTTGTCAAATATATCTTTTGCTATCCAAAGCTACGTAGAGCAACACGGATTTTCCGTAGTAAGGCAATTTGTCGGCCATGGCATAGGACGCAATTTACACGAAGAGCCGGAAATCCCTAATTTCGGCCTGCCTAATTTCGGCCCTACGCTAAAAAGCGGGATGGTGCTGGCCATAGAGCCGATGGTGAATATGGGGACATGGGAATCAAAGATCCTTGATAACGGATGGACAGCGGTAACCAAGGACGGGCTGCCTTCAGCTCATTTTGAACACACGGTGGCAATTACAGATAAAGGCGCGGAGATATTGACTAATTAGTATGCCAAAAGAAGAATTAATTGAAACCGAAGGTAAAATCGTAGAAACATTGCCCAACGCGATGTTCAGGGTAGAGTTGGAAAACGGGCATATAGTCTTAGCCCATGTCTCAGGAAAAATGAGGATGAATTTCATAAGGATACTGCCGGGCGACAAAGTAAAGTTAGAACTCTCGCCGTACGATTTGAGCAGAGGAAGGATTACATTCAGGGTAAAATAAGATGAAAGTAAAAGCATCGGTAAAAAAAATCTGCGACAGGTGTAAGATCATAAAGAGAAGAGGGGTCGTCCGGGTCATCTGTACTAATCCTAAACACAAACAGAGGCAAGGATAACCCTAAAGGTAAAACGAGGGAGGTAAACTAAAGTGCCGAGAATCTTAGGCGTGGATATACCCAAAGAAAAAAGAATTGAAATCGCTTTAACTTATTTATACGGCGTAGGCAGGCATTTGTCCAATAAAATCCTGAAGGAAGCCGGAATCAGCCCTGACAAGCGCGCTAAAGAATTGACCGAAGAGGAAATTTCTCACATAACCAACACTCTTCAAAAAGGCTATAGGGTAGAAGGTGATTTGCGCAGGGAAATTTCCCAGAACATAAAGAGGCTGATTGATATCGGTTCCTGGAGAGGGTCGCGCCATAAAAAAGGCCTTCCGGTAAGGGGCCAGCGCACAAGGACAAACGCGAGGACTAGAAAAGGCCCGCGTAAGGGCGGCGGAGCAGTAGTAAAGAAAACGGGTGATGAAAAGAAACCCGCAGCCGCAACAAAGCCAAAGGGAGGTTAGAACTTAATGGCAACAAAAGATAAGGCAAAAAAGAAAAAGATAGCCAAGGGCATTACCACGGGGATAGCCCATATCCAGGCAAGTTTTAATAACACTATAATCACCATCACCGATAAGCAGGGCAATGTTTTAGTCTGGTCCGCACCCGGCATCGTGGGATACAGCGGGTCAAAGAAATCAACGCCCTTCGCTGCCCAGATAGCGGCGACTGACGCGGCAAGAAAAGCAAAAGAAATCGGGCTCAAAGAAATAGATGTCTATGTAAAAGGGCCGGGCTTCGGCAGGGAATCAGCAATCAGGGCTTTACAGGCTGCCGGGCTGACCATAACGTCTATAAAAGACGTGACTCCAATTCCGCATAACGGCTGTCGCGCGAAAAAGAAAAGGAGAGTATAAAATAAAATGGCTAGATATATAAACGCAGTCTGCAGGTTATGCAGGCGTCAAGGAGAAAAATTATTCTTAAAAGGCACCAAGTGCAATACCCAGAAATGCGGGGTTGCAAAAAGGCCTTTTGCCCCGGGCCAGCACGGTGCAAAAAACAAACCGAAACTTTCCAATTACGGGCTGCAAATGAAAGAAAAACAAAAAGTAAAAAGAATATACGGTGTCCTGGAAAGGCAGTTCCGCAGGTATTTTGATACCGCCTCAAAAACAAAGGGCGTCACCGGAAAGATCCTGCTGCAATTGCTGGAGAGAAGATTAGACAATGTAATATTTAGAATGGGAATAGGTACCTCCAGGGCCCAAGCCAGGCAGATTGTACGGCATAATTTCATACATGTGAATTCGGAAAGGGTAAATATCCCTTCCTTCCTTATAACCAAAGACGACATTGTCCAGGTGCAGGCAAAAGAAAAAGCGATGAAGAAACTTAAGGAAAACCTGGAACTAAGCAAAGACAGGACCATCCCCTCCTGGCTGGAATTTAACGTCGGGGAATTAAAAGCCAAAGTATTAAGATTGCCGGAAAAAGACGATATAGGCGGTGAAATTAAAGAACAATTAATCGTAGAGTTATACTCTAAATAAATCTGGCGTTTTAAGTTTATAAAAAGGAGCAAAAAAGATGGGTATTAAATGGAGAGAGCTTCAGTTACCAAAGAGATTAGAGTGCGATGAATCTACTTACAGCAATACTTATGGAAAATTCTTCGCTGCCCCTTTCGAAAGAGGTTATGGCGTAACATTAGGCAATTCTTTAAGGCGAGTCCTGCTTTCTTCAATAGAAGGAAGCGCGATAACATCGATAAAAATTGCCGGGGTCCAGCATGAATTCTCCACTATCCCGGGAGTGCTTGAAGATATTACCGAGATTATTTTAAATATCAAGAATGTGGTATTAAACTCACATTCCAAGATACCTAAAACAGTCTACATCAAGATGAATGAAAAAGGGGAAGTAAAGGCAAAGGATATCGAAGTGGACGAGACCATAGAGGTAATCAACCCGGAACTCCACATCGCCACCCTGACCAAAGACACCAAATTTAGCGTTGAGATGGAAGTAGCCAGGGGCCGCGGTTATGTCCCCGGCGAATTAAACAAAAAAGAAGATCAGTCCATCGGAGTCATCCCGATAGACTCAATTTTTACCCCGGTAAAAAAAGTTAATTTTTACGTCGAAAATACCCGGGTCGGACAAAGAACCGATTATGAAAAATTAATCCTTGAAGTTTTCACCAATGGCTCAATCAGCCCCAAAAACGCCCTGCTCTATGCCTCCAATATCCTGCAGAGGCACCTGGATATCTTCGTGAACTTCGGGCAGCTGCCGGAAGAGATAGAAGAAGAGGAACTAGAGATGACCAAGGAAGAAGTCGCCTTATATGAAAAACTAAGGCTGCCGATTTCCGAACTTGAATTATCAGTGAGAAGCTCCAACTGCCTAAGGGAAGCAAACATAAAAACTATCGCTGACCTGGTTAAAAGAGGCGAAGAGGAGATGCTCGGATTCAAGAACTTCGGGAAAAAATCGCTGACTGAAATAAAGGAACTCCTTCTGGGCATGGGCTTAACCCTAGGCATGCAGGTAGATCCTAAAAAACTAAAGAAAGTCTAAAACTATGAGACATAAAAAATCACGGCACCAATTAAACCGTTTTACCAGCTGGCATAAGGCGACAATAATAAGCCTGATGAAAAACCTGCTTAAATACCAGAGCATCCAAACTACTGTAGACAGGGCCAAGGCTGTAAAGGCACCTCTGGACAAATTGATCTCCATGGCAAAGCAGAATTCGCTTGCCGCAAAGAGGCGGGCATATCAGATACTCGGCGAGCATAAACTGGTCAGCCTGCTCTTTAGCGATATCGGCCCGCGTTTTGAAAAAAGAAGCAGCGGCTTTACCAGGATTATCCCTCTGGGCAAAAGAAGGGGAGACAACGCCGAGATGGCCATCCTGGAGCTTACAGAAATCAAGAAAAAAGAAATTAAAAAACCTAAAAAAGAAAAAGAAGCTAAACCAACGGAAGAAACCAAGGTCCAAACACCCCAAGAGGAACCCGCTGAAGAGAAGAAAACCGAACCTAGAGTTTCTGGAAAAGAAAAACACCCGGTTAGCAAAAAACCCTCCAAGAAATTTCTGGGCGGGATAAGAAACATATTTAAGAAGGAACGGGATTCTCTATAACGATAAATAATCTCGATGCGAATAGATACGAGACTGGCCGAACGTACGAGGAAAATAAACCCTTCTGCTACCCTCGCCTTAACCTCAAAAGCAAAGAAATTAAAATCCGAAGGTAAAGACATTGTCAGTTTCGCCGCCGGCGAGCCTGATTTCGACACTCCCGATTTCATTAAAGATGCCGCCATACAGGCATTAAAAGAGGGCTTCACTAAATACACCCCCACCACAGGAATACCCGAATTAAAGAACCTCATCATTGAAAAATTAAAAAAAGAGAATTCCCTGGAATATGCCCCTACTCAAATAATTGTCTCCTGCGGGGCAAAACACAGCATATTCAATGCCTTATTCGCCTTGATAGACAAAGGCGACGAAGTGCTCATACCATCGCCTTACTGGGTCAGCTACCCCGAAATAGTAAATATGTGCTCGGGTACGCCTCTTTTTATCGAGACTAGCGCAAAAAATAATTTTAAACTCACCGCCAAAGAATTAGAAAGGCAAATTACCCCTAAAACAAAATTACTCATCCTGAACAGCCCATCGAACCCTACCGGCTGCGTATATAGTGCAGCCGAGCTTAAAGAAATCGCCAAGATTTGCGTAAGAAAAAAGATTTTTGTCTTATCAGACGAGATATATGAAAAGCTCATCTATGATAATTTAACACATACCTCTGTCGGAAGCCTTGATAAAGATATCTACGGCCTGACCATCACCGTCAATGGCCTCTCCAAAAGCCATTCCATGACCGGATGGCGCAT
>CAYPRG010000028.1:0-1558 GCA_964413025.1 uncultured Planctomycetales bacterium
CCTAACATGCTTATAAATGAAGAGTTAACCCTCTTAATCAAATCCAAATACCCGGTGATATTCTTTGAATGCATCGACGAAGAGTATGTCTTAAACCAGCTGAGGATGCTTGCCTTTGAATTAGATATGGTTTGCTACCAGTGGTCTATCACTGAAGGCTTAAGCCGAGGAACAAATAAAGGAGAATATTACCAAACACAAGACCCCACCCTGGCATTAAAGACTATCTTGGACTTTTTTAGAGAAAAAAATGAAGAATCCGGCCTATTTATCCTGAAAGATTTCCAAAAATACCTGGAAAACGACGTTATCTTAAGACTATTCAGGGATTTAATGAATTGTATCCGCGGCACAAAAAACACAATCATACTTTTAGGAGCGGAATATAAAATACCTAAAGATATTGAACCGGAAACTGCCCACATCATCGGCGGATACCCTGAAGAGCAGGAGATATCCTCTTTATTAGACCCGATTATCCAGGAAATAACTATAAACCATCCCCAGGTAAAAGTCGCATTAAATCCTGAAAATATCCAAAATATAATTACCAGCCTCAAAGGCCTGTCTTTACAGCAGATAAAAAATATCCTCTACCGCTCGGCTCTAGACGACAATCTTATCTCCGGTAAGGATTTAAGCAATATAGAGAAATATAAAAAGGAGCTCTTTGACCAGCAGGGCCTTTTGGAATTTTATCCGGCGGAAAACAAAGACAACCTGGCAAATTTTGACAACCTGAAAAAATGGCTGGCGGAAAGAAAAGACGCTTTCGCGAAAGAGCGGGATAATAAACCCTCCCCCGTCCCTCCTCCCAAAGGTGTATTGATTATGGGCGTGCAGGGCTGCGGCAAGAGCCTGGCAATAAAAATTATCGCCAAGGAATTTTCTCTTCCTCTTTACAGGATAGATATCGCCAGGATGTACAGCAAATACGTGGGAGAAACAGAACAAAACCTGCTTAAAGCGCTGAAGACCGCGGAAAGATTGGCTCCCCTCTGCCTCTGGATAGACGAAATTGAAAAGGGATTGGCAACTTCCGGGGGCGATGTTGACGGAGGAGTATCCCAACGCCTGCTGGGAACCTTCCTGACCTGGATGCAGGAAAGAAAAACTATCTGTTTTGTCGCCGCTACCGCCAATAATGTCTACCGCCTCCCTCCTGAATTATTGAGGAAAGGCCGCTTCGATGAAATCTTTTTTGTGGAGCTGCCGGATTCCAAAACCAGAGAAACCCTTTTTAAAATACACCTTAAAAAACGCGGGATCGGCCCGGATAAATTTAACTGCAAACTACTGGCAGAATCTTCCCCTGATTTTAACGGAGCGGAAATTGAACAGGCAATTATATCGGCTTTTTATTGCGCTTCAAAAACTAACAAAGAAATTGAAACAGAAGATATTATTGAACAGCTGCGCTCTACAAAACCGCTGGCAGTGCTAAAACAAGAAGATATTTCTGAATTGCGCCAATGGGCCGAAGGCCGCACTATTTCCGCCTAAAAACCTGCCATAAAAAATCAGTTGCAAGCAATTAGCGAGTTTGATATGATTCTTA
>CAYPRG010000028.1:1658-8545 GCA_964413025.1 uncultured Planctomycetales bacterium
ACCAGGTAGCCGATGAATTCCTCAAGAATAAAATCCACGCCCTGGTAGAAAAACCCTTCACCTTAAACCTTAAAGAAGCTGATTCTCTGATTGAAGAAGCCAAACGCAATAAGCTCATACTGCAGGTCGGCCACATCGAAAGGTTTAACTCGGCTTTTGCCGCTACCCAAAAACTAATTAAAAACCCTAAGTTTATTGAATGCCACCGCCTGAGCCCATTTCCTAACCGTTCATTAGACGTAGGCGCGGTGCTGGATATCATGATTCACGATATTGACATAGTCCTGGGGCTGGTCCCTTCTAAAATAAAGAAAGTCGAATCTGTGGGGGTAAATGTACTCACCCCATTTGAAGATATTGCCAATGCCCGTATAACTTTTGAAAACGGCTGCGTGGCAAACCTCACTGCCAGCCGGGTCTCCGATGAAATAATGCGAAAAATCAGGATATTCCAGGAAGATACTTACATTTCCCTGGATTACAAAGATGCCAAGGCATCGGTATACAAAAAAGATGGCCTTAAAATTTCCAAAGAAGACCTGCCCATAGAAAAAGAGGAACCCTTAGGGAAAGAATTACAGGCCTTTATTGACTGTGTCTTGACAGGCAAAGAACCGTTAGTTTCCGGCCCGGTAGCCAGGGACGCGCTTTCTGTGGCCCTGGAAATCCAAAATCAGATATGGCCCAAGTAAAACACCTCTTCATTATTTGCGGCGAGCCATCAGGAGACCTTAACGCCGCGAACCTCGCCCAGGCAATAAAAAAAATAAATCCCGAAATAAAAATATCCGGAGTAGGCGGGGCACTTTTACGCCAGGCCGGAGCCGAAACTTTCTGCGATATAAAAAACCTTTCCGTGATGGGGCTCTTTGATGTGTTAAAGAAACTCCCTAAATTTTTAGAACTTAAGAAACTCATTTTGGAAAAAATAGCCCAAGAAAAACCCGATTGCCTTATCCTGGTAGATTTCTCCGGATTTAATTTGAGGCTGGCAAAAGAGATTAACAAAAAGATACCGGTCTTCTATTATATCAGCCCGCAAGTCTGGGCATCAAGGACAGGCAGGATCGAAATAATCAAAAAATATATTCACAAGATGATTGTGATATTCAAATTTGAGCAGGAATTCTACGGAAAGCATGGGATAGAGGCAGATTTTGTCGGCCATCCATTGTTGGATATTGTCAAACCCACAATGACAAAAGAAGAATTCCAGGACCGCTTCCAGCTTCCCGCAGCAAAAACCACCATCGCCCTCTTGCCGGGGTCGCGCAGGCAGGAAATTGAGAATATCCTGCCGGTGATGCTTAAAACATCCGCTCTCATACAAAACAAAATAAAAGACGTACGGTTCGTAATCGCTAAAGCTCCCCAGGTCGACCAGGATATCTACGAACGCATATGCCGCGGTTTTAATATAAAATTAAAAATTGTTGAAGGCAAGACCTACGATTGCCTGAATATCGCTGACTTCTGTTTGGTCTGCTCAGGCACGGCAACGCTGGAAACAGCAATAATGCAGAAACCCTTCGTAGTGGTTTATAAAATGGGGTGGTTAAATTACCTGCTCTACCGGCCGCAGGTAAAGGTCCCTTATATCGGTATGGTAAATATAGTGGCCGGTAAAAAAATAGTCCCGGAATTTATCCAGTTCCACGCCTGCCCAAAGGAAATATCCCAACAGGCCCTGGAGATTCTCAGGCAGAACTCTGCTATGGAAAGAATGAAGATAGAGCTCAGCCAAATCAAATCCTCACTAGGCGAAAATGGCGCTAGTTCCCGCGCCGCCAATATTATCCTTAATTACCTCTAGCCAGATTAATTCGTTCGTCAATCGGTGGATGGTCAAAAAAGAAGATTTTGATTAAAGGATGGGGTTTTCTGTCCGCGAGATTCTGCGAGGAAAGTTTTTCCATCATGGAAATAAAAGCATCTTTTGAGCCTGTCACTTCAAGCGCCATTTTGTCCGCGTCTTTTTCCAATTTACGGCTGATAAGATTAGTAAACGGCTGGGTGACTAGCCCGAATAAAACAAAATAAATAAAAACCAGCGGCAAGGCGGCAAGGTCCGACAAAGAAAAAAGATTAAACAGCGCCAGGGCATAATCACTGGTCTTAAATATCAGGTAAAAGCATATTATTGTAAAAAAAGAATTTACAAATATTAAAACCGGGAGATGTTTTAATTTGTAGTGGGCAAATTCATGCGCCAGGATTACCTCAATCTCATCGTGGCTGTATTTATCTTTCAAGGTATCGGCAAGGATTACCCGTTTTGTATTGCCCATTCCCACAAAGGCAGCATTGGCCTTTAGCGTCTTCTTGCTGAAATCTATTTCAAAACAATCCAGGATTTTAATCTTCATCTTATCCGCCAGGGCGATAATCCTCCCCCTTAGCGTTTCATCAGAAAGCTTCTTGTATTTAAAAAATAGGGGGATGATTACTACCGGCACCAGTTTTGCCAGAATCAAGCTAAAGAAAATCCAGAACCCTGAAATTACCAGCCACCAAGTGGCGGGATTATATTTTAAGATTAAATAAAAGGCGCTGACTAAAATAACCCCGATTATATAGGATAATATACCGGATTTTAGCTGGTCAACCAGCCACTGCGGGATATTCTGCTTAGATAAGGAAAATTTGTGTTCCAGGATGTGGCTCTGATAAAAATTTAAGGGAAAGTTAATTAAATAATAGATTATTGAAACTATCAGGAGATATAACGGGAAAGAGAATCTTTCCGCTAAAAATCTTGAGAAACCCAGGCCTAAAAATACGGCAAGAAAAACCAGGGAAAAAACCGTATCCAGGATACTCAGCGCGTATTTAGTATTGGAATACTTCCTGGCTGAATCAGCCATATTTACTTAGCCGGTTTCTCGGCTGGCTTTACATTGATATACGTGCGCATTTTACCGTGGCTGGTCATCTTTTTGGTAAAATAGGCCTTCCCCGGGCAAAGAGCAAATATGGTATTTATCCCGCGCGCGTTAATGCCGGCTTTATAAGTTGCTATTCCTCTGGAAAGAATCTGGCTGGTCTTGACTTCCATACCATCAGAAACTTTAAGCGCTTTATCTTTCTTGGGCGTAGATTTTCCACCTGCCATTTGAATCCTCCTTTTTAATCATGAACAACAAAAACATGGAAAAGTAATATTAGCATATAATCTTCAATTGAGCAAGATTTCTTCTTCTTTGGCCGGGATGTAAACATTCAGGCCTTTTGCGTTGAGCACGCCAAATAATGCCTGGGTTTGCTCCGGGTCACCGTGGACTAAAAATATCTTCTTTAGCGGCAGGCAGGCCGAGACAAAATCCAGAAGCTCATTCTGGTCAGCATGGCCTGAAAAAGCGTTTATTACTACCACCTCGGCGTTTAACTCATGCTCCACTCCGAATATACGCACAAATTTAACTTTCTCAACTATCCGCCTACCCAAAGTATCGCGTGCCATATAACCTACCACCAGGACGGTATTGCGGGAATCCTCTATATTATTTTGCAGATGATGTAATATCCTTCCCGATTCGCACATCCCTGAGCCGGCGATAATAATCATCGGCCGCTTATCATTGTTCAGGGCCTTAGATGCTTTCTGGTCGCGGATAAACTTAAGGTTTAAGAATTCAAAAGGATTATCCCCGCGGTTTATTGCCTGGGATGTCTCTTTATCCATATAATCAACATGGCATTTAAATACATCAGTGATATCTGTAGCCAAAGGGCTGTCTACATATATCGGTATAGCCGGAATAGCATTCTCTTTTAATAACTCATTAAGAAAATAAATTACTTCTTGGGCGCGCTCCAGGGTAAACGAAGGAATCAAAACTTTTCCTTTGCGCTGGATGGTGCGGTTGATCACCTCTTTCAATTTTGTCTTCGCTTCTTCGATAGGGGAATGGAACCTGCCGCCATAAGTGCTCTCTAAGACTAAATAATCCAGCCCTTTGACAGAAACCGGGTCATCAAGCATGGGCAGGCCCTTCCTGCCCAGGTCAACCGCGTAACCTAAACGTATGGTTTTATTTCCATCTTTAACTTCCAGGACCACAAAGGCCGAACCCAATATATGGCCGGCATTAAACAGGGTAACGTGCGTGTCTTTGGTGATGCATAACCTCTGGCCGTAAGAAACAGGGTGGATTTTCTTTGCCGCTTTACTGGCCTCCCTGCTGGTATAAAGAGGCTTTCTTAACGGCAGGCCCAGCCTCCTGTTGATTTTATTGACATATTTTATATCTTCATCCTGGATCTTCCCAGAATCCTCAAGCATAAGCTTACATAAATCTTTAGTAGCCGCGGTAGCATATATCTTACAGCGCAATCCGTTTTTGATTAAACTGGGAAGGTTGCCGCAGTGGTCAATATGGGCGTGGGACAGAATTAACGCATCAATTTTCCCGGGGCTATATTGAAAAGTAGTATTTACTTTATAAGATTCATCTCGACGCCCATAGAATAAACCGGCATCAAGCAGGATCTCCGAATTATCGGACATCACAAGATGGTTTGAGCCGGTGACCGTGCCTACCCCGCCTAAGAATTTTATATTTACGCTCATTGATTAATCCCTTGCCTTCATTTTTAATACCACCATAATAACTAATATAATATATATCAGGCTAAATAGCAATAAAGCTTTATTGTTTAGAAAATACTCCACCAGGGCATAGGGGTTATCTAACACGCTTTTGCCTACTCCGTAGAGAATATGCTGCACCCAGAACATCTTGACCGGCGTTCCCAAAACAACCGCGGCCAGGTATTTTCTGAAGCGCATCGTAGTAAGCCCGCAGGCCAAATCCAGGAACCTGTAGGGGATAAGCGGGGCTGCCCTGAATATAAAAAGCCAGAAAAAATTAACCTTGCTTAATTTTTCATAGAAGATTTTATACCTGCCGGAGAGGGATTTTTCTACGTACGGTTTCCCTAAATAACGGGCAAGGTAAAATAATATAAAAGCATTGATTACTTCCGCGATACAAATGAACAAAGCGCTTAAGGAAGGGCCGAATAAGACCGCGGCCATAAACCACAAAAGGTCTTTGGAAAAAAACAGCAAGAATGAGATAACCACATACAGGAAGATATATAACAATCCGCTGTAGAATAAAGGGTATCCCCGCAGCCACTCCTGGATACGCGCGGTATCCAGATGAAAATACCTTCCCAGGCACCAGGTAAGGATTATCGCAGCAATCAAAAATACAAATCCGCTACCACGCTTATATTTCATGATATCCATAGGGGAGCTCTTGTCTTCGATATATCTATTTAGGTTACAAAAAGATTGCGGGAAGAAAATTTACCGTCTGTGGTGAGGTTTACGCCTAATCTCTTTAAGCCCACTTCGTCTCCGGGGGTAGGAATATGGGTCATATGCACTTCACAGCCTTTTAATTCTACTAACTTGTTCATCGCTAATTCCGCGGTATGGTTGGTAGTCGCGCTTATGGAGAGGGCAATCAAAGTCTCCTCCAGATCCAGGCTCTCGGATTCCGCCCCCAGGATCCCTTCTTTCAATTTGGCAATCTGATTTATGATATGGGGCGAAAGCAGCAGAATCTCATCAGGTATATTGGCCAGGACCTTTAAGGCATTCAATATCAGGCTTGAGGCGGCATGCATAAGTTTTGAATTTTTTCCGGTAAGGATACGGCCGTCGCTTAACTGGATACTGGCGCCGCAATATATGCCCTCATTACCCTTGCCTTTTGCCTCCGCCTCTTCGGCGGATTTCCTGGCGACATCTACGACTATCCTGTCGTTTATTTTAACCCCTAATTCTTCCATTAAACGCATCACCCTGTCTACTGTTTCTTTTTTCTCAATGCCTAATGCGTATTCTGTATTATACCTGAAATACCTTCTGATTAATTCCTGCCTGGCGGCATCCTGGACTATCTTGTCATCCACAATGCCGAAACCTGCGCGGTTAACCCCCATGTCAGTGGGCGAATTATACATCGGCAGGTCCAGGTTCTTGTCAAATATCTTACTCAATATTAATTTTAATATCGGGAAGCTCTCTACATCGCGGTTGTAATTTATGGCTGCTTTGCTGTATTTATTCAGGTGAAAAGGGTCAACCAGATTAAAGTCCTGGATATCCGCGGTGGCTGCTTCATAGGCCACGTTTACCGGATGCTTAAGCGGAAGATTCCAGATCGGGAATGTTTCGAATTTTGCGTAACCGGCATTTACCCCCTTCTTATGTTCCTGATATAGCTGGGAAAGGCAGACCGCGAGTTTCCCGCTGTTGGGGCCCGGAGCGGTAACTACTACAATCGGGTTCTTGGTTTCCACGAATTCGTTTTTACCGAAGCCTTTATCACTGGCAATTGAATCTATATCCGCGGGGTAGCCTTCGATGGGATAATGCAGGTAAACCTTAACTCCCCTGCGCTCCAATTTATTCTTAAAAATAACCGCGGAGGATTGATTATTGAAACGGGTAATCACTACCGCCAATATATCCAGGCCCCATTTCCTCAAATCATCTATCAGTTTCAGGGTGGCAGCGTCATAAGTAATCCCGAAATCCCCGCGCACCCTTCCCTTTTCAATATCTCCGGCATATATGGCCAGGACGATATCCAGCTTATCCTTCAGGGATTGCAACAACCTTATCTTGACATTAGGGTCATACCCCGGCAGGACACGGGTAGCATGGTAATCAAAACAAAGCTTTCCGCCGAACTCCAGGTAAAGCTTATTGCCAAACTTCCTGACCCTGTCCAGGATAGCGGCTGTCTGCTCTTTTAAATATCTTTCATTATCAAAACCTGTTTTTTTCATTA
Organism: uncultured Planctomycetales bacterium; assembly: GCA_964413025.1. Classification (GTDB taxonomy): domain Bacteria; phylum Omnitrophota; class Gorgyraeia; order Gygaellales; family Profunditerraquicolaceae; genus CAYPRG01. The sequence goes on from CAYPRG010000028.1 coordinate 8,468, forward strand.
TCTATTTGTATTCTTTGCCTTCGGCGAATAATCTTACCGGATAGCCATAGCCGTTGCGGTCAATCGCCACTTCCACGA
>CAYPRG010000028.1:8645-11389 GCA_964413025.1 uncultured Planctomycetales bacterium
CCGTATTCCAAATCCAGGTGTTTAGGCTGGTTATTGCGATAATAAGAATTATAGTAATACCTTAAGCGGCCGCGCAGGTAAACACCATCTTCGTTTTTAGGCCGCTTCCCGTATATCGCTTCGGCCTCCCAAAGGTCCTTGCCTTTTTTAAGCAAAACAAATAATTCATCGCCGTTTTTTAAATCCTTTAGATTGGTATCTTTTAATAGATCTACAGGCAGAGAGCTGATCTGGTACCTAAGCGCCGCGTAATTACCGCGGAAAACGCTCACCGGGTCATAAGGGACGGTTTTAAGCTGGATCCTCACGGCGTTCCTTAATTTCAGGCTGTGGAACCAGATCATCGAACTTAAAAAAACCAACTGCAATACGATTATCGCAGCAATCAGGTATTTCTTTTTCATGCTCCCTCTTTCTGGCGCATCAAGCTTTCTATTTCCCTTCTCTTACGCTCTGCGAATATGGCTCCGGCGATTAAAAGCACTCCTCCGAATATAAACAACAAAGAGCGCGGCATCATCTTCCAGAAGATATCAAAGTACCGGCTCAATACATTTAAAAAGAATAAGCCGATGGATAAACGGAATATTCCTTCGCTGTGCTTTAAGAACCCCAGGTACATAAAACCCAGCGTCTCGGCAAGAAGAATGATATTAAAGAACGGGGAAGTAGCCTGCGGCCAGTTCAAAGAAACCAGCGTGGCAAGCAGCACGGCGACAAGAAAATAAAAGACCACCTGAATCTCCCTAAAGTCATGCTTGTCATGAGAGAGGCGCAGGAGCTTCAAAAAAATAGCCGCGGCAATAATAAGTAGAGTAGCCACCAGCACCATAACTGCTATGGGGCAGGCGCCGCCGCTATACTTATAATAATGGTGCGCGAAACTAAGCGAGTAGACAGGCAGGGTAATAAAAAGTATGCCTATAAATTTATATAGGAAAGAAAAAGCCGTGAAACGACTGGCCTTTGCCTGCCAAAGGCCTAAACCGTATAGGATGAAACCCAGGCAGGCATATACTGTCACTAATAACAACTGCGGGGTAAGGATAGCTGACTCTAAAAATAAGTTTGCTTTTTCATATTTAATAAACCAGAAATGCCCCAGCCATACGCTTATGCCGATCATCATCACGAATAAAGGGAACCTCTGTTTCAGCTTATAGCATAACCAGACGATGGCCGCAGAAAGCAATAGGAACCCGTAGGTTTCCCTTTGAGTATAATAAGTGGTATACGAAGAAAGCCAAATAATGCTTAATATTGAAGAAAGAGAAAGCACGGTCCATGAACGATAGAACAAAGCCATCGGCAGGATACCTAATATCCAAAACATAATCCCCGCGGAAAAATTATAATGAATTTGGTATATCTGGGCAATCAGCCATATGCCCGCGCCGAAAGAAAATGCCCCGATTAACAGAAACCCTTCCCCCAAACCCGGATAACCTTTTTTGATATTACGGAAATAATAACTGGCGAGATTAAAAGATGTGATAACCAGAAAAATTATGGCAATCTTTGACGGCCTACCCAGCTTATCCCAGTTGGAGGCTACAAAAAGAAGAATGCCTAAACCGATAAGAATGGAACCTAAGGTAGTAATAGTATTTATCAGGCGGCTGTATTCCATGCGCCCCGAATAACGGCTGGAAATCCGCGCCTCCTGGTCATGGCTTATCAGGCCCTCACTGACCCATTGTTTTGTTTCTTCCAGAAGCTTTTTTATCCACCCTTTAGATACCATAACGATTTAATTATAGTTTAATTACACAGGTTCGGCAAGCAAAAAAATAATGGGGCACCCTTCTGTCCAGATTCAAGGGTGCCCCATTATTTGCGTTATCTTTATACCAAACCTTGGTCTATCATCGCGTCAGCAACTTTTACAAAACCGGCGATGTTAGCGCCTTTCACATAATCCACATAGCTGCCTTCTTTACCATATTTGACGCACTGCTCATGGATAGCAATCATAATATCGTGCAGCCTTCTATCCACTTCTTCGCGGGTCCAGGACAATCTCATGCTGTTCTGGGACATTTCTAGGCCAGAAGTAGCCACCCCGCCGGCATTAGATGCCTTACCGGGAGCGTATAAGATCTTGGCCTTCTGGAATACCTTGACTGCTTCCGGAGTAGAAGGCATATTCGCCCCTTCGCCGATAGCTATACAGCCGTTCTTTACCAGGGTTTTGGCGTCACTCTCGCCTATCTCATTCTGGGTAGCGCTAGGGAAAGCAATATCGCACTTGATTTCCCAGGGCTTCTGTTTTTCAAAATATTTACAGTTAAACTCCTTGGTGCATTCTTTTATCCGGCCGCGGCGGACATTTTTAAGCTCGAGCACACAATTCAACTCTTTGTTGTCAATGCCGTCTTTGTCGTAAATATAGCCGTCGGAATCAGAAAGCGTCACTACCTTTGCCCCCAATTGGAGAAGCTTCTCTACGGTATATTGGGCAACATTCCCGGAGCCGGAAACCGCGCAAACCTTGCCTTTAAAAGATTCTCCTCTCGTCTTTAGCATCTCTTCTACAAAATATACGCAGCCATAACCGGTGGCCTCAGGACGGATTAAACTTCCGCCCCAATTTAACCCCTTTCCGGTAAGCACTCCGGTAAATTCGTTGCGCAGCCTTTTATATTGGCCGAACATATAACCGATTTCGCGGCCGCCTACACCGATATCTCCGGCAGGCACATCTGTATCCGGGCCAATATACCTTTGCAATTCAGTCATAAAAC
>CAYPRG010000029.1:0-5894 GCA_964413025.1 uncultured Planctomycetales bacterium
AATATAAAATTGGCATGCCTCCTGGAGATAACCGCGCCGCCTATCTTTTTACCTTTTAATCCGCACATGTCTATCAACCTGCCCGCGGATTCTCCGGGAGGATTTTTGAAGATACAGCCGGCATTAGGAAGGCTATTGTCCTGAGCGTCAAAACGGTGCCTGAGGTACTTCTTTATATTATCACTAATTTCTTTTTTATCCATTTTATTAAGTTTTAAATAAGCGCTTAAAATAATATACTTCCCTAAATCGGAAGTACGGTAGCCGAATTCTATCTGGCTCTTATTTAAAATTTTTACCTTGCCCTGATAATCCATCACCCTTACTTTTTCTATTACCCCGGCGATATTTTTTCCCCAGGCGCCGGCGTTCATCACCAACGCTCCGCCCACTGTCCCGGGAATACCGACCATAAACTCTACTCCTGACAAACTATGCATCCTGGCCGCTTCTACAAGCTGCCATAGCCCCAACCCGCATCCTGCCTCAAGGCAATCGCCGTTAATGGTTATCCTCTTGAAGCAAGGCGAATTTAACTGCAAGACTGCCGCCTTGACCCCATTGTCACTTGCCAGGATATTGCTTCCTGCGCCCAGCAATAAAACCGGGACATTCTCTTTTTTAGCTCCGGCTATCAATAATTTTAAATCATCAACATCCTGCGGGTTTATAAAAAACTCCGCCGGCCCGCCGATTTTAAAGGTAGTGTGCCTGCTTAACGGTTCGCCAAGCTTGACTTTACCTTTTGATCCTCTCCACCAATTCATCGCTGATTTTGACAATATCTCCTGCTCCTAAAGTTATCACTAAATCGCCGGGTTTGGCAATTTTCAATATCTGCCCGATGATTTCTTCTTTCGCTAAAAATATAACCTCTTTAGAAGGAGTACGCTCTTTGATCTTATCTCGCAAGAGCCTGCCGCTTACTCCTTCTAAGGGAATTTCGCTGGCGGCGTATATATCAGTAATAATAACATAATCCGCCGAATCAAAACTGGCGGAAAATTCATCCAGCAGCATCCTGGTGCGGGTATAGCGATGGGGCTGAAATATAGCAATAACCCTTTTGGGATTTAAATTTTTCAACGCGGCAAGGCTCGCCTTTATCTCGGTGGGATGATGCGCGTAATCATCAACTACCATGATTTCTGAATCGACGGATTTTACTTCCAGCCTGCGCTTGGCGCCCTTATATTGCCCGAGGGCCTTCCTGATAAACGTAAGGTCTATGTCCAATTCAAGGCCCAAAGCAATAACCGCAAGGGCATTAGAAATATTGTGCGAGCCGCCAAGATTCAGAACAAACCTGTCTACGAATTTATTTTTATAGAAACAATCAAATTCTGAACTAAGCCCGTTGAATTGTATATTTCTGGGATAAATATCAGCGCTCTCCTTCATCCCAAACAGTACACATCTATTTTTATAATCTGCCAGAATATTTTTTAGATTCATGTCGTCATGGCAAGCGAAAACGCAGCCGCCCTCTTCTGTATTGCCTAAAAATTCCCTGAAGGCATCCAGCTCTCTCCTGAATTCTTTATAATAATCAAGGTGCTCGCGGTCTATATTAGTAATAATGGAATATTTCGGCCGGTAATATAAAAATGAGCCGTCTGATTCGTCTGCTTCAGCCACAAAAAATTTACCATCTCCCAGGCAGGCATTGCTCTCTATATTTTTTAAAATCCCGCCGATAGCCACGCTGGGGGAGAGCCCGGCCTCCAATAAAAGATATGATACTAAAGAAGTAGTAGTAGTTTTGCCATGGCTGCCGGTAACCGTGATAACCGTCTTTTCCCCCATAAGCCTTGCCAATGCCTGGGCCCGTTTTATGATTGGGATACCGGCCTTCTTAGCTGCGGCGATCTCGGAGTTATTTTCTTTGATAGCGGAAGAATAAATTACCAGGCTGGCGCCATTTATATTTTCAGGGTTATGCCCGATAAAAATCCGCGCCCCTAATGCCTTAAGCTCTTTTATATTTGAGCTGTCTTTCAAATCAGAGCCGCTGACTTGTGAACCGCCGCGTAAAAGCAACTGGGCAATCCCGCTCATCCCGATACCGCCGATGCCTATAAAATGGTAACTTTCACTCATTTGTTTATATACTTCTGCCAGGCTGAATCCAACTCTTTAGAATTGCTGAAAGGGTAGACTGAAGCTATCGCCCTCTGGAAATCCCTCTTGTCCCTTAAATTCTGGCAAAAAAGCACAAATCTATCTTTGCCGAATTCTTTAATCAAATAATCTACCAAACTGACTGCCTCGCTATAAAAAAGGTTGACTATGCTGTTGTCTTTTTCCGATTTGGGGCTGAAATTATTCAACTTCTCAAGGTTCATAAAACTGCCTTTTTTAACCGCTTCTTTGACTACCCAGCTTGACATGGACCTGCGGTAATCTTCCTGGTATGAAGCCACTCCCTCTTCAAGCCAAAGAGGCACGGCGTAATTATCAAAACCCACAAATTCCCTGAATATAATGTGCCCCATTTCATGCGGGAGTATGGTCTCAAAAAAACCATGGGCATAAGGAAATGTCTGTATTTTCTTCTGACTGGCTATCGCGCATCCGCCTGACCAACTGGGATGCCCGGTAGAGGTTTGATAATCCTTGGTGTCATCATAGATGTAAATCTTTGCCCGGTTATCCCAGAGCCAAAAATTAAACCTCATGAACCCCAGGTTATCGGCTATTTTATTATAATACTCCTCGGACTTTTCTATAAGTTGTTTGATAAAATCCTGCGGCGCATTTTTGTAATACACGACAAAATGGGTGCTCTTTTCGGTATTCCATTTAACTTCATCTTGCGCGGATGAAATAGCGCAAAAACCGGACAACAAGCAGGCGCATAAAATATATTTTTTTATCATCTTAGATTGAATGCAAAGCCAAGACCGCGTTAACCAGCGCCTGGTTAGCATCGTTTTCCGAAAAAGAATCATACCCTGAACGCATACCCTCTAATTTCTGCCGGTCATCCATAAGCTCTTCCAATGCCTGGCATAAAATCTTCGGGTTTAACTGGCTGTCGTTAATTACCAGGCAAGCCCCTGCCTTTTCCAGGACTTTGGCATTGGCCAACTGATGCTCATAAGCAAAGGGATACGGGATGACCATTGCCGGGAGCTTGAAAAATATCAACTCCGCTATCGTGCTCGCGCCTGCCCGGCAGACAGCTAAATCAGAGATACTATAAGCATACTGCATCTGGCTCAAGAAATCAAATAATCTGGTGTCGGCCTTTATGTTTTTATAACTGCTGTCCAATTCCGCGCGGTCTTTAACCCCGGCTATGTGGATAACCTGCAGTTTATCTTTATCGCGCATCATTGACAGGGCAAGAGGGAAACAATTATTTATGCTATGGCTGCCCTGGCTGCCTCCCATCACCAGTATGGTAAATTTATTATCGCTTAGCCCGAAGAAACTCAAAGCCCTGGCCCTATCGACCTTCTTTAACTGCAGCCGCCTGGGGTTGCCGGTAAATATTATTTTATTGCGGTTGACCCCCAGGCAGTCCTGGGTACTCTCAAAAGAAACAGCTACCTTATCGGCAAATTTCGCCAGCAGCTTATTGGCCTTGCCGGGGATCACATTTTGTTCATGGATAATAGTCCTGATCCTAAAAACCCAGGCAAACATCACCAGAGGGATACAATCAATCCCGCCAAATCCTGCCACGATATCCGGCTTGAATTTAATCAACAGGATTAAACTTTCAAAAGACCCTTTAAGAAACATCATGCCGGCAAGAAGATTCTTGGCGTTTAATTTTAACCCGATGGGCAGTGTAGAAATATATTTTACTTTATAGTCATCGGGCAATACCCCCGAGACGATACTTCTTTTCGGCAAAACCAGAAGTATTTCCGAATCAATATATTTTTCCTTCAAGCTGTCCAAAAAGCTTAAGGCAGGAAATATATGCCCTCCGCTTGAGCCTGTAACCACTAAAATCTTCATTTAAGGATATTCTCCGGTGCGCGCGATATTAATCAGTATGCCCACGCTGACCATATCAAAAATAAAAGAAGAACCGCCGTAACTTATAAAAGGCAGGGGCAGCCCTTTTGTCGGCAGAATGCCGCAGGAAACGCCGATATTTATTATTGCCTTGAGGGAAATCATCAGGATCAGCCCCAGGGCCAGAAAATAACTGAATTTGTCAGGCGCGTTCTTTACAATCTTTAAGCCCTGCTGGATAAAAATCATGAACAATATGATCACCCCCACCGTGCCTATCAATCCCAGTTCCTCTCCGATTATGGAAAAAATAAAATCGGTATGCGCGGCAGGAAGATAAAATAGTTTTTGTTTGGAATGACCCAGGCCTACGCCGAATAGCCCGCCCGAGCCCAGAGAAATCTGCGACTGGATGATTTGAAAACCGCTGCCGTGAGGGTCTGACCAGGGGCTCAAGAATGCCAGAATGCGCGCCCTCCTGTAAGGCACGCTGAATATCAAGAAGTAAAGCGCCGGCAGGCTGATAAGAACCAAGGATAAAAGATAAGTCAACCTTACCCTGGCGACAAAGAGCATGATAAACACCACAGCTCCCAAAGCCACAGTAGTGCCTAAATCCGGCTGCATAAGGATTAATAATGAGGTCGCCCCTAAAATAATCATCGGCGGCAGGAACCCTTTGGTAAACGATTTCAACGCCCCGCTTTTACGGCTGATAAAATCCGCGATATATATGATCAACGCTAAATTAGCGAACTCCGAGGGCTGGAAACTGATGAATTTATACCTGAACCAACGGCGGGCCCCGGCAACCTCCCTGCCTAGCCCCGGTATCAAAACAAGGACCAGAAGCAGAAGAGAAATAATCAAAAGCGGTTTAGACCACTTTTTGAATTTTCTATAATCCACCAGCATTACCAAAAAAGTAAGCACTGTCCCGATAGCCAGGAAACTGATATGCCGCTTCAGAAAAAAAAATCCGTCTTTGTATCTTTCCAGGGCATAAATACTTGAAGCGCTGTAAATCATCACGATGCCGACGCAGATCAAGATTATCGACACCGTAAATAAGCTTATCCTGGTATTACGGATCATTTCAATCCCTCTTTTTTCGCCAGATCCTGGACCGCTTTTTTAAAGGCCCTGCCCCGCTCTTCATAATTTAGAAACATATCAAAACTGGAACACATCGGAGAGAACAACACGCAATCCCCGGGCATGGATCTCTTATACGCTTTCTCGACCGCCTCTTCTAAACTGGCGGCCTCTTCGGTAGCCAGGCAATCTCCCAGCGCGGATTTTATTATTCCTTTGGCTTCCCCGATCAAAATAAGGCTGCGCACCTTCTTTAACGCCAAATCCCGGATTGCCCCGTAATCCACTCCCTTATGCTTGCCGCCGGCAATCAAAACCACCGGGCTTTCGATATTCCCCAAAGCCCAGATCGCCGAATCCACGGTAGTGCTTTTTGAATCATTGATAAATTTTATTTTATTTATCTCCGCGGCATACTCCATGCGGTGCTCAATACCTTTAAAATCCTTAAATATATCTAAAATTAATTTTTTCTCTACGCCCAATATCGAACCGATTGCCAAAACCGCGGACTGGTTGGGATTAAAACTTTTTTCTTTAGCGAAAGGGATTACCCGGGAACCCGCCTCTTTGGCCAATTCTTTCAACACCAGGTCATCGGAATTCAAAACCAGATAATCTGTTTTATCCTGGTTCATGAATACGCGTTTTTTGGCCTCAAGGTATTCCCGCATGTCTTTATATCTGTCCAGATGGTTGGGGCTGAAATTAAGCATGACCGCGATTTTCGGTTTGAACTTGCTTATATTCTCCAGCTGAAAAGAACTTACTTCCAGGGATACAAAATCACCCTCCCGCATATTCTCCACTTCTCCGGCAAAAGGGTT
>CAYPRG010000029.1:5994-11259 GCA_964413025.1 uncultured Planctomycetales bacterium
CCAGGGATACAAAATCACCCTCCCGCATATTCTCCACTTCTCCGGCAAAAGGGTTACCGATATTGCCGCAGGTAAAAACTTTCTTTCCGCCTTCCGCCAATATCCTGCCGATTAAAGTAGTCACGGTGGTTTTGCCGTTTGAGCCGGTGACAGCGATGACCTGCGCCGGACAAAGCATCCATGCCAGCTCTATCTCGCTTATTACCGGCATCCCCGACTGCTTTGCCCAGACAACCGGCAAGGCCTCACTGGGGACTCCCGGTGAAATCACCAAGAGTTCGTTATCTTTTATAAATTCCGGCTGATGCCGGCCTAATTCAACCTTGATATTTTTTGACTTGAGTTTAGAAGCGTTTAAACGCGCGGAATCGGAATCCTGATTATCGGTTATGCTGACCCGGGCACCTAAATCGTAAAGCAGATTAGCGCAGGCTAGCCCTGAACGGGCAAGGCCGGCGATGATGATTTTTTTGTTTTTAAAATATTCCGTGTTTCTCACTATCTTACTTTCAGGGTCAATAATGTCAAAAGCGCCAACAACGCGGCTATGATCCAGAACCTCACGATCACCTTGTTCTCCGGCCAATTCAAAAATTGAAAATGGTGGTGCAGGGGGGCTATCTTAAATATGCGCTTTTTAAAGTAACGGAAGGAAAATATCTGAAGGATCACCGAAACTGCCTCCGCGACAAATATGCCGCCGACAATCACCAGAAGCAATTCTTTCTTTATTAATAACGCCACTGTCCCCAAGGCGCCGCCTAAAGCCAGGGACCCCACATCCCCCATAAAAATTGACGCCGGGTAACAATTAAACCAGAGAAATCCTAATCCTGCGCCGAAAATACTGGCGCAGAAAACAGTCAATTCACCGCTGCCCTTGATAAAAGGCACCAGCAGATATTCGCTGATCTTCATATTACCCGAGACATAACTTAAAATGCTGAAAGCTATGGCCACCATGACTACAATACCTGTGGCTAAGCCGTCTAAGCCGTCGGTAAGGTTCACCGCGTTGGATGAGCCGGCAATCACCAGGATCACGAATATTATATAGAGCCCGTCCAGATTTAAGGAAACATCTTTTAAGAAAGGGACATCCAGGCGCAGGCTGTTCTGGGGATCCAATAAAAGAATCGTTCCTAATATCAACCCTAACACAATCTGGCTGGTTAACTTGGCGGCAGCGCTCAGGCCTTTTGGCTTTTTCTTCACCTGCTTAAGATAATCGTCAATAAACCCGGTCACCCCCAGCCAGACAGTGCTGAATAAAGCAATCAATACATACTTATTTAATAACTCCGCCCAGAGCAATGTGGAAACCACTATCGCCGCTAATATCAAAATCCCGCCCATAGTAGGCGTATCCTGTTTATGGCGATGCAGCTCATCCAATCTGACGCTGTCTTCCTTTTTTATCTTCTCGCCGATCTTGTATTCTTTAAGTTTTTTTATCAGGCCCGGCCCGAAAATAAGGCAGATGAGAAATGCGGTCAGGGCGGCCATTACCGAGCGGAAAGTTATATAGCGGAAAAGATTGAGCACCGAGAACATTTCGTGCAGGGGATAAAGCAGATAATATAACATTAGCCTCCGAAGACCTCCTCCATGCGCATCCTGCGCGAACCTTTAACCAGCACAACATCATCCTTGCCGGGAGATAATTTACTGAACAAAATTTCCCGGGCCTGGCGGGAATCTTCGCAGGAAAATATATTCCTGGCGGAGAATCCGGAATCCCTGGCTGACTGCGCGGATAACCTGGAAAGCCCGCCTACGGTTATAAGCGCGTCACATACAGAAGCCGCCTGGCGGCCTGCCTGGCGATGGAATAATTCCCGGCACTTTCCTAATTCCAGCATATCACCCATCACGAAAATTTTTCTTCCCTTCACCTTAAGATTAGCTAATACCTCTAAAGCTTGTTTCAGAGAGAGGGGGTTAGAATTATAGGTATCGTCAATAAAGCGGATATTGCCCAATTTCCTGGCTTTAAGCCTGCCCTGCGGAAAATCAAAAGCCCGCAATCTTCTGCTGATTTCTTCATAACTCATGCCAAAGACGCGCGCCACCGCTATGGCGGCGAGAGCATTATAAATATTATAATACCCCAATGTCTTTAATGTAAACCTATATTTTTTATTAACCAGAAATTCCAACTTCCCGGAAAGGCTCTTAATGCCTGAAGCGGAAAAATCAGCGCGGTTGTTAATACCCAAGCCGAGGATCAACCCAGTCCCTTTTTTTATGGTCAACTGTTTATTTAATAGACCATCATCGGAATTTAATACCGCGATGCCGGGGCTCTTAAGCTGCCTTACCAAAGTATATTTCTCCTTAAAGACGCCGCTTAGATTACCGAAGTGCTCCAGGTGCGCCGGCCCGATATTGGTAATTACGCCTATATTAGGAAGACATATCCCGGCAAGGTAACCTACCTCGCCAAAATGATTACTCCCGATTTCTAAAACCGCCAAATCATGGCTCTTGTCAAGATTCAAAAGCGCCATGGGCAAGCCGATATGATTATTCTCAGTGCCGATATTCTTAAGCACTTTGAATTTGCATGACAATACCCGGGAGATCATCTCTTTCAATGTAGTTTTACCGCTGGAACCGGTTACCGCTATGACCGGGGTATTAAATCTCCCGCGGTTGAACCGCGCGATATCCCCTAAAGCCTTTACGCTGTCTGCCACCTTTATAAAAGCCGCCCCTTTTGCCGCCTGTTTCCTGCCTATTTTTTCCGCGACGATACAGCTTGCTTTTTTCTCCAATGCCCGGCCAATGAAATTATGCCCGTCAAAATTATCTCCTTTTATGGCTATAAAAACCTCCCCGGGCTTGATTGTCCTGGAATCGATAGAGACACCCTTGGCCGAAGCGTTTATGCCGCCGCAAATCAAATCGCCAGCCGTAGCTTTTAATAATTCATTGATCTTAAACATTTTCTTACCGCTTCCTGGTCGTCAAAATGCGCTATCCTGCCTTTAGTAATCTGATAATTTTCGTGCCCCTTGCCCGCTACCAACACAATATCTCCCGGCCCGGCCAAGGATAAAGATTTTTTTATTGCCTTCAAACGGTCTGGGATAACGCAATAATTTTTTTTAGTTATGCCTCTTTTAATATCTCCTATTATATCCAGAGGGCATTCAGAACGGGGATTATCATTAGTGATGACCGCGAAATCGGATAACCGGGTAACCGTCTTCCCCATCTTCGGCCTTTTTGTCTTATCGCGCTCTCCGCCGCAGCCAAAAACCACGATGATTTTTCCTTTTGACAAATACCTCAAGGAATTAATCACATTCTTTAAGGCATCTTCGGTGTGAGCGTAATCAATGAAAACAGAAAATTTACTCCTGGAAGCTATCCTCTGCAGCCTGCCCGGGACAAAATCAAACTCTTCAATGGCGGATTTTATCGTGGATAATTTAATGCCTTCCCCCAGGGCCCAGGCAACAGTTGCCAGCATGTTATACACATTGTGTTTTCCTATAAGGCGGCTGTTAAGGATTATTTTTCCTTCGGGACAAACCAGGCGGAACCTTGTGCGCTTACAGTCAAATTCTATATCCCTGGCCATTACCCTGGCATTAGTATCTATGCCGTAAGTGATTATTTTTCCTCTGGTTAATTTTTTAAGCCTCTTTCCATAGCTATCGTCATTATTAATTACCGCAAAGGCATCCTGGCTCAAATTTTTAAAGAGCTTTGCTTTATTCCTGAAATAATTTTCTAAAGTTTTATGGTAATCCAGGTGGTCCTGGGTCAGGTTGGTAAAAATAGCTGAATGAAAACCTATCCCGCCTACCCTCTCCTGATGCAAGGCATGGGATGAAACCTCCATCAGGCAATAATCAACACCCTGCTTTAACATATCGGCAAGCATAGATTCAAGTTCTACCGGCCCGGGGGTGGTATTTTTGGAAACAATTATTTTATTCTTAAAACGGTAATTAATAGTGCCGATAACGCCGGCAGAGAAACCGGCCCTCTTTAATAAGGCCTCGATTAAATAAGTTATGGTGGTCTTTCCGTTGGTGCCGGTTATGCCGACAACCTTTACCTTTGAAGACGGGTTGCCGTAAAACTCCGCGGCTAATTTTGCTAATGCTTTTCTTGTATCCTTGACCGCGATAAAAGGAACTTCCCCTTTGCCTCTGGCCTTAAACTTCCCGGCATCATCAACTATTACCGCTTTCGCCCCTCTGTCTATCGCCTCCCGGATGAATTTATTGCCGTCCTGACGGTTGCCTTTTATAGCCACAAAAATAAAACCATCCGAGACATTTTTTGAATTGCAGCTTATGCCCTTTATCGGCTTAATAAATTGTTTTATATTCATTTGATGCCTGGGTTTCGTTTTGAGCCTTGCTTGACTTAAGGTATCTTAAGGAGTCCGCTACCACATTTTTAAAAACCGGAGCAGCCACCACTCCGCCGTAATAAGGATGAGGCTCATCAAGCACTACTGCCACGGCGATAACCGGATCCTCCACCGGAGCAAAACCGATGAAAGAAGCCATAAATTTATTGTGAGAGTAAGCGCCGTTTGCCTCTAATTTCTGCGCCGTCCCGGTCTTACCGGCAGCGCTAAAACCCGGGACCTTAGCCATTCTTCCCGTTCCGGTCTCCACTACCCCTCTTAATATTTCTTTGACCCTCAAGGAAGTATCCAAAGAAATAACTTTATGCGTCATCAGCGGGAAGAATTTTTTTATGGTCTCTCCGTATTTATCCCTGATCTCTTTAGTACCGTAAGGCCTCATCAACTGCCCGCCATTTGCGATTACCGATACCGCGCAAACCAACTGTAGCGCGGTCACCCCCACTTCATGGCCTATAGGTATTGCTGCGATAGAACCTTTAGACCAAAACCTCGGCTCTTTATTCATTCCCGAAATCTCGCCAGGCATATCCACTCCGGATTTCTCCCCGAAACCAAAAAGTTTAGCGTAACGGTAAACGATGTCCGGGCCTAACATCTGCGCTACTTTGGTTGTACCTATATTGCTTGATTCTTCCATCACTTCCCTAAAAGTCAACCAGCCATGGCTGGTATGGTCACGGAGAATACGCGAGGCTATTTTATAAGAGCCATTCTCGCAGAAAAATTTATCCTCTTCACTCACCCTTTTCTCTTCCAATGCCGCGGAGGCGGTAACGATTTTAAATACCGAACCGGGCTCAAATAAATCACAGATTGCCCGGTTACGCATAGCGTCTTTGTCGATGCCGGTATGCTCATCCAGGTCAAAA
>CAYPRG010000030.1:0-6916 GCA_964413025.1 uncultured Planctomycetales bacterium
TTTCCGGAATAGAAGTGGGCACTGAACGCGCCTGGCAGCTTCTGGAGGAATCCCAGCTGCCTTGCTTAGTATTCATAAATAAATTAGACAAAGAAGGCGCGGATAGAAACAAGGTTTTAAACGAGATAAAAGACAGGTTTTCCAAGAAAGCCGCGATGATAGATACTTTGGATGACCCGGATTTAATCGAGGCTATTGCCGAAAGCGACGATAAGCTGATCGAGAAATATCTCGAAGGCACAAAGTTATCTCCGGAAGAATTAAAAGCGGGCTTGCGCCAGGGAGTAATTAAACGCAATGTTTTTCCTGTCCTAAGCGGCTCTGCTTTAACCGATAAAGGCATCGCTGAATTGCTGGATGCGGTTATTCAATGCCTGCCTGACCCAACGGAGCGTCCTGTTGTCGAGGGAAGCGACCCATTAAAGCCGGAGGCAAAGAAAGAAGTTATCTTTAAAGCGGACGGCCCTTTCTCGGCGTTTGTTTTTAAGAGCATATCCGACCCTTATGTGGGGCAGCTTAGTTTATTACGGATTTTTTCCGGGGCATTATTATCCAACACCGGTATATATAATATCAATAAAAGGGCTAAAGAAAGAATCGGCCAGCTTTATCTCCTTCAGGGCAAAGAAGAGAGAGGAATTGATTCTGCTTCCTGCGGTGATATCGTGGCAATCGCCAAATTAAAAGAGACGGTTACATCGGATTCCCTCGGCGACGAGAAGAATCCGGTCCTGTTTCCCGCGATTATCTTTCCGGAGCCGGCTATCTCGGCGTCGGTTAAACCCAAATCCCGCCATGATGAAGATAAGATTTCCGGGGCGCTGCATAAGCTTTGCGCAGAGGACCCGACATTTAAAGTGACCCATGACCAGCAGACCAAGGAACTGATCATCTCAGGCTTAGGAGACTTGCATTTAGCGGTTATGGTCGAACGGATGAAAAAAAGATTTAACGTGGAAGTGGAGTTAGGCACTCCTAAGGTTTCTTACAGGGAAACGATTACAAGAAACGCTAAAGTCCAGGGTAAATTCAAGCGCCAATCCGGAGGCCGCGGCCAATACGGAGATGTCTGGATTGAAATTGAGCCCTCAAAAGGCAAGGGCTTTGAATTCGTAGACAAGATTTTTGGCGGGGCAATTCCCAGAAACTTTATCCCCTCGGCAGAAAAAGGCATCAGGCAGGCCTGTTTAGAGGGCGCGATAGCCGGTTATCCCATAGAGGATGTCCGGGTCACTCTTTGCGACGGTTCCTATCACGAGGTTGACTCTTCGGATATGGCCTTTCAGATTGCCGGGGCTATGGCTTTAAGAAAAGCGGTTTTGGCGGCCGGCCCGGCGTTGCTTGAGCCGGTTATGGATGTGGATATAACCATACCCGAGGAATATTTGGGCGCTGTTTCCGGGGATATTAATTCCCGCAGGGGACGTATAATGGGTATGGATATTAAGGGAAAGTTGCAGATTGTCAAAGCCAAAGTTCCATTGTCGGAAATGTTTACTTATGCCAATGACCTGCGCTCTTTTACCGGAGGCAGGGGAATGTATATTATGCGTTTTGCGCATTACGAAGAAGTCCCGCATAAGATCGCCTCGAATATAATAACCCAATACCAGGCATCCAGGAAACAGGAAGAAGAATAATTTAGCCACGTTTCATAACTTAACGAAAAATGAAAATAAGCGTAATTTCTATTCCCGAAATCACTTTAGGCAAACGTAACATTAAAGACCCGCGGCTTGATCAGGTTGATAAAATAACCAATTCCAAGAAAAAAACATATATCCAGGTTGAGCTGGCGGCCGAAGACGCGGCATTGGATGTAGACGCAATTCTGGTCATGAAAGATTCCCGCACCGACCTGATCCTGAAAGATTTGGAATTTGTAGAAACGCGTTTAGGCCGGGCCCAGGAGGAAACGGAAAAAACTTTGTTAAATAAACTGAAAGGTATCCTGGAAAAAGAAGAATTTATTTTCTCGGCTGGATTAAATGATGAAGAAAAACAGGTGGTTGCCAGCTATAGCATGTTTACAAAAAGGCCGGTGATCGTCGCTGAGAAAAATGATCTGGATGGCCAGGATAGTTTATTAGCCCGGGCAGTCAGCGAAGCCGGGTTTATCAGTTTTTTTACCACCGGGGAAAAAGAGACGCGCGCCTGGCTGATCAGGAAAGGCGCTACTGCCTGGGAGGCATCGGGTACGATACATTCAGATATACAGCAAGGTTTTATCCGCGCCGAGATCATCAGTTTCAATGATTTTATACAGTGCGGCGGAGAGAACCAGGCCAAGCAGGCAGGGAAACAGCGCCTGGAACAGAAAGATTATCTAATGCAGGATACCGACTTGGTAAATTTCCGTTTCAACAAATAATTAAACCTAAGAGAGGGATTTTATGATTAAGATCAAGCGGGCTTTAATCAGCGTATCGGATAAAGCAGGTATTTTGGAGCTGGCCAGGGAGTTGGATAATCTCGGGGTGGAAATTCTTTCTACCGGCGGCACGGCAAAATTACTGCGGGAAAATAATATACCGGTCAAGGATGTGTCAGAATATACCGGTTTTCCCGAGATGCTAGACGGTAGGGTAAAGACCCTGCATCCCAGGATACACGGGGGGCTGTTGGCGTTAAGGGAAAACCCCGAACATATGAAAACTTTGGGGGAGCATGGAATAGAGATTATTGATATGGTGGTCGTAAATCTCTACCCTTTTGAAAAGACCACCCAGAAGCCGGGAGTAAAGATCGAAGAGGTCATCGAGAATATTGATATCGGCGGGCCTTCGATGCTGCGCTCGGCGGCGAAGAACCACCAGTCGGTGGCGGTAATCTGTAATCCCAACCGTTACGCCCAGGTCATCGAGGAGCTGAAAAGGAATAAAGGTTCCTTGCCTAAAAGCCTGTTGCGCGATTTAGCCATTGAGGTATTTGGCCGTACCAGCCAGTACGACGGCGCTATACATAAATACCTGCATAATTATTTTAACACTGCCCTGCCTTCAATAGGCCTTCCGGAAGAATTCACTTTAAGCTTTGAAAAAATACAGGATTTGCGTTATGGGGAGAATCCGCATCAGAAGGCGGCATTTTATAAAGAGAAAGGCAAGGCCAGGGGCTTGATAAATTTAAAGCAGCTGCAGGGTAAAGAGCTGTCTTTTAATAATATTCTTGACCTTAATGCTGCTTTTGAATTAGCCAAAGAATTTTCCAGGCCGGCGGCAGTCATCGTGAAGCACAATAATCCCTGCGGAGCGGCAGAAGATGACGCCTTGGACAAGGCGTATCTGGCGGCATGGAAATGCGACCAACTTTCTGCATTCGGAGGGATAGTGGCTTTAAATAGAAAGATGGATATTAAGACCGCCAAAATTGTGGCAAAAAGCGGTTTCCTGGAATGTATTATCGCTCCCGGATTTGATAAAGAGGCAATCGGGTTATTTAAGGAAAAAAAGAATCTACGTTTGGTGGAAATCGATGATTTAGCGACCATAGATGAGCCTGACCTTAAGCGTATAACCGGCGGCCTATTGCTTCAAGGTAAAGATTTAGCTACCCTGGATATGGATAATCTTAAAGTAGTTACCAAGAAGAAGCCCACGAAGAAAGATTTAGAATCGCTGCTCTTTGCCTGGAAAGTAGCTAAGCACGTTAAGTCCAATGCTATTATTCTTGTCCGGGGGACGAAGACAGTGGGTATCGGGGCAGGCCAAATGTCCCGGGTTGATTCCGTGTTTATTTCTACCAAAAAGGCAGGAAAACTTACAGCCGGCTCTGTCCTGGCCTCCGATGCCTTTTTCCCAAAAGAAGACGCGATACAGCTGGCCGCCAAGTATAAAATCAAGGCGATAATCCAGCCGGGAGGTTCAATTGCCGACGATAAAATTATCAAGATGGCCGATAAATATAAAATAGCCATGGTCACTACCGGTATCAGGCATTTCCGCCATTAATGGATGACCTACCCAGAAACTATCCGCTATCTGGAATCTTTTGTTAACTACGAGAAGATTCCTGTTTACCCTTATAAGCAGTCTTTAAAATTAGAACGGGTTAAGGATTTCTTAAATGCCCTGGGCAATCCTCAGGGCGCTTTAAGATGTTTGCACGTTGCCGGGACAAAAGGCAAGGGTTCTACTTGCGCTTTTGTTACCTATATATTGAGGCAGGCCGGTTATAAAGTCGGCCTGTATACCTCTCCGCATCTATCGGATTTCAGGGAGAGGATCCGGATTTTAAAACCCAAGCTTTTCCGTAATAGGGCGCATCCTGCGGATGATTTTGAAGGAATGATTACAAGAGGCGAGTTGAGCGGTTTAGCCAGCCGGGTAAAGCCCTATATAGAAGTTTACAATAAAAATTCAAAATACGGGCCGCTTTCGTTCTTTGAGGTATATACAACTTTAGCCTTCCTTTATTTTAAGCAGAAGAAAATTGATTTTGTAGTCTTGGAAACCGGCTTGGGCGGCAGGCTTGATGCTACCAATACAGTTAATGCCCTGGTCTGCGCCATAACTCCTATAAGTTATGAACACACCCAGAAGCTGGGCAATACCTTACGGGAGATTGCCGGGGAAAAAGCCGGAATAATAAAAGAGCAGCGCCAGCCGATAGTAATAAGCGCGCCGCAGGAAAAAGAAGCTGCCAGGGTAATTAGAGGCAGATGTAAGTTAACAGGCGCTAAGTTATTTGAAGTAGGCAGGGATATAATATTCCGCAAGAAAAAAGGCGGTTTTGTTTTGAAGGGGATTTTAAAGAACTATCCGGGTTTAAAAATAAATCTCCCCGGAGAGCACCAACTGATTAATGCCAGCGTAGCTGTGGGGATGGTTGAGGCATTGAGTTTCTACGGTGTTAATGTTTCCAAAGATTCCGTAAGTAAGGGCCTTAATAGTACTGTCTGGCCGGGGAGATGCGAAGTTATCTCCCGGAATCCCCTGGTGGTTTTGGATGGCGCGCAGAATATTGCCTCAAGCAGGGCTTTAAAGAAAACAATCCGGGAGAGTTTCAGGTATAAAAAGTTGATTCTGGTTTTAGGCATCTCCAAGGATAAAGATATACGGGGAATATGCAATCAGCTCCGTGATTTAGCCAGTGTGGTTATCCTCTCTCGGGCTGATAATCCACGCGCAGCGCCTGCTTCCGATTTGGCGCGATATTTCCCGTCGAAGACGGCGTATCTGACCACTGGCGTAGCCCAGGCAAAAAAATTGGCCTCGAGGATCGCCGGAAAAGATGATTTGATCCTGGTTTGCGGGTCATTATTTGTGGTAGGAGAATACAGGAATGAAAAATTACGACCTTAATGATACCATCGCGGCAATCTCCACGCCTGTAGGCGAATCAGGCATAGGCATTGTCCGTTTAAGCGGCAAAGAGGCATTGCAAATAGCCGGTAAAATTTTTGTTTCTAAAGATAAATCAAAACCAACTGATTTTAATACCTATACTATCCACTATGGATGGATTATGGATAAGACAGAAGTTGTTGATGAAGTAATATTGGCTTTGATGCGCGCTCCCAGGTCTTATACCAAGGAAGACATCGTGGAGATAAATTGCCACGGAGGGATTGTGGCTTTGCGCAGGGTGCTGGGCCTGGTTATGGAAAATGGCTGCCGGTTGGCCTCGCCGGGCGAATTCACCAAGAGGGCATTTTTAAACGGCAGGATTGATTTGGCCCAGGCGGAGGCGGTGTTGGATGTAATCCGCGCCAAGACAGACTCTGCCCTTAAAATAGGGGAAGAGCAGTTAAAGGGGCGTTTATCCAGCCAGATAAATAAGATAAGGAAGGGCTTGCTGGAAATCCTTTCTATCTTAGAGGCGAATATTGATTTTCCCGACGAAGAAATTAAGCCTGCTGAGTTAAAAGTCCTTTTGCAAAAACTAATAAATATAGACTCTGAAATGAAATTGCTCCTTGAAAATTCCAGGTTCGGCAGGGTATTGCGCGAAGGCATACAGGTGGTCATCTGCGGCAGGCCGAACGTAGGAAAATCATCTTTATTAAACGCCCTGCTCAGGCAGGAACGTTCCATAGTCACCGCTATCCCCGGGACTACCCGCGATACCATTGAGGAGATTATAGATATAAAAGGAATACCCGTAAGAATCGTGGATACCGCGGGCATACTGGAACCGCGGGATTTAATAGAAAAGAAAGCCGTCCAGCGCTCGAGAAGGTGTATTGATTTGGCCGACCTGGTTATCCTGTTATTTGACGGCAGCAAAAAGTTAACAGGGGAAGACCAAACCCTGATGGCGAAATTAAAAAAGAAGGCGGTTGTTGCCGTTATAAACAAGATGGACCTGAAGCAAATAATTGAACGGGGCAAGATTTCAAATAAATTTAAATTTACGGTTGATATTTCGGCGAAGAAATCCAAAAATATCAATTTGCTTGAAGAAGCCATTGCCGATTCGGTGTATAAAGGCAGGGTGCGTAGTTCTGATGCGGCTATGCTCAGTAATTTGAGGCACATTGCTGGCATCAGAGAGGCGCAAAAACTTATTGCAGAAGCAATTGATTCGCTGGATAATAAACTATCCAGCGAATTTGTCGCGCAGGATATTAAAGACGGCCTATCCTGGCTGGATAGCATTTTAGGGAAGGAATTTTCAGAAGATTTATTAGACAAAATTTTTAGCCAGTTTTGTATTGGCAAGTAACCGGAGGCAAGATGGATAAGAAAAAGATTGAGAAAGCTGTCAGGGATATATTAGAAGCAATCGGCGAAGACCCCAAGAGAAAAGACCTTTTAGAAACGCCTAAGCGGGTAGCCGAGATGTATGAAGAGATATTCGCCGGGATAAGCCGGGACCCGGAGAAAGAGTTGGAAGTGATTTTGGATCAGAAACACCACGAAATCATACTTTTAAAAGGCATTCCTTTGTATAGCGTGTGTGAGCACCATCTTTT
>CAYPRG010000030.1:7016-11244 GCA_964413025.1 uncultured Planctomycetales bacterium
GCCCGCAGGTCCAGGAGCGGCTGACTACCCAGATTGCCGAAATAATTATGGCTAAGCTAAAACCCCTTGGAGTAATGGTGGTTATAGAAGCTGAACATTTATGCATGTCTATGCGCGGAGTTAGAAAATCCGGGACCTTGACCGTAACCTCTGCGGTCAGGGGGATATTCAAAGAAAACCAAAAGACGCGTAGCGAAACCCTGGCTTTAATTAATTCATAACTTCTATATTTTCAAACAGTTTTAATCCAATATAAAAGCAGATTCGCCTTTTATTTATCAATTTCTGGATTTGACTTTTCAGCAGTAATGTGCTATAGTTTATCTGCTGTACTAGTTATAAAGGAGCGGGGGTCAAATGACCTTAGATTATATTGAGGATAAGGCAATTTTCTAGGTATAGAGAATTGCCTTAACTTGTTTATAGCCAATAATATGGAAAATCAAGAAAAAACAAACGAACAAATCAAGGACGAATTGTTAACAGTAGGCCAGCAGCTTGTTGAATTAGAAGGATTAAAGGCCGAGCATAGCCGTATTCTTGAGCAGTTAGAGCAGGCGCGTTCAGAACTTGCCATCCGGGTCAAGGTGCGCACCGCGGAAGTCACCAAGGCCAATGAGGACCTGCAAAAAGAGATAGGCGAGCGCAAGCGTATAGAGGAGGCGTTAAATTTCAGGTTTGAGCTGGAAAAACTTATTGCCAGGGTATCCACGAATTTCATTAACCTGCCGGTAGAAAAAGTTGACTCCGAGATAAACCAGGTATTGCGTTTAATCGGGCAATTCATCAAAGCCGACCGCAGCTACGTGTTTTTAGTTTCTGACAAAAGAGACGCGGCGAATAACACCCATGAATGGTACGCGGAAGGGATCGATTCGCTTGTACAAAATATGCAGGGAGTAAGGGTCGAAGATTTCCCCTGGTGGGCGAAAACGATTTTGGATTTAAAAAACATTTGTGTCCCCCGGGTCAACGAACTCCCTCCGGAGGCAGATAAGGAGAAGAAGCTTCTGCAGTCCCAAGGAGTGCAGTCTCTCATTGTGGTGCCTATGGTTTACAGCGGCTCCGCAATAGGGTTCCTGGGGATGGAGACTGTGCGGGTAGAGCATGCCTGGGAGGAAGAAGCGGTTACCCTGCTTAAAATCGTAGCGGATATTTTTGTAAATGCCTTACAGCGCAAAGAAAACGAAGAAGAAATAGTTAAAAGAGAACACTTTTTAAGCAGTATATTTGACAGTATCCAGGACGGCCTGAGTATTCTCGATATGGAATTGAATATTATACGCGTCAATTCCACGATGGAAAAATGGTACGCCCATGCCATGCCGCTTGGCGGCAAGAAATGTTACCAGGCTTATCATGGCCGGGATAGGGTCTGTGATGCCTGCCCCAGCTGCCGGACCGTCAAGAATGGCGAAACCGCTTACGAAGTTGTTCCCAAGGTAGGAAACGAAGGGAAGGTGGTTGGTTGGCTGGAACTATACAGTTTTCCGCTTTTTGATTCGGCAACCAATCAGATGAGTGGGGTAATTGAATACGTCCGTGATATCACCGAGCGTAAACGTGCCGGAGAAGAGCTTAAGGAGTCTGAGCTGCGCTACCGTACCACCCTTGACTCTATGGTTGCCGCGATACATGTAGTTGATTCTGACTTACGTTTTGTCCTTATAAATCAGACTTTTAAAGAATGGAATAATGATTTAGGCCTGGAAATAAATGCCATAGGCAAAAGTATATCCGAGGTATTCCCGTTTTTGCCTGATAAGGTTTACCAGGAGTACCGGCTGGTATTTGATACCGGCAAAGGTATGGTTACGGAAGAGGCTAATAAAATCAATGGCAAAGAATTTATCACCGAAACGCGCAAGATACCGGTCTTCAGGGGAGATAAGGTTGATCAGGTCATCACAGTAATCAAAGATATCACTGAACAGAAGCGGACAGAAGACAGGATTGTTAAAATCAATGAGTGTTTCCTTGATTTTGGTAATGATCCGGTTGAAAATATCAACCGCCTTACTTCTCTTTGCGGAGAATTATTGGGCGCGGATTGCGCTTTGTATAACCGCCTCGAAGGGGATAAGCTTTATTCTCTGGGGATGTGGCATGCCCCCGAAGGTTTTAAGCCTTTGAACGTGGCTGAAGGGCATCTCTGTTATGACGTGATTAAACAAAACAGCGATGAAGTTATGGAAGTGCGTAATTTGAGCGAGACTAAATATGTAGAGACCGACCCTAATGTCAGCCTCTATAAATTAAAAACCTATATTGGCAAGGCGGTGAAGCTGGGTGATGCCTATATCGGCTCTCTGTGCGTAGTCTATCAGTGTGACTTTATCTCTACCGAGGAAGACAAGAGGTTCCTAGAGATTATCGCCGTAGCCATCGGCGTGGAAGAGGGGCGTAAGAACACGGCGAATATGTTAAAGCAGAGCCAGGTCCGCTACCGCGCTATTGTCGAAGACCAGACCGAATTAATATGCCGCTTCCTGCCTAACAAAACATTCACTTTTATTAATGAGGCGAGCTGCCGTTATTTCGGGAAAAAACAAGATGAGCTTTTAGGGAAAAATCTTCTGGAGTTCGTCCCGGAAGAGGAACATCAGAAAGTAGAAAAAGATTTTAATGCCCTCAATATTAAGAATCCTGTTATGGTCCATGAACATAAGGTTATAGCGGCTAATGGAGAGATCCGCTGGCAGCAATGGACCAACCGGGGAATATTTGGCAATGATGGAAAGCTCCTTGAATATCAGTCGGTTGGCCGGGATATTACTGAGCGTAAAGAAGCGGAAAAAGAACGGGAGATGCTGGATAGGGAACTGATGAAGTCGAACAGAAAAATGAAACAATTGGCTTTAAGGGACCCCCAGACCGGCCTTTATAATCATCGCTATCTTGAGGAAGTTATTGAGGCTGAATTTTACCGCGCCAGAAGGTATGCGCATCCAATATCAGTATTAATGCTGGACATAGATTATTTTAAGTCCATAAACGATGTTTATGGATACCCATTCGGCGACTTAGTAATACAGCAATTGGCGCAACAACTTAAGATGATGGTGCGCCGTTACGATATTGTTATCCGTTTTAGCGGGGAAGAATTCATAATTCTCTGCCCCGGTACAGAGAGGACTACGGCTTTAACCTTAGCCCAGAGGCTTTTAGATGCTTTTAACTTGTATAATTTCGGCGATAAGAAGCACAGGGTTAAATTAAAGATAAGCATGGCGGTTGCTTCTTATCCGGAAGATAAGATTGTTAAGGGTATTGACCTGATCGAGCTTGCCGAACATATGGTGGCCAAGATTAAAGAAGACGGCGGGAACAAGGTTTATACTTCTGTAGATGTGGATAAGAAGCAATACCCTTCCCTGGAAAAGTTTGAAAAAGGGGCCGCGGTTAATATATTGAAGAAGAAGATCGGTAAGCTTAATAAGCAGGCAAACCAGAGCTTGATCGAAGCTATCTTTGCTTTTGCTAAGACAATCGAGGTGAAGGACCATTACACCGGCGAACATGTAGAGAAAACTGTGCATTATGCCACAGAAATTGCCAGGGCCTTAGGTTTGGCCAAGGATGAAATAGACCGCATCAATCAGGCCGCTATGCTGCATGACTTGGGCAAAATCGGGATAAGCGAGAAAATTTTACTGAAGAAGGGGAAACTTACCCCGAAGGAATTTGAAATAATCAAGACCCATCCCCAGCTGGGGGTGGACATTATAAGGCCGATACAATTTTTACATGCCATAATCCCTTTAATGCTTTACCACCATGAGAGATGGGACGGGAAGGGTTATCCCACCGGTTTAAGGGGGGAAGATATCCCCATCGGAGCCAGGATTATCGCAGTAGCAGACGTATACCAGGCTTTGATTTCCGACCGTCCTTACCGCAAGGCATTTCCTAAAAGCGAAGTATTGAAGATAATGAAAGAAGGCGCAGGTACTCAATTTGACCCTCAGATCATACGTTTGTTCTTGAAAATCTTAAAAGAGAATCACCATTAACCGCATGCCTTTGTCCCCTTCCAGAGAAAGTAAAATATCCACCCTTACCCTGGTAGTCGTTTTTTTAGCGGTCATCGCCTTTTTCTCATACGTTCAGTTTATCTCTCCGGTTTTTTATGATGAAGACAGCTACTATCACGCGGCGGTGGCCGGGTTTATAAAAGAATTCGGGCCCCGCTATCAATTCCACTGGGCCCAATTTTCTACTTTTGGGA
>CAYPRG010000031.1:0-2978 GCA_964413025.1 uncultured Planctomycetales bacterium
ACCTACGGCAGCCGGCAAGAGGCGAAAAGAATCGCTAAAAATGCCCTGAGGGAATCCGAAAAGAGAGGGCTTTCAGGCGAGGTTGAATATTTCAAGGGCCAGATCGAACTGCTTAAAGAAAATTATGTTTTTGCGATTGAACATTTTGACGCGGCGATAAAATATAATCCCAATGACGGGGCGTCCTATAATGACCGGGCTTTGTGCATGGTGGAATTGGGTATAATCGACCAGGCATTTGATTATTTTAATAAAGGAATAAAGGTAGAGCCGGATTACGCCACTATTTACCATAATAAGGGGTGGCTTTTGAATAATATCGGCAGGCACACCGAGGCAATAAAATGTTTTAAGCAGGCTTTGCGCCTTGAGCCTGGCCGGGCAGTGACTTACGATAACCTGGCTGATGCTTTTTATAACCTTTCTGATTACAAGGGCGCCTTGAATGCCTACAAAAAAGTGCTTGTCCTGTTAAAGCCGGGTTGTTGTCAGAATATAAGAAGGCAGATAGCCAGGCAGGTAAAAATGATGGAGGATGAATTAAAATATGGATATCAGGACAGTTGAGTGGAAGAATAACCGGATTAAAATAATAGACCAGACCAAATTGCCTCAGGAATTAAAATACCTTTATATCGGAAAGCTGAAAGATTTATGGCAGGCGATTAAACTTTTGAAGGTGCGCGGCGCTCCGGCACTGGGCGCTGTGGCAGCGCTGGGTGTTTATCTGGGAGTTAAAGATTCAAAAGCCGGGGATTGGCTTAAATTTAGCAGAGAACTAGACAAGGTAGCAAAATATATTGCTACCAGCCGGCCTACCGCCAGGAATCTTTTCTGGGGCATAGAAAGAATGTGTAGTGTAGCGGTGAGGAATAAAGATAAAGGGCTGCCGCAGCTTAAGAGGATGCTTTTAAAGGAAGCGCTGGATATTATTGAGGAAGACAGGATTTCCTGCCGTAAGATAGGCGATTACGGAGCAAGATTGATCAAAAAAAATGATACGATATTGACAATCTGTAACGCCGGGATCCTGGCTACTATTGATTACGGCACTGCTTTAGGGGTAATCTATCGGGCCAGCGAAGAAGGCAAGAAAATAAAAGTATTCGCCTGCGAAACCAGGCCGATATTGCAGGGCGCGCGCCTGACCACCTGGGAATTAAGCAAAAAAGGAATTGATGTGACTTTAATCTGCGATAACATGGCGGCGACTTTAATGCAGCAAGGCAGAATAGACAGGGTGATTACCGGCGCGGATAGGATCGCGGCAAATGGCGACACCGCCAATAAAATCGGTACTTATAATTTAGCGGTATTGAGCCGCTACCACAACATCCCATTTTATATTGCCGCGCCAGCTTCTACGTTTGACTTAGAAATTAAATCAGGCAGCCAGATCCCCATTGAACAGCGGGATGGAAACGAAATCACCGGTTTATTCTTTAAAAAACCGATTGCCGCCAAGGGAGTCAAAGTATTTAATCCGGCTTTTGATCTTACGCCTCATAATTTGATTTCGGCTATCATTACCGACAAAGGCATTATCACTACGCCTTATAACAGCAATATCGCAAAAATATTGGGTGAGTAAATATGCGTATAACCGGATTGGGAGAGTTTGGTCTGATCGAGAGGTTCAGGAAGTCGATAAAGATTGATCCTAAGTTTGTGATTAAAGGAAGCGGTGATGATTGCGCGGTTTTATCCTTTGAGAAAGATAAATACCAGCTTTTTACCTGCGATATGCTGGTTGAGGGAGTAGACTTTCGTAAAAACGAAAATCCCTATCTGGTCGGCAGAAAGTCTTTGGCTGTATCAATCAGCGATATTGCCGCCTGCGGAGGCCTGCCGCGCCATTGTTTGATTTCTTTGGGTGCGCCAAAAGATACCTCGGTTGGATTTCTGGACAGGCTTTTTAAGGGTATGGTTGATATAGCCGGCAAGTTCAAGATAAACATAGTCGGGGGAGATCTAAGCCGGGCAAAGCAATTGACTATTGATGTGAGCATGCTGGGGATTGTAGAAAAAAAATTCCTGGTTTTAAGGAGCGGGGCAAAAAATGGGGATATCATATTTGTCACAGGCCCGCTCGGCGGCTCTATAAAAGGGAAACACCTTAAATTTATCCCGCGTTTGAAAGAAGCGCGGCTTTTAGTAAAAAATTTTAAAGTAAACTCCATGATTGATATCTCCGACGGCCTAGCCCAGGACCTGGCGCATATATTAGAGGAAAGCGGCTGCGGGGCCCTGCTTTATGAGGGTTTAATTCCTTTGAGCAGAGAGGCGAAAGGTTTGAATGACGCGCTTCATTCAGGCGAAGATTTTGAGCTGCTTTTTACCGTAGGGCATGAACAGGCAAAGAAGCTGTTTAAGGAAAGTCATCTGCATTACAAGCCTATAGGGGAGATAACCGAAAAAAGATACGGTTTAACTTTGATAGATAAAAGAGGCAGGGAGAAAACTATTAAGCCGGAAGGCTTCAGGCACTTTTAGTAAAGATGAAAACTATCTCTAAGTCTATAAACGATACTTTGAATGTGGGAAAAAAGATATCCGGGAATTTAGCAGCCGGCGATATCATCTGTTTATTCGGGGACCTTGGCTCAGGTAAGACGGTCTTGACTAAGGGGATTGCTTCGGGGCTGGGAATTGATAAGAGCAAAATTGTCAGCCCTTCATTCGTGCTGATTCGCCAATATATCAAGGCAAGGTTGCCTTTGTATCATTTTGACCTTTACAGGCTCAAGGCCCTGAAAGATATTGCTTTTTTAGGGTATGAAGAGTATCTTTATGGCGAGGGGGTCGCGGTTATTGAATGGGCCGATAGGTTGGGGCGTATCATGCCTGAGGAATACCTGGGCATAGAATTACTTGTCAGGGGGGATTCGCGGAGATTGATTAAATTCACAAGCCGCGGCAGGCATTATAAAGAGTTATTGGATAAAATCTATGAAGATATTAGGCATTGATACTACTAC
>CAYPRG010000031.1:3078-11111 GCA_964413025.1 uncultured Planctomycetales bacterium
CACAGGCCGACCTGGGCTGAAGTAAAGCTTGGCAATATAACTCATAATTATAACCAGATTAAAAAATTACTGGCGCCGCATGTTAAAATTATGGTTACGGTCAAGGCTGATGCATACGGCCACGGGATAATCCCGGTAAGTAAGAAATTGGCCGCCTGCGGAGCTGATTACCTGGGGGTAGCCTCTATCGATGAAGGGATAAGGCTAAGACAAAATAATATTAACCTACCGACCTTAGTATTAGGCATAGCGCTTAAGAAAGACGCCGCGGCTTTATTAAAATACAATCTTACTCCTACTTTATGCGATGAAGAGCTCGCCTTTGCCCTAAACGCAATGGCAGCCAGGCGGAGAAAGCCCGTAGCCGTCCACATTAAAATCGATACCGGGATGTCCAGGATCGGCGTTCTGTATAAAGATGCGTTAAGTTTTATAAAGAAAATCCGCGATTTAAATTTTATAAACATCGAAGGCGTATTCACCCATCTTGCCTGCGCTGACATAAACAGGGAATATACTTTACGCCAGATAGATTTGTTTAACCGGTTGATCCTGAGGCTGAATAAAGAGGGTATCAGCGTGCCCCTGGTGCACGCGGCAAACAGCATGGGGGTAATCGGATATAAGAGCAGCCACTTCAATATGGTCAGGCCGGGATTGATTATCTACGGGCTTTATCCTAAAAAAGGCCTGCGTATCGATCTTAAACCGGTGTTGGGTTTAAAGACCAAAATTGTTTACCACAAAAGATTGCCTAAGGGCCAGGGGGTCAGTTACGGCCATACCTACATTACCAGAAATTACACCACGGTAGTGACTTTGCCCATCGGTTACGGCGACGGTTATCCGCGTATCCTTTCCAATGCGGCCTCGGTTTTAATCAGGGGCAGGCGTTTTAAAATAAGCGGAAGGGTTTGCATGGACCAGATAATGGTAGACGTGGGGGATTTAAAAGTCAAATCAGGCGACGAGGTGGTGCTGATCGGCTCTCAGGGGAAAAGCAGGATTACCACGGAAGAATTAGCGCATCTTTGCGGGACTATTTCCTATGAGATTGTCTGCGGGTTGGGCAGTCGTATTCCCAGGGTTTATGTCTAGGGTAAGTGGCTGATTAAATAGAAGCTTAACAGGAGAGCTACCATGTGGCTGAAGGATGCCGCTAATAACGGGGAAAATATTCCGACCTTACCCAAAGCTATACTTACCGCGCTTAATACGTAATACAAGAATCCCATCATAATAGAAATTCCTAAAGAAGAAAGCCCGGTTGCCCGTTTTTTCATCCTCAGGGCAAAAGGTATTCCCAGCAGGATAATAATCACACTGGTCAGCGGCACGGTAAACCTTTGATAAAGGTCTACCTTGAGGTTTCTTATTACCGTGGTGGCTCCGCTCTTGGATAATTTCCATATATAATCATCCAGTTGAGCTATGGTCATGAAATCCGGGCGCTGCCTTTGGCTTAAGAATTCGCGGGGCGACTCCGGAATGGACATTATTTCTTCCAGAAGATATTGCGGCTCTTGCTTGATCTGCCCGTTCTCGTCAAAATTATAAGTGATGCATTGGAAGAATCTCCAGAGCCCGTCCTGGTAGACTCCCTTGTTAGCCACTACCTTTCTGATGATATTCTGTTTTTCATCGTGTTCCAGGATAACTATGTTTTCCATCCTGCTTTCGGCAAGCGAAAATTTACCTACGAAAAAAAGCCTGTTTTTCAGGCCGTACATTGAAAGGTTGGTAACTTCTTCGCGTTCCTTTTCCTGTAATTCTTTATCCCCGGCATCCATCTGGGCCCTGATTCTTTCCGTCAGGACATTGGACTGGGGGACGAATCTATCGTTTATCCAGAAGATAAATATGCTCACTATCACCCCGAAGGTGATTATGGTTTTGGTTATGTATTGTATGCTTAGGCCGGATGAACGCATGGCAATGATTTCGTTGGAGCGGTTCAGGTTGGCAAATGTATAAAGTGTGGAGAGGAGTGCTGCGATAGGAGAGACCTGGACAAATATTAGCGGCAGGAAAGAAAAATAATATTGTATCAGGAGGCCTATCTCTACCTTGTGTTTCAATATGTTTTCTAAGTTAGCGAATATGTCGATGACAATGTACAGCGAAAAAAAGGTCATCAGGCAGCCGAAGAAAATACTCAATACGGATTTTAATATGTAGCGGTCTAATATGCGCATAATTTTGTGATTAAGACAGTGCCGATAATCCCTAATATTATATTAGGTATCCACATCGCGATGCCGGGGTTAATGAATCCATGCAGGCAAAGCGTTTCCGAGGCCATCAGCATCAGGTAGTATAATCCCACAATAACGAATACTATGCCAAAGTTGATGGTTTTTTCGCGGCGGCGGGTGATTATCGCCAGGGGTATTCCCAGGACTATAAAGGCAAGGCAGGAGAAGGCCAGGGATACTCTTTCGTTTATCTCGGTCAATAAGGGCGTGGGGTCAATCCCTTCTTTTTTTATCTTCTCCACCTCATTTTCTAATTCCTGGATGGTCATATCCTTGGGTTTTTTCCCGATCTTACTGGCATCTTGGGCCTGGCCGAGGTTCAAGGTCATAAAATAGGTTTTAAAATTCAACTTATAGAAGTTGGCAGGATTCTCCGGGTCAGGTTCGTCAGAGGTGCCGTCTACCAGTTTTAATTTGATTATCTTTTTTTCCGGTATAGCGATAAATTCCCCTCTTTTAGCGACAATGGTACGGGTGGGTTTATTGTCCCCTTGAGGTTCATATATGCGCACATTATAAAGTTTATTCTGCTCAATGCGGTAAACAAAAAGCACATATTTTTCGAAAGAATTGATAAATACTCCCGGCTCAAGCGCGGCAGTGGGGTTCTTTATCCCTACTTCAATCAGGGTCTTTCTGGAAGCGAAATGCGCGTAAGGGATGACCCGGTCATTAAAAATAACCAGCATCAAGCTTAACATCAGCCCCACGGTCAATAGGGGCATTATCAGATTAAAGATATGCACCCCGCTGGCTTTTATAGTTACTATTTCGTTATCGCTGGAGAATCTTCCCAGGGCTAGAAGGGTGGCGGCCAGCGCGGCAATGGGCAGGGTATAAGTCAGAAGATAAGGGGTCAGGAAAATGAATACTTTTATAACGCTTAAAATATCCACGCCCTTGTTGATTACCATATCCGCGATTTTAACCAGGTTCCCCAGCATCATGACAAAGGTAAGCACGCCCAGCGCCAGCAGGATATGCATGATAAATTCTCTTAAAAAATAATTGCGCAGGATTCTCATTTTTTAATTAGCTAAGCTTAAAACAAAGACGATATTCGCCCCCGCCGCTTTTAAGGCATGGGCTGCCTCGGAACAGGTAGCCATAGTGGTTAAAACATCATCGATTAAGAGTATGTTTTTCCCTTTGATAGCCGCGGTATTCTTTACCATAAAACTTCCTTTTACGTTTAACAGGCGCTCTTTGTTTTCTAAGCCCGTTTGTGTTTTGGTATCGCGGTGGCGTATAAGGTTATCGCTTAAAGCCGTTTTATTAAAGCCTTCTGCAATATGCCCGCTTAAAATCCCGGCCTGGTTGAATTCTCTTTCGCGTAACCTTGTTTTATGCAATGGTACCGGGATAACCAGGTCCAGGCAGTCCATAGGCAGGTTATATTCGTTTATAAAGTCAGTCATTAATTTAGCTAAAGCCCGCCCAAGATAATCTTTGTTCCTGTATTTAAACTCGTGGATAAGTTTTTTGATTACCCCTTCATAGGCGCAGGGACTAAAGGCGCGATCAAAATGCGGCTGTTTTTTGAGGCAGCTTGGGCAGATATTCTTAATGAATTTAGATGCCTCCAGGTGCCTGCCACAGGTGTGGCAAAAAGGAGGCAGGTTTCTTTTGATCTTGCTCCAGCATTCCGCGCAAACAAGGTTATCTACCGCCGGGGTATCTCCGAGCCTGTTCTTGCAAACTAGGCAAGCCTTTGGATAAATTATATCCACTAAGCCGTTTATCAGGCCGCGTAACATGTTTATATCATATCAATTAAACCGGGATTTGTCAAAAGAATTGACCAGCGTATCTTATGATAAATGGGGACGTTTCTATAAATGGGGACGTTTCTAAATGGGGACGTTTCTATTTTTCGATAGAAACCACCCCCTTGGAAAAATAGAAACGTCCCCATTTATTTATTTACATTTATCTCGTCCCCATATATCTTGAAAGATTATTTGTTTAGTGGTAAAATCAATTACAGGAGGAATTCTATGGCTGATCAGAACTTAAAAGAACTTAAAAACAAGTTACTACTTTTGCTGAAAAGAGAGGCTTTTAAAAAGGGTAAATTTATTTTGTCTTCTGGTAAAGAAAGTACTTATTACCTCGATGGCCGGATAATCACGCTTACCCCTGAAGGGGCTTTTTTAACCGCCAGTATCATTTTGGAACTTATCAAGGATAAAAATATTAGCGCGGTTGGTGGGCCGACATTAGGGGCCGACCCGATTACCGGGGCATTAGCCTGTTTAAGCCACATTAATAATATACCCCTTAAGACATTCATAGTAAGAAAGGCTACAAAAGGCCACGGGATGCAGCGGCAGGTTGAGGGGCCGGCATTGAGAGAAGGTGAGAAGGTGGTTTTGGTCGATGATGTAGCTACGACCGGCAAGGCTTTGATCGAGGCAAAAGAAGCGCTGGATAAAATCGGAGTTATCGTTGATTCAGCAATAGTCATCGTGGATAGGCAGGAGGGCGCCGGAGAAAATCTGGAAAAGATAGGCTGCAGGTTAGAGCCAATATTTAAAATAGAGGAGATAAATGATTAGATTCAGGCAGGTTGTTTTACCGGTTACCGTATTTCTCTTAAGCGGATTGGCCAGTTTTTGTTTTTCTGAAGAAGCGGCCCAGGCCAGTGACCCTAAAGAAATCGAACGCGCCATTGAGAAAGCGATAAAGAAAGTCAATCAGGATAAGGCCCGGGAAGATGAGGCCTTAGTAGCCAGCTTGGAAGAAAAATTAAAGGCGGCAACCGGAGAATGGATTGCCAAGGTAATGGCGCAGAAGAATTCGGAATTGAATAGGGAAGTGGAGCAGAACTGGGAGATGCTGTCAAAATACGGCCCCAGGATCCATTATAAATATTATCTTATGGAGTACGATTATTCGGAAAACGAGTTTGATATTATTGACACAGACTCTATGCTTGTGCCCTATAAAGGATATTCAAAAGTAACCGAGTTACTTTACGTGGAGAAGGAGCATCCTGCGGCCGCATCCGACGTGAAGCTCTTTTTTTATACCGCAGCCACCCCTATAAAGATAAATTTCGATTATAAAAAAGACAAATTTGTTTTTGTAAACGCCGAGAGGGGAGAGTTGTCCCTAAAGCAGGGCTGGCCGGAAGAAGTATTAATCCGAACGAAAGCTAGATAATCCAGATATCGAAAAGCCTCCAGTGCAAGTTAAAAAGATAGCGGTAGTAGGCGGTGGCCCGGCCGGGATGATGGCAGCGATAAGGGCTGCCCAGCTTGGCCAGGAAGTTGCCCTTGTGGAAAGAAATTCCCAGCTGGGTAAAAAACTGCTTTTAAGCGGCAAGGGCCGATGCAATATCACCAACACCTGCGGTTTAAATTCCTTCATAGATAGGTTTTCCGGAAACGGGCAATTCTTAAGAGACGCTTTCGCTAAATTTTTCAATACGGACCTGATAAAGTTTTTTGAGGATAGAGGGCTAAAGCTGAAAGTGGAGCGGCAGCTGAGAGTTTTTCCTTTAAGCGACAGGTCAAACAGTATCTTGGAAGTATTGGAAAAAGAGTTGCGGGGAAATAAAGTTGATATCATTTTCCAGGGGCGGGTAAAAAATATTATCGTCCGGGATAATCAGGTAAAGGGCCTTCTTCTGGCCGGCGGTAAAAGTATACCCGCGGAGAAGGTTATCCTGGCGACAGGCGGGACTTCTTATGCTTTTACCGGCTCCGACGGTGACGGGATAAAAATAGCTAAGGAATCAGGCCACCGGGTGGTTCCTTTAAGGCAGGGGTTAGTCCCTTTAGAGACAAAACAAAAGTTTCCCGGTCAATTAAAAGGCCTGACCTTAAAAAATATCCGTTTAATTTTCAGCGGCACAAAAAAAGAAATAGTCTCTCCGGTAGGCGAATTGTTGTTTACCCCTTCCGGCATTTCTGGCCCTCTTGTTTTATCTTTAAGCGGGCAGATTGTAGATTGGTTAAGCCAGAATAAAAGCGTATATGTTGATATAGATTTAAAACCCGGGTTATCGGCTGAGCAATTAGACGCGCGCCTGTTAAGGGAGATAAATTTGAATTCCAAGAAGAGTATTAAGAATTTTCTGGCCAGCCTGCTGCCGAAAAAATTAATTGAGCTGTCGCTGGGAATATTAAAAATCCCCGCGGAAAAAAAAGCAAACCAGCTGACTCAAGCCGAACGTAAGAATATAGTTTCTCTGCTCAAGGCTTTTCGGCTTGATATTGCCAGGGCTTTACCTATAGAAGAAGCGATGGTTACAAAGGGCGGGGTTTCCCTGAAAGATATAAACCCCCGGACAATGGGGTCGCGGATAATAAAGGGTTTATATTTTGCCGGAGAGATGATGGATGTAGACGCCGATACCGGCGGTTTTAACCTGCAGGCGGCGTTTTCAACGGGTTACCTTGCCGGGGAAAGCGCGGCATTAAGTTAAAATGAGAAAGATATATTTAGCCTCCGGCTCTAAACCGAGGAAGAAGCTTTTTTCTTTAACAGGGTTAAAGTTTGAGGTTTTAACCAGCAAGGTCAAAGAAGCAAGAAAGGCCGGCAGTTTGTCATACGCGGCTTTGGTAGAAAGAAACGCCCTGCTTAAGGCAAAAGATGTTGCCGCGAGAGTGAAAAGCGGGATTATAGTCGGCGCTGATACTATTTCCGTATCCGGGAAAAAGATATTCGGCAAGCCAAAAAATTTGACAGAGGCAAGAAAGATGTTAAAAAAACTATCAAAAAATCCGCAATGGGTTTATACCGGAATAGCCGTAATCGATAAAGACGCCGCCAGGACGCTGGTTTCTCACGAGAAGACAAAGGTTTTCATGGACAGCTTAAGCGGTAAAGAAATAGATGATTATTTTAAAAAGGTTTCGCCTTTAGATAAAGCAGGGAGTTTTGATATCCAGGGGAAAGGGGCTTTTTTCATCCGCAGGGTGGAGGGGTGCTTTTATAATGTGGTGGGGCTGCCCTTAAGAAAGCTTTACCGGATGTTTAAAGAATTAGGGATAATCATGCCCGTAATCGTATTGTGTTTTTTATTATCCGGATGCTCCAGGGAATATAATATCGCCACCGGCCATGAGGAGAGTTATTATTTTCATTATAGCACCGATAAAGAAGTCCAGATGGGCCAGTCCATCGATGTGCAGATAGGCAAAGAGTACAAAATGGCCTCAGACCCTTTAATGCAAAAGAGGGTAGAAGATATCGGTAAAAAAATAGCCGCTGTTTGCGACAGGAAAGAAATAGATTATCATTTCAAGGTATTAGATGACGATGATGTTAACGCCGTCTCCCTGCCCGGCGGTTATGTTTATATATTTAAGGGGTTAATCGAAAAAGTCGACAATGACAATGAGCTGGCCGGGGTTATAGCCCATGAAGTCGGCCATATTGTCGCCAGGCACAGCATAAAAAAATTGCAGGCTGCCCAGGGTTACACTCTGTTGAGGGTATTGACCCTGTCAGTACCTCAGGGCGGAGAAGTAGGCGCTGCTGCCGACGAGGCATTCACTTCCTTGATTTTGGGTTACTCCCGGGAGGATGAATTACTTGCCGATCAGTTGGGTGCGCGTTACGCTAAATTAGCCGGCTATGACCCCCGCGGAATGGTGACTTTTTTAAAGAAATTACAGGAGGTAAACAAAAGAAAGCCGCTTCAGCCGTACAATTATTATAAGACTCACCCTTATGTCCCGGACAGGATTCGGGTGGTAAAGCAGGAATTAGGGGAAAAGATAAATTTCAAAGATTATATCAATATCGAACAAGCTCCGCACCAATAGG
>CAYPRG010000032.1:0-6483 GCA_964413025.1 uncultured Planctomycetales bacterium
GCCGGCTTAATCCCGGCGATAATCCAAGATTACAAAACCAGCCAAGTCTTGATGCTTGGCTATATGAATAAAGAATCGTTATCAAGGACGATTAAATCAGGCAAGACCTGTTTCTGGTCCCGCTCGAGGAAAGAATACTGGACTAAAGGCGAGACTTCCGGGTGCTACCAATTCGTCAAATCAATCGCTTATGATTGCGATATGGACGCGCTGCTTATAAAAATAAGGCAGATAGGAGTTGCCTGTCATACCGGCAACCGCAGCTGTTTTTATAGAAAAATAAAATAGAATGTACTATCCATCATTAAAGGAATTTATAAAACTTTCGGAGCACGGCAATCTTATCCCGGTTTATAAAGAAATCAATGCGGACCTGGATACGCCGGTATCATCTTTTCTAAAAATCAGAAAAGACGATTATGCTTTTTTGCTGGAATCGGTTGAAGGACAGGAAAAACTGGCCCGCTATTCCTTCCTGGGGGCAAATCCATCCCTGGTATTTAAGAGCCAGGGCAGGGCCATAGAGATATCTTATCCCCACAAGAATTCAGTGAAAAAATTTATCGCCTCAGGATCTCCCCTGGATGAGATAAAGAAAATAATGAAGGATTTTAAGGCGGTGAAGGTAAAAGGGCTGCCTCGTTTTTATGGCGGCCTGGTCGGCTATATCGGATATGACACGGTGAGATTTTTTGAAAAGTTGCCTGATAAAAACGCGGATGACCTCAAGATTCCGGATTCTATATTTATTCTTACTGACACCATATTGATTTTTGACCATGTAAACCATACCATAAAAATTGTTAATAACGTCATATTACCTCGGGGCCGCGTCAGGCTGTCAAGGGCCCAAAAAACAGATATTTATTGCCGCGCGATAAAAAAAATCGAAGCTATACAAAAAAACTTCATGAATTCTGTAATGGAGGGAAGTGAAAAACAAAAATCCTCCATTAAAAAAGTAAAAGTCGCCTCAAATGTCAGCAAACAGAAATTTCAGGATATGGTAAAGAATGGAAAATCCTATATAAAAAAAGGAGATATCATTCAGGTAGTGCTATCCCAGCGTTTTAAGGTTAAGATTCACAGTTCCCCTTTTGAAATATACCGGAACTTAAGGAGCTTAAACCCCTCGCCTTATATGTATTTCCTAAAATTAAAAGATGTGTTTTTTGTCGGTTCAAGCCCTGAAATGCTGGTGCGCTGCGAAGACGGGATAATCCAGACCCGCCCGATTGCCGGGACAAGGCCAAGAGGAAAAACAGAAGAAGAAGATAAAAAAATGGAAAACCAGCTGCTTGCTGATAATAAAGAAAAGGCAGAACACCTGATGCTGGTGGACCTGGGAAGAAACGATTTAGGCAGGGTAAGTAAGCCCGGACAGGTCGAGCTTAAAGAATTTATGGGTATAGAAAAATATTCTCATGTCATGCACCTGGTCAGCGAAGTAAGAGGAAACCTTGACAAAGACAGATATGACATTTATGATGTCCTGAAGGCTGCTTTTCCCGCGGGGACAGTAAGCGGAAGCCCAAAAATCCGGGCTATGGAAATAATTGACGAGCTGGAAAATACCCGCCGCGGGCCGTACGCGGGGTGCGTAGGGTATTTCAGCTTCTCTCATAATATGGATACCTGCATAACCATAAGGACCATTGTAATAAAAAACAACATTGCCTATATTCAAGCAGGAGCGGGCATTGTCGCGGATTCGGTTCCGGAAAAAGAATACTTTGAAACAGTAAACAAAGCAAAGGCGTTAATAGAGGCACTAACAGCCTAAAACAAGGAGGAACAAGAACATGGCAGTACATATACGTTTAAGAAGGATAGGAAAAAATCCAAAAGGTAAACCGCATTTCAGGGTCAGCGTTTTTGATGAACGCCGCGGCCGGGACGGCAGGTTTATCGAAGAGTTGGGTTTTTATAACCCGATAAGCCAGGAAGTAAAAATAGATAAAGAACGGGTTAATTTCTGGGTAAAAAATGGCGCCCAGGTTTCGGCGACAATAAAAAGTCTGATTAAAAAAATCATAAAGGAGGAAACAAATGCCTCAAGAACAAGCGGCAGTTAATCCCATAATCAATCTTTTCCCTTTAATACTGATATTTGTAGTCTTTTATTTTCTGATCATCCGTCCTCAGAAAAGTAAGGAGAAAGCACACGGAAAGATGCTGGAAAAACTTAATAAAAACGATGAAGTAGTCACTGCCAGCGGCATCCACGGCACCATAGTAAACGTCAAAGAAAAAACGGTCATTTTAAGGATAGATGAAAATGTAAAAATGGAGATAGAAAAAAATTGTATTGCTTACCAAAAAAAACAGCCGGCGTCTAATTAAGGAGAATTGAAAAGTCATGGAAAGAAGAACTATATACAAGTTAATTTTCATTTTGCTGATTGTGGGAGTGTGCGCGTACTTTAGCTTCCCCCTGGATAAAAGGATAAATTTAGGTTTAGACTTAAAAGGGGGGATGCATCTTTTGCTTAAGGTGGACACCACCAATCTTAGCGGGGCGGCAAAAGAAGATGCCACGGATAGGGCGGTCGAGGTAATCAGAAACAGGATCGACCAGTTCGGAGTAAGAGAGCCTTCTATTCAGAAACAGGGCATTGATGAAATCGTAGTACAGCTGCCGGGAGTAAAAGACAGGGACCGCGCCATAGATTTAATAGGCAAAACCGCGATGCTGGAGTTTAAGCTTGTAGCGCAAGATCCCGAGAAGTTAAAACAAGCGCTGGCAGGGACTGTGCCCGAAGGATTAGAGCTAAAATATGCCCAGGAAGACAATGAGCCCCTGCTCCTTGAAAAACAGGCGGTTTTATCCGGTGACGCCATGACCGACGCTACTGTACAATTCAGCCAAAGCGAATTTAACGAACCGGTAGTTTCCTTAAAATTTAACTCTGCAGGCGCAAAGAAATTCGGCGAGATTACCGCCGGTAATGTCGGCAAGAGGCTGGCTATTGTCTTAGACGGCAAGGTCCAGTCCGCGCCGCGTATAAAAGAAGCTATTCCTTCCGGAGAAGCAGTAATCACCGGGCGCTTTACCCCTGATCAGGCCCAGGATTTAGCGCTTATTTTAAGAGTAGGCGCGCTGCCGGCTCCGATGTATATAGAAGAAGAAAGGACAATCGGGCCATTACTAGGCCAGGATTCCATAAATAAAGGCGTTAAAGCCAGCATTGTCGGCATCCTCCTGGTATTTATTTTTATGGCTGGCTACTATCTTTTAGCAGGTATTATCAGCGACTTTGCTCTTTTGTTAAACTTAGTGATGATTTTGGGCGGCCTGGGAATCTTACCGGTCTTATTTCCCGGAATTTCCGCTACCCTGACCTTACCGGGTATTGCCGGCATCATATTATCTTTAGGTATGGCTGTGGATGCTAACGTATTGATCAACGAACGCATAAGGGAAGAGTTAGGCTTAGGCAAGAACTTGCGCGCTGCCATAACTAACGGTTATAACAAGGCATTCAGCGCTATTTTTGATTCTAACCTTACCACACTTATTGCCGCATTCTTATTGTTCCAATTCGGAACCGGGCCAATAAGAGGCTTTGCGGTAACCTTGACTATAGGCCTTCTGTCCAGCATGTTCACCGCTATCGTAGTTACCCGGGTCATATTTGAGATACTCCTGGGGCTGGGCATTTTAAAATCTTTACCGATGTTAAGATTAATCAAGGAAACAAAACTGGATTTTATCGGGAAACGAAAGATTTTTTATGCTGTCTCTTTAATCATAATAATAGCCGGATTAATCTGCTTCTTTAAGAAAGGAAACGACGCCTACGGTATTGATTTTGCCGGAGGCCAGTTGCAGGAATACAGCTTTAAGGCCCCTCCGGCTATAGATGAGGTACGCCAGGTTTTAAAAGATATCGGCTTAGCAGATGCCTCTATCCAGCAATTCAAAGATAATCCCAATGCCGTGTTGATCAGGACATCGGAAGACAAAAGCCAAACCTTGACCGCGAAATTAAAAGAAAAATTTCCCAACCAGGATATACAAATACTCAGGATTGAACGAGTAGGCCCGATAGCCGGAAAACATTTAAAAACAAAAGCCCTGTACGCGCTAGTCTGGTCGCTGGTCGGTATTCTGATTTATGTGGCTTTCAGGTTTAAACATTATAATTTCGCGGTAGCAGGCGTTGTCGCTCTGCTGCACGACGTCCTGGTGGCGCTAGGATTCTTAGCTATAACCGGCAGGCCAATAGACCTTTTAAGCATTACTGCTTTTTTGACTATTGCCGGTTTTTCCATAAATGACACTATCGTCATCTATGACCGGGTCAGGGAGAACAGCCGGCTTTCCAAGAAACTCAGCCTTTATGAGTTGATAAATCTTAGCGTAAACCAGACCTTAGCGCGTACCATGCTTACGACAGGAATAACTTTATTGACGGTAATCGCAATGCTGATCTATGGCGGCGAAGTCTTAAGCAATTTTGCTTTTACTTTGCTGGTAGGCTTTATTGCCGGCGTTTACTCTACCGTCTATATCGCTTCACCGCTGATCCTTGCATTAAGCCGCAAAAGCGCAAAAGCATAATTATATGTCGGGGTTCAAATCCCTTAAGCTATACACCGGCTTAAGCATTGATTTAGAAAATATCCTCTCGGCCTTAGTCAATTACAATTACAAAAGGCAAGAGAACGTTTCCGAAGAAGGAGAATTTTCCCGCCGCGGCGGTATTCTTGATATCTTTCCGTTTACCTTCGAATTACCCATACGTATTGAATTAGATAACGATAAAATCGGCTCTATAAAAACATTCGACCCTTCAACGGGCGAGCCGCTTTGGGAACACAAGATAGCGATCATCCTGCCGATAAAGAAAACAGGCGCTTCAAAAACTATCGCCTTCAGTGAAGAATTCCCTTTATCCAACTTTGTAGATTTAAATATCGGCGATTATGTGGTGCATAATCTTTACGGAATCGGCAGGTTCCTGGGGCTGGATAAAATAAAGGTAAAAGATAAACCCCAGGACCACCTGGTCATAGAATATGACCGCCAGGAAAAACTCTATGTCCCGGTTGAACAGATGCACCTGGTGCAAAAGTACATTGCTTTTCAGACCAGGAAACCAAAGCTTTACAGGCTAGGCACCAAAGAGTGGCTTAGGACTAAGGAGAGGGCAAGAAAAGGAATACAGAAATTAGCCTGGGAACTTCTATCCCTGCAGGCGATGCGCCTGACGGCAGAAGGGTTCGCTTATTCAAAAGATAGCGAGTGGCAGGCTGAATTTGAAGCCACCTTCCCCTATGAAGAAACTCCGGACCAGATAAAAACTACTAGCGAAGTGAAACTTGATATGGAGCAGCCCAAGCCGATGGACAGGCTCCTCTGCGGTGATGTGGGTTACGGAAAAACTGAAGTGGCCATGCGGGCGGCGTTTAAGGCAGTGATAGATAATAAACAGGTAGCATACCTGGTTCCCACGACAATCCTGGCCGAACAGCACTATCAAAATTTTAACGCCCGGCTGAAAGATTTCCCGCTGGATTTACAGCTGCTCTGCCGCTTCAAAACAGATGCCGAGCAAAAGAAAATTATCCAGAGCATTGCTTCAGGCCGTACTGACATAGTAATAGGGACACACAGGCTGCTTTCGGGAGACGTAAATTTTAAGGACCTGGGGCTGGTCATTATCGATGAAGAGCAGCGTTTCGGGGTCAAGCATAAAGAAAAATTAAAAGCCCTGAGGCTGACCACGGATGTGCTTACCCTGACCGCCACGCCCATACCGCGCACCCTGTATATGAGCCTGATGGGAGGCAAGGATTTATCCATGATCAATACCGCGCCACAAAATAGGTTGCCTATAAAAACCATTGTGGTAGAATATGATGAAGATTTAGTCAGCCAGGCAATCTTAAAAGAAACAAATAGAAAAGGTCAAGTCTTCTTCCTGCATAACCGAATTGAGGATATTGAGAAGGTAAGAGACAGGCTTCTGCGCCACCTGCCGGATGGCATCAGGCTAGAGATCGCCCACGGCCGGATGCACCCTAAGACCCTGGAAAAAGTAATGTCTGACTTTTTGGGTAAAAAGATTGATTGCCTGGTCTGCACAATGATCATAGAATCAGGTATTGACATACCCAATGCCAACACCATTATCGTGAATAACGCGCATACTTTTGGCTTATCGGACTTACATCAATTGCGCGGCAGGGTAGGAAGGTTTAACCGTTCGGCTTACGCATACTTTATGGTCCCTAAAAGCGGCTTACTGGATACTCAGGCGCAAAAAAGGCTGAACGCCATCAGAGAATATACCAACTTGGGGGCAGGTTTTAAAATTGCCATGGAAGACCTGGAACTTAGAGGAGCCGGCAATCTCTTGGGAATAGAACAACACGGCTTTATCGCCTGTATTGGCTTTGATCTATATTGCAGGTTATTAAAAGAAGCTGTGCTGGGAATAAAAAACGCGCTGCCTCCTTCAGGAGCCTAAATGACGA
>CAYPRG010000032.1:6583-11037 GCA_964413025.1 uncultured Planctomycetales bacterium
AGATATTAAGAAAAAAATGGGCTCAGATATGGAATTTCAGAGGTCGCTAAAACAACAGGGCTTGGCCCAGGTAGACCTTGAATCTAAAATAAAAGACCAGTTCTTAATGTACAACGTAATCGATTATAAAATAAGGAGCAATATCATAGTCACGCCTTCCGAGGTCACGGATTTCTACGAGAAAAATAGAAACCAGTTTAATTCTCACGAACAAAGAGACTTTGCCTCTATCGCTATAGAAGACGAGAAAATGGCCAATCAGGTATATAGCCAGTTGAATGCCTGGCAATCTTTTGAACAGGTAGCTAAAAAATACAGCCTGGAAATAAATAAATTCAGCGTTAACGCCGAAGAAGGGCTAAGAAAAGATATAGCCGATGTTATATTCAAATTAAATGCCGGAGAAACATCAAAACCAGTCAAGATTGGCAATCTTTTTTATATTTTTAAAGTCTACATTATTACCCCGCCCCACGCGCTGAGCCTTAGCGAAGCGCAGGAAACAATCCACAATTTCCTGTTTGAAAAGAAGATGCAGGAAAGGCTAGGCAAATGGCTGAATGAACTCAAAAAAAGCTCGTACATTAAAATCCTATAGAATCAGGGTCGGTATCACCATGGGAGATCCTTCAGGCATAGGCCCAGGCATAATATCCAGCGCGCTGCCCAGGCTTAAAGGTTTAGCCGATTTCGTAGTTATAGGGGATAATTGGGTGATTAACCGGTTATCCGATACCGAATGCCTGGCCCGCGAGGGAGTGCGGTTTATAGACCTGAATAATGTCCCCAGAAAAGATTTTTCATTCGGCAAGATCAAGGGAGCATACGGCAAGGCATCAATGGAATACCTGAACAAGGCAATGGATTTGATAAAAAATAATGCCATTGATTGCCTGGTTACCT
This sequence comes from uncultured Planctomycetales bacterium, assembly GCA_964413025.1. Classification (GTDB taxonomy): domain Bacteria; phylum Omnitrophota; class Gorgyraeia; order Gygaellales; family Profunditerraquicolaceae; genus CAYPRG01. Next base: position 7,487 of record CAYPRG010000032.1, read on the forward strand.
GCCCAATTTCTAAAGAATCGATTAATCTTGGCGGTTTTAATTACTCCGGCCATACCGAATATTTATCAAGCCGGACAAAAACAAAAGATTTTGTGATGATGCTTCTAAACAAAGACTTCAAGTTCAGCCTGGTAACTCGCCACATACCCTTGAAAGACGTACCGGGAAAAATAAGCCGGAAAGAAATAACCAGGACTATATCCTTAAGCTATGAATACCTTAAAAAAATGTTCCTTATTAAGGCGCCGCGCATAGTAACCTGCGGCCTGAACCCTCACGCTTCCGATAACGGAATCATTGGAAGTGAAGAGAATGAGATAATTAAACCCGCGCTGGAAAAATTAAGAACTAAAATTGAGCACCTTGACGGGCCCATGTCAGCGGACATAGCGGTATTAAAGGCAAAAGAAAAAAAATATGACTGTGTGATCGCGATCTACCACGACCAGGCACTGATACCGTTAAAACTATCAAGTAAGCTTACCGGGGTCAATATCACCCTCGGGCTCCCCTTTATAAGGACATCGCCTTTGCACGGGACCGCTTTTGATATAGCCGGGACAAACAAAGCTGACCCTGCCTCGCTGGTAGAGGCAATTAAACTCGCCGTAAAATGCGCCTCAAACCTAAAAAAAGCCTAGGCCAGAATTTCCTCAGCGATAAGAATATCCTGGCAAAAATTATTAATGCCTGCGGATTAACCCCGGAAGATACAGTTTTAGAAATAGGCTCCGGCAGGGGAGAGCTGACAAAGTTTATTGCCCCGAGGGTAAAACACCTGACCGCCCTTGAGATAGATACTTCTTTATGCGAGCAGCTGGAAGGCTCTTTGAAAGAATATAAAAACTCTGAAATAATCAACTCTGATGTGTTAAAGTTTAACTTCAAAAAATATTTCAGATCCGCAAAAATCAAAAGGCTGAAAGTAATCGGCAATATACCTTATTACATATCTACCCCTATTATCGAAGAACTCCTGAAGCACCGGAAAAAAATTGAGGTTGTCTTCTTCACCGTGCAAAAAGAATTCGCGGATAGGATAGCCGCGCGGCCGGGCTCAAAAACTTTCGGGTCTCTCAGCTGCTTTATCCAGTATTACGCCGAACCTGAAAAACTTTTTTTAATCAAAAGGAACAGCTTCTTTCCATCGCCAAAAGTCGATTCTTGCCTGCTGCGGCTCAAAATAAGAAATAAACCTACTATAAAGGTAAGGGATGAAAAGTTTTTTTTCAGCATAATCAGGGCGGCTTTTAACAAAAGAAGGAAGACCCTGAGGAACAGCCTGAAGGATATATATCCGTCTGAAAAATTAACTCAATTCTTTGTTAAATATAGCATCACCCCAAACACCCGCCCCGAATGCCTTAGCCTGGAAGATTTTGCCAATCTATCAAATTTGCAAAAAACATAAAAAAAGTATTGACAAAATTCATAATCTTGTTATACTTAACTATTTACATAATTCCCTAAATAATATTTTCAGCTTTTATCAATTTTAAGAATTTACTTAAATTCTTGATGGGTAGGTTTTTGTTGTTTAGAATGGTGAAATCTGCGTCGGCTGAGCAGAAGGCGAAAGGAAAAAAGATCGTTCTCACGCTGGAGTAGCTCAGTCGGTAGAGCACGTCCTTGGTAAGGACGGGGTCACGAGTTCAATTCTCGTCTCCAGCTTTTAAAATAAAAATAATGCGCGAAATAATTACATTAGAGTGTACGGTTTGCAAGAATAGAAATTATACGACGAAAAAGAATAAGAAGTTGCATCAGGACAGGTTAGAGATTAAAAAATTCTGCAAGTTCTGTCGTAAACATACCCCCCATAAGGAAACAAAATAATTAATAGGGGCGTCGGTTAATGGCAAACCAACGGTCTCCAAAACCGTGACTGCAGGTTCAAGTCCTGCCGCTCCTGTAATGTGAGACGCGGGCTTAAACCAGGGAACAAATGGATATTTTAAAAAAACCAATAGGTTTCTTAAAAGAAGTAAGGCAGGAATTAGGAAAGGTATCATGGTCAACTCGTCAGGAATTAATGGGGTCAACAGTCGTGGTTATCTCCATTACCGCTATCTTAACCGTATTTATAGGTATAGTCGATCTTCTCCTGTCAAGGATCCTAAGTATAGTATTCACGAAATAAACATATGAAGAACTGGTACGTAGTTCATACTCAAACAGGGCTAGAGGAAAGAGTGAAGACATCTTTGGAAAATAGGCTCAACGCTGAAGGTCTGCAGGAATCGATCAGCAAGGTAGTTATTCCTACCGAACAGATTTCAGAAATCCGCTCCGGAAGAAAAAAAATATCCCAAAGAAAGTTTTTCCCCGGATATTTGCTAGTGGAGATGGAATTAACCGAACAGACCTATCTCTTTATCAAAGCTGTCCCGGGAGTGACCGGCTTTATCGGCTTAGGGAAGAGGCCTATGCCCTTACCCCAAAAAGAGGTTGATAGCATTTTAAAAAGGACCGAGGAAACTCAAGTTAAACCCAGCCCTAAAATCATATTTGAAAAAGGCGAACAGGTTAGAGTTAAAGAAGGCCCTTTTGTTAATTTTAACGGCACCGTCGACGAGCTTCATCCGGAAAAAGGGAAGGTAAAAGTCAACGTCTCTATATTCGGAAGGGCTACTCCGGTAGAATTAGAATACTGGCAGGTTGAAAAAATATAAAAATGGCTAAAAAAATTACCGCACAAATTAAATTACACGTCCCGGCAGCGCAGGCAAACCCCGCTCCGCCGGTAGGGCCGGCTTTAGGCCAGCACGGCGTAAATATAATGCAATTTTGCAAACAATTCAATGATCAAACCAAGGGCAGGGACGGCCTGATCCTGCCGGTAGTAATCAGCGTATACGAGGACAGAACTTTTTCTTTTATTATAAAGAGCCCGCCATCCTCTGTTCTACTCAAGCGCGCGGCAAATTTGGCCAAGGCCTCGGGAATAAGCGGCAAAGAGATAATCGGAAAGGTCACCAAAAAACAGGTAGAGGAAATCGCTAAGCTCAAAATGGCAGACCTGAATACTTCTGATTTAGTTCAAGCAATGAAAGTCATATCAGGCACAGCCAGAAGCATGGGCATAGCCGTAGAAGACTAATACTCTTATGAAAATACAAAGCAAAAGATATAAAGAATCGAACAAAGGGCTGGATAAGACAAAAACCTACCAGTTGAAAGAAGCAATTTCCGCTTTAAAAAAGATGGTACCGCCTAAATTCGACGCTTCCATGGACCTGCATTTTAGCCTGAATATCGACCCAAAGAAATCTGACCAGATGGTCCGCGGCACAGTAGTGCTGCCTCACGGCACAGGCAAGAAAGTCAGGGTTGCAGTTTTTTGTAAGGGTGAACACGAAAAAATCGCCAAAGACGCCCAGGCTGATTTTGTCGGCGGGAACGAGTTAATAGATAAGGTAGCCGCAGGATTCCTGGATTTTGACTGCGCGATTGCCACTCCAGATATGATGAAAGATTTAAGCAAGTTAGGCAAGGCCCTGGGGCCGCGCGGCCTGATGCCCAGCCCTAAAACAGGCACAGTAACAAACGAT
>CAYPRG010000033.1:0-7255 GCA_964413025.1 uncultured Planctomycetales bacterium
CGGCAATGCTCAATATATGGCTATTACCCAATCTTCCCGCCTGCTTATACCAACTCCTGCCGCTATCCTTACTGATAAAGAGCCCGTCTTTAGTACCCAGATAAATCCACCCCGGCAAAACCGCCAAAACAGTGCATTCACTTTCTAAGCTGTTTTCCCCTTTAAAAATCCTGTACCAGTTTTTGCCCTGATTGGGGCTATAGAAGAGGCCGTTCCCGCTGGCAGCATATAGAGAATCCCTGGCTAGAGGCCCGGCTGAAATAAAATTTATAGCCTTATTTTTTCCTCTGATTGACAATACGTTTCTCCAGCTTGCTCCTGCGTCCTCGCTTTTGAAAACCCCCTTATCAGAACCGATATAAATTAACCGGGGATTATCCGGATAAACCAGGAGCGCCTTAAGATTCAAGTTGGCTCCGCTTATATCCTGCCAGGCGGCTTCAAAAGCAAAAACAAAGACTTTTAAAAACAGAACAAGTAAAACTGCTACCGATAAAATTAATAATATTTTTTTCATCCTTCCCTCCCTTTACTGTAAATTGACGTAAGGGAAGGAAGGATCTAACGAAAAAAAATCTTACGCGGGAGGATTGCTATCTTATTTTTTTGCGGATGATTCTCTGAGGTCACTGAGGAACCGGGAGTTAACCTGATGCCCTAACTCTTCAAGTTTGCGCACGTCCTCCCAGCTTTTAAGGTATTCCTGGCTGGAGAAATATGCTACAGCCCGGCTATTGTAAGCTTCGATGTAACCGGGTTTAAGTTTTATGGCCTTGGTAAAATCAGAAATTGCCCTGGCTAAATCCCCTTTATTATAATAGGCTACCCCTCTATTGCAATAAGCCATGGCATAATCAGCTTTAAGTTCTATTGCCCTGGTAAACTCCGCGATGGCCCGGTCAATATCACCTTCATGGAAGTAAACCGCGGCCATGCCGCTATGTCCGGATGGGCTCTCAGGAGAAACTTCTAAGGTCGCCGTAAATAAACTTCTGCCGTCTTTCCAATCAACATTCCTGATTATTGTCCTGCCAGCGTAAAGGCCGATTATGAATATAAGTAAAACTGTAATCCACCTGCGCGCCCCTTCACTTTCTTTCTCAGAATACTTCTGGTAAAGAAATGCCGCCAGGATACTTAAAAAAATTGAAGGAAAATAGGCATAACGTTCGGCGACCAGCGTTGCTACCGGAAATGGGGAATATGTAGGCGCCAGGAACAAGATAAAAATAGCTATTCCCAAAAAAATGATTTTAGATTTTTTAAACAAATAAGGCAAGAAACAGGCAGAGATGGCTAAAATACTAAAACCAATCCATACTGCTAAAGGATAAAATACTACCGGTTCATAATAAAAAGTAAGCTTTTCCGGCCAGATTAAAAGCCAAAGATGCGAAAAGACAGAATACACAAAAGGCGGAATGGGATTTCTCCATACTGCTTCGTTTCCAAGGTAGTTAGTAACATACGCAATTCTCTGAGGCAGTAGTTCGCCGATTAAAAGTATTCTCAATATTGCCAGCGAAAGAAAAGGTATCCATAACTTCCAATTCTGCCGCCAGCGTTTAAAAATGATGTCTGAAATAATGATGAAAGCCGGGAAAAGAGTGATAAAAGTAAAATTACCTATCAAATAATAGGAAAAGCCGCCTAATGATAGAAGATAAAACCAGGGTTTAAATTTTCCCTGGTAAGTTGATTTATAATACGACAAATAACTGACAAGCAGGAAAAAAGTAAGGGTAAGGTAGCCCCGCCCGGAAATCCATGACACCGCTTCCGCATGCGCCGGATGCACGGCAAATAATAAAGCCCCTAAAAAACTGGCCTGGGTTTTAAAAAATAAATTCAATAAAGTAAAAACCAGGATAGTATTAATTAAATGCAGGATAAGATTTGCCAGGTGGTAGGGAAAAACCTTAAATCCGGAGAAGTTATATATAAGGGAATTCAAGAAACTCTGGGGTTCGTTCCAGCAGCTGAGAGTATCCTGAATACGGGAGTTCGTTAATATGGCAGGGATATCGTCCGAGACAAAGGCATTGTTCAGAGAGTTGCCGTAAACCAGCAGGCAGGCCATCGCCAGGATAAAATATACAGCCCTAGGTTTAAGCATATAAAGCTTATCGTAACTTTGCGGGATTTTTTACGTATTCCCTGGCTACTTCTATATCTACAATACCGTCTTCAACCAGCTTTAATATGGAATCGTCCATGGTGTGCATTCCGAATTGCTCTCCACCCTGTATATACGAATAGATCTGTTCCAGTTTCTTATTCCTGATTAAATTGCGGACAGCAGGAGTTGCTATCAGCACCTCTGTGGCGACAACTCTTCCTTTGCCGTCTTTTCTGGGCAAAAGCAACTGGGTGATTACCCCCTCAAGGCAGGCTGCCAATTGGCTGCGTACCTGATTCTGCTGTTCTCCGGGGTAAACATCGGCTATCCTGTTAATGCACTCAACGGCATCCGGGCTATGCAGAGTGGTTAATACTAAGTGCCCTGTTTCAGCGGCAGTAATGGACATGGAAATCGACTCCAGGTCTCTCATCTCTCCGACGAAAATCACATTCGGGTCCTGGCGCAAGGTATGCTTAAGCGCGTTGCCAAAAGATAAGGTATCGGAACCGACTTCCCTTTGTTTTATAATACTCTTTTTGGGGGTATGGATAAATTCTATCGGGTCTTCAATGCTTATAACCATGCATCTTTTTTCGCTGTTTATCACATCGATCATCGTAGCCAGGGTAGTGCTCTTGCCGCTTCCTGCCGGCCCGCTGACTATAACTAAGCCTCTTTTTTTTCTGGCTAATTCTTCAACCACCACCGGTAAACCTAGATCGAAAGCCGACCTGATATCTTCTAATATAATCCTGAATGCCGCTTCTAATTGGCTTTTTTCCAGATGGACATTTACCCTGAAACGGATACCATCCGACGAGATAGAAGAAAAATCCAGTTCCAGGTTCTGTTCAAAAATATTTTTTTGCTTCTCCGTCATAATAGAGAGGACCAGCTTTTTGACATCGTCTCCGGTAAGCGGAATAATATCTAACGGGATAAGCTCTCCTTCTATCCGGAACAAAGGGGACTGGTTCACCACCAGATGCACATCTGAAGCGTTCTTTTTATGTGCCAGGCGCAAGATACTGTCAAGGTCGTATACCTGGACATATCTTTCCAGGGTGGCCTTATCCTGCTTATTCATTTCTTCAAAAACCACGGCATACAAATACTTATCCTCATCGATCTTCTCGATTCTTTTTATGCTGCCCTTAAATTTTATGGCCGCGTTTAAAGTAGGCAGGATCAACTCGGCGTCAATCTTGGCGCCAATAGCAATAGAATGGGAAGAAGTAAAGGCGACACTGACCGAGCTTATATCGGAGGTAGTAACTACAGCATAATCCATATCATCCTGCCCGATTATTCTATAACGGACAGAAAGCTTGGCTATCTTCCTTTTTGCTTTTCTTCTATCGGTAATATTAAGCGTATTCATTTAATTTAATAAAAATTAATTATACTGCCAAATAAATATTTCGGAAACTATATTTGTGAAATAAACTGCTGCGGATGCTTGGTAGGATAGTTATCAGGCCTCTCCGTAAGTGATATCCTGCCCTTTGGGAAGATTCCCCTTTGTTATAAAAGCGGATATCTTGAATTTACTCTCTTCGTCTAAACCTTTAAAAGAGACCCCTAAACGGTACTTATCTTCGCCTAATATAATGCTGGACTTAACTTCACCTTTTATTTTTACCGACTCGTAGTATTTAAAACTAGTCTCTCTTTCGGTCCTGATTAACATGAATTCTACCGCAAGCAGGGTAGCCAAGGGCAAGTCGTGCTTGGTCAAGATAGCTAAGCCGCCTTCGCTTATATCCACAATCGTCGCCTCTACCTCTTCTTCCCCGACTAACATCTTTATACTTATAGGCTTCTCTATCTGATAAGCAACCGTAATATTAACTTTTACCCGTTCAGCTCTTCGCCTTTCACTGTTTGGAATTTGGCCTTCCATAATCATTCCTCCGGTTTAATTTAACAAATTACGGCCTCACGCTTTAATATACATATTTCCATAGAAGTATACCACATATCAAGAAATTTTTAAACAATTTATTCACTCTTGTCCGGGCCCACGGTAATCCTGCTATTTAATAATTCAATCTCTATTTCCGCGTCTTTAGCTACAGGGATGCCTCCGCCGGGACTATACGTCCTCACCTGGATGGAGCTTCCGCTATATAAAGAGCCCGGGTTACGCGAAATGACCTGCCCGTAAAATTCCCTGATATGATTGTTATACTTGAAACAATAGTATTCTTCTTTGCGGGAAATGCCAAAAGTAGGGTCAACCGGCAGCCAGCCATAAATCGGCAGATAAATTTCCGCCCAGGCATGCCCGACTTTTTCCACGCTTTTCGTAGGAGAAACATTCGGAAAAAAAACCAGGCCGTCTACCTGGCGCGCGGGTATGCCGCATGCCCTGGCAAGGACGATAAAAAGTTTAGTTATATCGGCACAATTACCTCTTCTCTGGATAAGCGTCTCTTTGGAACTCTGCAGCCCGGACAGGTCTTCTTTGTTTTCGTATTTAATATTTGCCACTACGAAATCATATATCGCCTTGCCTTTCAGGTAAGGATTTTTTACCTCGCCCACAATAGAAGCCAGGGTTTTTTGGATTAACTCATCCTCCATATCTATATTTTCTTCTCTTTTTAAGTAACGCGCCAAATCCGGACCGAGTTCAGGGTAATCATCGGGAATACTGGAAGGCAAAATATCCCTGCCTTCCAGTTCTATTTCTACTTTGTAGCGGATCTCCACAGGTATCTCCTGGCCTCCCCTGACATTTGAAAAATAAAAAATAGCGATCCTGTTGCCGTCAGGATCGTTGACCATAGCATTGGCCTTGGGAGAAGTATCGAGATTAATCATCTGCTGCATGGGAATATCCTTCCTCGATAAAGGAAATTTAAACTGCAGGGTGTATAAGTCTGCCAGGGCCTTCAACTGAAATTTTTTTGTTACCCGGTAGCGGATAACTTGCCCCGGCTCAGCAAAACAAAAAGAAACGGAAAACAAACCGCACAATGAACCCGCCAACAATCCTATTAAAACTTTTTTTATAGGCATCTTAATCCGCCAAAGCCAATAGCTCCTGTTTTATCTCCTGGTAGCGCGATACGTCAATCGAATGGTATATCTCCTGAGCCTGCCTGAAATATTCCCTGGCCTTATTCTTATGCCCATTATTCTTATGCAGATGCCCCAGATTAGAACAGGCGGCGGCTAATTCAAGCGGCGAGTTTATCTCTTTGGCAAGCGAGGCAGCCTGGTTAAAATACTTCTCGGCCTCAGCTGAATTATCCATCGCCAGGCACAGCTCCCCGATCATATTATAATCACCGGCTAAATTTAATTTATTTCCATGAAGCTGGTCAATACGCAGGCCTTTAGTGTAGTAATCCTGGGCCTTAAGGTATTCCTTCTCAAACAGGCAGATCTCCCCCAGGTTAAAATAACAATCGCTTAATTCATTGCTTAATTTCAACTTCTCGAACAAACGCCGGCTTTTGGCATAAAATTCTTCAGCGGTGACATAATCCTCTTTGTTGATAAACACTAGCCCAATATCAAAATAATCGCAGGCCAGGTTATATTTATGCCCATAGATATTCTGCCTTTCACGGTTTATCTCCGAACTCCTCATTAATAATTCCAATGCTTGGCCATTCTCTCCTTTATCTGTGTGCCAAACTGCCAGTTTTCTCAGGGCCCTGGCCTCATTCAGCTTATCTTTACCGCTGGCGGCGAACTCCACCGCCTTATTATAGAAATCAAAGGCTTTTTGGTATTCACCATAAAGATGATAAACCCAGCCAAGGCCGATATAGGCGGAAGCCAGGTTTTTCTGGTCCTGCCTCTTCTGGCTGTACATGGCGTATTCAAAATAATACTTCAAGGCGTTATTTTTGTCTCCCAGCCTCTGGTAAGTATCTGCCAGCATCGGATAGGCATCCAGAAAAAAAGGGTCTTTTTTGATAATCCGGCTGCAGAGCGAAATAACTTCCCGGCTTTCGCCCTTGGAAAATAAATTTCGTGATTTAAAAAATAGAATGTAACTATCCGGGTTTACCGTAGGCAGCCACAGATATATGCCCGCGCAAATAGCTACGACACTAGCGGCCAAAGAAAAACGCCTGAAGCGGTTCTTAAACGCCGGGGTTTTCTTCCCTATTTTCTGTATCCGCGGTTTTACCTTTGCTTTAAACAGGACAAAACCCGGGTCTCCGTAAAGAAGGTAGCTTACCCAGCAAATAGAAGCTATGCCGTATTCTTTAATCAATCTCAGGCGGGCCAGGCGCATGCACTCTCCGATAGATTTCCCGCAGGTCAACTGGGCGTAGAACTCATTGGCAAAAACAAGGCTGACCGGGTCTTCTATCCGGCGTATCGTGCCAATGTAATGCCTGACCCCTGAAAATAAAAACGCTGAAGCAAGGTTATCAGAATAACAGGCATTGGAAAATACTAAAGACGGTAAAGATAAAGCCTGCCCCAGGGTATGAATATCCTCGGTAGTCAATATTCCGTCGCTTAACTGCCATCCGGCGTTCTTGGGGTTATTCTGGTCAAACTCGCAATGGCCGGCAAAATGGACAACATCATAATCACGCAGGTTCTTCTTTACATAAAGCGTACTGATGTTGGTTGATTTAAAATCAACCCCGATCTCGCTTCTTTTTTTGTCAAGCTGGTTCTTAATATAAGAGCCCTCGAGATAGGATGATTTTAAATCATTGGTTGGATTAGCCAGTATGAGCATTTTAAGCTTATTGGCAAGGCTGCGGTATTCTAAAGCCGGCGGCTGGTCCCTGGTGCGGATAAGCCTGCCCAGGTTAAATTTGAGGCATAAAAAATCATCCCCGGTATATAGAATTTCCCAGGGGATATTAATTAACTCTTCGTCTATGCAAAGGACCAACCCTTTTCCGGTTGAAGACTTTAATTTATTTTTTACCGGCCCGGTAAGCAGATGGTCCCAAAGCAGTTGAGCGGTCTTTTTAAAATTATTAAGCGCGCTGTGCTCTAAGTTGCCGCCCTTATTTGCCCGGCTTAAGATTAACAGTATCTCCCGGTATAATTTCTCAATCTCCGGGAAGGAAACGCTGCATTGACTGTAATGCCTTAATGTCGGGGCAAGCTCTCTTGATTCAAAAACGCCCATTTTAAGCGTATCAG
>CAYPRG010000033.1:7355-10871 GCA_964413025.1 uncultured Planctomycetales bacterium
CCATTAGTCTCCAGCATCTCTAGCAGCTTCTCTTTTGCCTTCAGGATTATTTCCAAAACAAGGGATTTATCTGTTGAGCCTTCCAAACCTTTTACCCTCTCAAGCAGCCCCTCGGGTAATTCTTCTATCTCGGATGCTTTTAATCCTGCCTGGGCAACAATCGCTTCCAAGCAGGAATGACAGGCTATCAAATGCGCGCACACCGATTCGTTCTCTTCTTCGGATAGTTTATTCTCAACAAAACAGGCAAGAGTTTCTTCTTCCGGATGATTCTCTCCTGCCCCGAGCGAATCCTTCTTCCAATTCCTGTAAGTTAATTTTATTAAATCCTCTAATTTATTTTCCATGATTGATATACCTTCCCTGCTATAATAGACGTAACAAATTGCGCAATCTAACTAAATTATTCAAAATCTTCCGCCACAAAATTAGCAAAAATTTAGGCGGATCCGCCATTAATTATGGCGGAAACATAAAACCTTTTTTGCTAAAGCATTCTTTTAACCTGCCAATAATCCTGGATTTACGCATATCCACCGCGCCGCGGGGCAGCCCCAGCACCTCTTTCAATGCCCCCAATGCCACGCCCTGATTAATATGCAACTCTAAGAAATATTTATCCGAGGCGTTTAATCTTTTAATGCACTCTTTCAGCTGCTCAAGTTTTTCCTCCCGGGCAAGCGCGTCAGTTACCGGGCCTGTTTTATCCGCCAATACATCTTTAAGGCTAAAGCCGTCATCGCCCTCCTGATCGATAGAAAGAAGCGGCCTCGACCTGCGGATATAATCAATGGTGGCATTAACAGCCACCTGCCGCAGCCAGCTGGCAAGGCTGCACCCGTTTTTACCCTGATAGCTCTTTAATTTTTTAAAATTACCCGCGACTAAAGAAGTAAAAATATCCTGAAAGATATCAGAAGTGTTTTCCTGCGAGGCCGCAGCGCCTTTTGCCTTCAAAACGCTGTGGATATAGTTGTATATCAGCCGGGAATATTTGTCTACGAACTCATCCCAAGACCGCTTGTCTCCTGTGGCGCACTTTTGGACAAACTCCAGGTCATCCATAATACTTATTATAACTCCGAATATTTACGGAGATTAAACTTATTTTTAGCCATATTCTTAAATACAAGCGATAAAAAAAAGAAAATAAGCATGTTAGCGCCGGCTTTAACAAAATTCATCAGCTGTAATAAGCTACTTGCGTTAAGAAGGACTCTCAACGCTTGCTTAGGCCTCAGATAGAAACCAAGATTCCCCTGTTTTACATATCTTACAATGACTTCAGGGGGTAAATCAGTCCCGACAGCCAAAAGCACTTCTTCTGGCTCCCCGCCTAGCGCCAACTGCCGCCAATAGTCTTTACCGTGCTCGGATAGATACCTTTCGTATAACTTTGTACCGGGTATTGCAATGACCCTGGTAAACTGCGCAAAATCTAATCCGGCTTCTTTAGAAAATTTAATGGTATTCTTCATCGTAGCAATTGTTTCCCCCGGAGCCCCCAGCATAAAGAAACCAAAAGCAATAATTCCGTGTTTCCTTGTTAAATTTACGATATGTTTAACTCTTTCCGGCTCTATAAAATCCCTGTTCAAGTTCAATAATATTTTTTTATCCGTAGATTCAATGCCATACATTATCATCCTGCAGCCGCTGGAAGCCATTTCTTCCAACAATTCTTCGTCTATATGATTTATATGCGTCCGCGCAGACCATCTTATAGAGATTCCCTCATCCCTTATTCCCCTGCAGATCCCCAGCGCCCGCTGCTTATCTATTGTAAAAACAGGGTCATAAAAATCAATGTCCCTGATCTTGAAACGGAAATAACATTCCTTAAGCTCTGCCAAAACATCCTTAACTTCCCGTAAATGCGGCTTCTCAACAAGGCAACAATATGCGCAACGAAAAAAACAACCCTTAGCGGTGATAAAAGGAGTGAAGTTCTTCTTTTCAGAAAAAGGAGAAAAATATTTATTATTCGCCAGCAACTCTCTGGATGGAAAAGGCAATTTTCCGATATCATCAACCAGATATTCCGCCTGATTGATGATAAGTTCATTGCCTTTCCGAAAGCACAGCCCGGGGATACCTGCTAAATAATCCGCATTATTCTCTTTAAATACATCCAGAAATTTTGGCAGCGAATCAGATACAGCGCCGCATAAGGCATAATCTACCTCCTTATGGAGCATAAATTCCCGGATATATAGATCCAGAGAAGGGCCTCCTATGACAACGGGCATATCCACGTATTTCTTTATAGAGCGTATCCAGTTACATACCTCGGGAAAAGTAGCGATAGTAACGGTAAGCCCTAGTAAATCCGGCTGGAATGCTTTTATCTTTTCCGCCGTATCATCCAGGCTCAAGTTAGAAATGTTGCCGTCGATTATGGTTACCTCATGACCGGCACTCTTTATTATCGCAGCGACATAGGCCAGGCTTAACGGCGGATAACCGCTCATATTTTTCACATAACCATCATTGCCCACAAAATCTATATTGTAATTTAGCCGGGGATATATAAGCGCGATTCTCATTATTTACCCTCTAGCCTTTTATCCATAAGTTTTCTTTTTTTAAAAGCAGCTGCGGCAGTTTTTATAAGGCGCCAAGCCCTTTTTATCAATCTCGGCCTGAAGAAAAGGAGATAGCCCCAGGCGAATACATCATAGAATAGAATAAAAGGAAAATGGATTATAAGATTAAAAAAAGATTCGTTTTTGATAATCGCAAGATACCTGTTTTTCATCAGGTCAAAAAGCAGGTCATCATTTAAACAATGGCGGGCAAATCTTTTATTAGGATTGCTCCCCTGCCTGGCTGTCCCTCCTCTTAGATGATATGCTAATGCTGTTGGCGTATAATAACCCTTCCACCCGAATCTATGGGCCCGCCAAGAGACATCCAGGTCTTCATAAAAATAACCAAAATCGGAATCAAAATATTCCTCCCCCAACTTTATCTGTTCAAGCAAATTACGCCTATAGAAAGCTACTGCGCCATTTACTCCGAATACGCGGCATTTCCCCTGGAATTGCCCCTTATCTTTATCCCCATAGCCTCTCTCTTCCGCGGTCCTCCAGATACTTAAGGATAAGCCGGCGCTATCTATAGTAACCTTATCGAAACGTAAGATTTTACCGCTGACTATGCCTGTATCTTCGCTGAAAGTAAAACATTTCAGGGCCTCGTCAATAAAATCCTTATCCAGCACCACATCATCATTAAGGCAAAGGATAAAATCTCCCTTGCTTACCCCTATGCCCTTATTAAGCGCCTGGCAATAAGATAGATTTTCCCGGCTGGGGTATAATTTTATCTCAGGGTAAGACTGACGGAATTCCTGTTCGAAATCCGGCTTAAGCGAATTATCAATCACTATAATTTCTTTATCCGGATAGCCCTGCCCCCTTATTGAATCCAGGCAGAATTTAAGATAATCCCTCGTCCCAGCGGCAACAATAATAATACTAACTATTTTGTTTGACATAGGTTTTGTCTTAGAAT
>CAYPRG010000034.1:0-5024 GCA_964413025.1 uncultured Planctomycetales bacterium
AGCCTGCAGGAGGCGACCTTCAAGATGTTCAGGAAGGCCGGTTTCAATGTTTTCGTTTCGGAGCGTTCGTATTTTCCTTCTATAGACGATGCCCAGATAGAGCCGGTTTTATTGCGCGCCCAGGAGTTGTCCAGGTATGTCCAGGACGGGGCCCTGGATTGCGGCATTACCGGCGCGGACTGGATATTGGAGAATGATTCAAAAGTAACCAGGGTTAGCGAATTAATTTATGCCAAACAGAGCCTGAATAAGGTGAGATGGGTTTTAGCGGTACCGGAGGATTCCGGTATAAAGACAGCCAAGGGTTTATCCGGTAAGCGGGTGGCCACTGAGCTGATCAATGTCACCCGGGAATATTTCAGGAAAAACAAAGTCAAAGTAGACGTGGAATTCAGCTGGGGGGCGACCGAGGTCAAGGTAAAGGCGGGTTTAGTGGACGCCATAGTGGAATTAACCGAGACCGGCAGGAGCCTGAAAGCGAATAAGCTGGTTGAAATTGCCACTATCTGCGAATCTACTACGCAGTTTATCGCCAATAAAGATTCCTATAGAAACGCCTGGAAGAAGGCCAAGATGGAGCAGATAGCCCTTTTATTGCAAGGAGCTATCGCCGCCGAGGAAAAAGTGGGCCTTAAAATGAACGCCAGGAAGAAGGACCTTAAGAAAATTATTGCCCTTTTGCCGGCTTTAAAAACACCTACTATTTCCGGGCTTTCCGGGGAAGGGTGGCTGGCTGTTGAGACAGTGATTGATGAGCGGGTAGTGCGGACCCTGATTCCGGAATTGAAAAAAGCCGGCGCCTGCGGGATTATAGAATACCCATTGAATAAAGTAATACCTTAAAAAAAGGAGCGAGGGGAATATGCCTTGCGGTAAAAAGAGAAAGAGACAAAAGATACGGACGCATAAAAGAAAAAAAGCGCGCCGTCGTCTTCGCCATCTGAAGAAGAGAGCCTGGGGTTAATTAATCCTTTATAACTGGGTCAGAGTTTAAATGGCTTCCAAGTTTAATAAGTACATTAAGGGTATTTTGTGTTTACTTGCCCTTTTGTCCGTAAATTCAGATAGTAAAGCCGTTGCCTTAGACAAGAAGGCTTCTTCAGCTTTAAGCCACTATATCATGGCGGTAATGCATGAGGATTTGGGCGAGCTGGATAAGGCCATTGAGGAATACCAAAAGGCGTTAAAAGTAGAAAGTGAAAATTCGGTTATTCACTTGAACTTAGCGGTAAGCTACCTGAAGAAGGACAACTATTCCGAAGCCGCGAAAGAATTAAAGCTTGTCATAAAGCTTGACCCGGAAGCGGTAGAGCCGCACGCGATATTAGCACTCCTTTATTCCGCCCAGAACCAGAAGGACCTGTCTACGGAAGAGTACGAGCTCGCGCTTAAGAATGCTTCTAAACTCCAGCCCAATAATATAGATATTTACCGGACTTTAGGCGTTGTCTATCTGCAGCAGAAGAAATTTGATTCCGCGGAAAAAATCTACCGCACAATAATTGAGATATCCCCTAAGGACGCAGAGGCGCATTTTTACCTGGGCAGCGCCTGCAATGAGCTGGGTAAGAAAGAATTAGCGGTAGAGGAACTGAAAAAAGCGGTGGAATTCAAGCCCGCCTACCCCGAGGCCTTAAATTATTTAGGTTATCTGTATGTAGAGGATAACAAGAATCTGGGCCAGGCAGAGTTGATGATAAAAAAAGCCCTGGAGATGGATTCCAATAATGGCGCCTACATCGATAGCCTGGGTTGGCTGTATTTCAAGAAGGGTAAATTTAAAGAAGCCTTAAATGAGCTGGAAAAGGCAAATGCTTTATTGAAAGACCCGGTTATCCGCGACCATTTGGGCGACGTTTATTTAAAGACCGGGCAGCCGGAAAAAGCAAAGGCAATCTGGCAGGAATCTTTGAAATTAAAAGCTGACCAGCCCAAGGTCAAAGAAAAACTGGAGAATCTGGATAAACAATGCAACACCCAGACGCCGAAGTTAAAAAATTAGAAGGCAAGGCAAAAGAAATACGGCGGTTGATCATCCGCATGCTCGCTAAAGCCAAGTCCGGCCATCCCGGAGGAAGCTTGTCGGCAACGGATTTGATTACCGCTTTATTTTTTTCAGTGCTGCGCCATAACCCCAAAGACCCCTCCTGGCCTGACCGCGACAGGTTCCATATGTCAAAAGGGCATTGCTGCCCTCTCTGGTATGCTTTGCTGGCTGAATCCGGCTATTTTTCCGTTGATAAACTCTGGACCTTAAGGCAGTTTGGTTCTATACTCCAGGGCCACCCGGACAGGCGCACCCCGGGCGTAGAGGTTGCCTCGGGTTCATTAGGGCAGGGATTATCTGTTGGCTTAGGCATGAGCCTGGCAGCCGGGATAGACAAGAAAGATTACCGGGTTTATGTTTTAATGGGGGACGGTGAAATACAGGAAGGAAATATCTGGGAAGCGGCAATGGCCGCGGCCCATTTTAAATGCGATAATCTGTGCGGGATATTGGATTATAACGGTTTTCAGATAGACGGAAAAATCTGCGATATCATGGGATTAGAGCCCATAGCCGCCAAATGGCAGTCATTCGGATGGCATACAATAGAAATAGACGGGCATGATATGAATCAGGTTTTATCCGCTTACGACCAGGCCAAAGGAATAAAAGGCAAGCCGTCTATAATCATCGGGCGGACCATAAAAGGCAAGGGAGTTTCTTTTATGGAGAATACTTGTGAATTTCACGGTCGCGCGCCCACTAAAGAAGAAGAGGAAAAGGCGCTGAAAGAATTAGAGTAATTTAAAATGGCTGAACAATTATATCAACGCGACGTATACGGGCAGGTTTTACTGGAGTTGGGTAAAAAGAATAAGGATATCGTGGTCTTGGACGCGGATTTATCCAGTTCAACCCGCACAAGCCTGTTTGCCAAGGAATTTCCGGAGAGATTTTTTAATTTCGGGGTGGCCGAACAGAACATGATGGCAACCGCGGCAGGCCTGGCCAGCTGCGGTAAGACCGTATTAGTTTCAACTTTTGCCATGTTCGCCACAGGCAGGGCCTGGGACCAGGTAAGAAACAGCGTCAGCTACAGCAATTTCAATATCAAGATAGTGGCTACTCATGCCGGAATTACCGTCGGGCCTGACGGAGCCAGCCACCAGGCATTAGAAGATGTGGCGTTGATGCGGGTAATCCCCAACATGAAGATTATCGTTCCCTGCGACGGCCCGCAGACGCGCGAGGCAATAATGGCCGCGGTGGATACGAAAGGGCCGTTTTATATACGGCTGGGAAGGCCTAAGGTAGCGACCATAGAAAACAAAGGCGATTTTAAACTGGGGCATGCCCAGGTTCTGGCCAGCGGCAATGACGTTGCCATTATCGCCTGCGGGGCTATGGTCAACGAAGCATTGTTTACCGTCGGAGAGCTCTCCAAGAAAGGCATCTCGGTACGCCTGATAAATATGCATACCATCAACCCTCTGGATAAAGATACTATATTGAAAGCGGCAAAAGAAACCCGCGGAATCGTGGTTTGCGAAGAGCATTCGGTAATCGGAGGCCTGGCATCCGGAGTTGATGAAGTAGCCGCGGAAAATCATCCCACCAAAGTGGTACGCCTGGGAATAAGGAACAGGTTCGGCCAGTCCGGAGAATCTGTCGACCTTTTAAAAGAGTATAAGCTTACCAGTGTTGATATAGAAAAGGCAGTCTCAAGTATTCTTTCTTAGCGGAAAAGTTGAGTCATAGTGAGGTAGCAGGGTGATTGTTGATTCTTGCGCTAAATTAAATCTTTATCTGGAAGTTCTGAATAAACGCAAGGACGGCTACCACAATATAAATACCGTATTTGAAAGGATAGGCCTTTCCGATAAAATTATCCTAAAACCCCGCCGGGATAATAAAATAAAAATCATCTGCAGTTCGCCCCTGGTGCCGAAGGGCAAAACAAACCTTGCCTACCGCAGCGCTAAATTGTTGCAGGATAATTTTCTGGTTAAAAAGGGCGTTAATATTGAAATAAAAAAGCGTATCCCGGTTGGCGCCGGCCTGGGAGGCGGTTCCAGCAACGCCGCCGCCGTTTTAACCGGCTTAAATAAATTTTGGGGATTACGCCTCGGGCAAAATAAACTGGTAAAGTTAGCCGCCGGCATTGGCAGCGATGTCCCTTTTTTTATTTATGATTCTCCATTTGCCCTGGGCAGCGGCAGGGGAGAGAAAATAAAGCCTTTAAAGGCGCTTGACAGCGTCAAGCTTTGGCACGTGCTGGCAGTGCCTAAAATAGAGGTTTTGACCCCGGTTATATATAAGAAATGGGATAGTTATTCTAGATTGACAAGCCCGCGCCGCGGTGATAAAATACTAACTTCAGCCTTAAGAAAAAGCGACCTTTCTTTAATCGCTAAATCCTTGTTGAACAGCCTGGAAAGGGTTACTTCCGGTTTATACCCTGAGGTAGCCCGCATCAAAGAAAGATTTATTTGTTTAGGCCTTAAAGCAGTTTTGATGTCCGGTAGTGGCCCGGCGGTTTTCGCCATTGTTCCTTCGAGAAAGGAGGCCGTATCTTTATGCAGGCAGCTTAAAGAAGAAAATAAGTTTTGGCAGGTTTTTGCAAGTCAGACACTTTGATTCTTTGAGCAACACAAGGAGGTTGTAAGATGGAAATAACTGAGGTTAGAGTATTTATAAAAGACTCCCCCGATAAGAAGCTGAAAGCATACGCCACGGTAACCTTTGACAACGCATTTGTAGTAAGGAATATAAAAGTAATAGAGGGCACCAGCGGCCTGTTCATAGCCATGCCTTCAAGGAAGGTAAAGCAGCCTTGTGTAAAATGCGGCTTTAAGAATGAACTACGCAGTAAATATTGCAACCAGTGCGCCGCCGGGCTGCCTATAGTTTCCCGGCCGGTAGGCCAGGATGCCGCTAATAATGCCCAACTGGAACATAAGGATATCGCTCATCCCATAACGCAGTCCTTCAGGGAATATCTGCAAAAAAGGGTCCTAGAGGCTTACGGGCAGGAGAA
>CAYPRG010000034.1:5124-10810 GCA_964413025.1 uncultured Planctomycetales bacterium
TGCCCGGTTGTGTAATGGTAGCACATCAGAATTTGGGTCTGACTGTCAAGGTTCGAATCCTTGCCGGGCAATTGAGGAATAATATAATATGCAGAAAAATATCGCAGCCATAATTTTAGCCGCCGGCAAAGGTGCGCGGATGAAATCCGAAACCCCCAAGGTATTACATACCCTTTGCGGCAGGCCGATGCTTGATTATGTCCTGGATTCGGCGAGGGATTTAAAAATAAAAAAATCCCTGGTTGTCCTGGGGTATAAACACAAAACGGTGAAGAAATCTCTTCCCGCGGGGGTGGATTTTGTTATCCAGAAAAAGCTTCTCGGCACAGCGGACGCGGTTAAGAGCGCAATGCCGAAATTAAAAAGTTTTAAGGGTACAGTGCTGATTCTTTACGGCGATATCCCCCTGTTAAAAAAAGAAACCCTGCTCGGGCTGTTGAAATACCACGCCAGGAGCAATGCCGATGCCACCCTGCTGACCGCCCAACTGGATAAACCGGAGGGTTACGGCAGGATTTTAAGGGACGCCTACTCCAGCATCTGCGGCATCGTGGAAGAGAAAGACGCCGATGATTTTCAGAAAGACATAAAAGAAATTAATACCGGCATCATTTGTTTTAATAAAGATAAATTGGCCCAGGCCTTAAAAGAAGTAAGGCCGGACAACCGTAAGAAAGAATTTTACCTCACCGACATTATAAGCATACTTTATAAGAAGAACTGCCTGATAGAGGGAGTGAGGATTTCCGATATAAACGAGGCGCTGGGGATAAATTCCCGGGAGGATTTGTCCAAGGCAAATAAGATTATGCAGCAGAGGATTAACGCGAAGTTGATGGAACAGGGTGTTTCCATAATCGATCCCAACTCTACCTTCATAAGTTACGGCACCAGGATAGGCAGGGATACCGTGATTTATCCCTTTACAGTTATTGAAAGGGATGTTAAGATTGGAAAACACTGTTCTGTCGGGCCCTTTGCCCACCTTAGGGAGGGCGCCGAACTTGCAGATAGCGTGGTGGCGGGTAATTTCCTGGAGATTGTCCGTTCGAGGTTAGGCTCTAAAACATTCGTAAAACATTTCTGTTACATAGGGGACAGCCGTATAGGCCGCATGGTTAATATCGGCGCCGGGACTGTCACCGCGAATTTTGACGGAAAAGGAAAAGGCATTACCGTCATAAAAGACGGGGCGTATATCGGTTCGGATACCATTTTAATCGCGCCGGTAAAAATCGGCCGTAATGCCAGGACCGGGGCCGGGACAGTGGTCCTGAAAAATAAAGATATCCCTGACGGTAAAGTAGGCGTGGGTGTGCCGGTCAGGTTATTAACAACAAAGAGGTAAAGATGGATAAAATAGCAGTCCTTAGCGGCAATGCGCATCCGGAGTTAGCCAAAGAAATCTGCGGTTATCTTAAAGTTAAATTATCGGATATTTTTGTCGGTAAATTCAGCGAGGGGGAAATACGGGTAAAGATTAATGACAATATCAGAGGCAAGGATGTATTTATAGTCCAGCCTACCTGCCCTCCGGCTAATGATACTTTGATGGAGCTTTTGATTATGATTGATGCCGTAAAGAGGGCCTCGGCGCAGCGCATCACCGCGGTGATGCCTTATTACGGCTATGCCAGGCAGGACAGGAAAGACCAGCCGCGGGTGCCTATTACCGCGAAACTGGTGGCTAACCTTCTGACCGTCTCCGGCGCCAACAGGGTATTGACCATGGATTTGCATGCCGGCCAGATACAGGGCTTTTTTGATATCCCGCTGGACCATCTTTTTTCCATAGGTGTCTTTATAGATTATTTTTCCAAATTAAAAATAAAAGACCTGGTTATTGTTTCCCCGGATGTCGGCGGAATAAAAATGGCCAGGGCTTACGCCAAAAGAATCGGAGCCAGCCTCGCCATAATAGACAAGAGGCGCGAATCTCCGGAAAAAACCGAAGCAATGCATATATTAGGCGAAGTCGAAGGCAAAAATGCGATTATAGTAGATGATTTGATTGCCACCGGCAGTTCTTTGTTTGATGGGGTGGATACCCTGAAAAAAGCCGGAGCAGAGAATATCTACGCTGCTATCTGCCATGGGGTATTATCGGGCCCGGCTATAGAGCGTCTGGATAAATGTAAAAACCTGAAAAAACTACTGATTACCAACAGCATCCCGTTAGCTGATGATAAAAAGCACGAGCGTATCGAGGTGTTGTCGGTAGCGGAACTTTTAGGCGAAGCGATAAAAAGGATACACAACGAGGAATCAGTAAGTTCACTATTTGATTAAGGGGAGATAACTACAATGGAAGAGATATTTTTAGACGTAGAAGCAAGGCCGGAAATAGGCAAGGTTAATGTCAAGCATTTAAGAGACAAAGGGTTTGTCCCGGCGGTAGTTTATGCCGAAGGCAAGGAATCTTTGTCCTTAAAGATACTTACCAGCCAGCTGGTAAAGCTGGTGCATCAGCACCACATAGAGAACGCGATAATCAACCTGAAGGTCAAGGATGACTCGAAGCAGAAATCCAGGGCCTGTCTGATTAAAGAGATCCAGTATGACCCGGTTACCGGGGATATCAAGCATTTGGATTTCAATGAGATTTCCCTGACCAAGGCCATCAAGGTAAACGTTCCGGTGACGGTAAAAGGCGAGTCCATAGGAGTAAAGCAGGAAGGCGGCTCTCTGGAACATATCCTCTGGGAAATTGAAATCGAATGTTTGCCTACCGATATACCTAAAGATATTGAAGTAGACGTAAGCGCCTTAAAAATCGGCGAGTCTATACATATAAAAGACATAAAATTTGCGCCAAATCTTAAAGTTTTGTCTGACTCTAACTCGGTTGTGATTTCCGTAGCTGCCCCGATGAAGGAAGAAGTTCCCGTAGAGGCGGTTGAGGGCGAAGAGAAGAAAGAGCCCGAAGTAATCAAGGAAAAGAAGGAAGTCCCGGCTGAAGGCGAAGAGGCGGGCAAGGAAGAGAAGAAAGAAAAGAAATAACCTGAATGAAACTGATAGTGGGTTTAGGTAACCCGGGTGACATCTATAGAGATTCAAGGCATAATATCGGTTTCTCTGTAGTAAAGGGGTTAGCAAAAACTTGCAAGATAAGTTTTAAAAGGGAAAGCGCTAGTTGTTCTTTGGTTGGCAAGGGTAAGATTCGAGATGAGCCGGTGGTGTTGGCAATGCCGCTTACTTTTATGAATCTTTCGGGCAGCGCGGTAAGCGCGCTGCTTAAGAAATATAAAATCAGCCTGGAAGATTTGTTGGTAATCTGCGATGATTTAGACCTGGAATTCGGCAGGATGCGCATCCGCCCCCTTGGTTCATCCGGAGGGCAGCGCGGGTTAAAATCTATAATCGCCGCGTTAAGCAGCCAGGAGTTTTGCCGTTTGCGCGTCGGCATAGGCAGGCCGCATCCCGCAGTTGATGCCGCTGATTTTGTGCTCTCGCGTTTTAAAAGGAATGAATTGGCAGAGGCAAAAGAGATTGTAGAGAAGGCGGGGAATTGCTGCCAGGTTTGGGCTACAAGAGGGATAGCGGAAAGTATGAATATCTTTAATACAAGGAGAACAAATAATGAATAAGTACGAGGCAATGATTATTATCAAACCGGATTTATCTGAGGACGAAAAGAAAACGTTGCTTGCTCAGATTAACGACGCGATAACCAAAAGCGAAGGTAAGGTAAGCCAGGCGAATATCTGGTCGGAAAGAAGGAAAATGCATTTCCCTATCAAGAAGCAGCACGAGGGCGTATATTACCTGGTCAATTTTGACGTAGCGCCCGAAGCTATAGTCCAGATAAGGCATGCCTACACGCTCAACGAGAATATTTTAAGGGCACTTTTCACCAGGCTGTAATAATACCCGACCTTAAAGGAGTCTAAAGACATGGCTAATTTAAATAAAGTATTGCTCATAGGAAATTTGACAAAAGACCCGGAATTGCGCTACACGCCTCAAGGCATAGCCGTAGTCAACTTGAGAATGGCGATAAACAGGAAATTTAAGAATAAGAACCAGGAGTTAAAAGAAGAGACTTGTTTTATCACCGCGGTAGCCTGGGATAAACAAGCCGAGACTTGCAATCAATACCTGCATAAAGGCAGTTCGTTATTTGTTGAAGGCAGGCTGCAGTCGCGCTCCTGGGAAGATAACGCCGGGCAGAAGCGCAGTGTAATAGAAGTGAGGGCGGAAAGGATACAATTCCTGGGAGGGGCTCCGGCTAAAGCAGCCGCTGCAGCGCCGCTTGAGCAGCAGGTACAGGTACAGGCACAGGAACCATCTACAGAATCAGCATGGTTAGAAGAAAGCGAGGAAGAACCAAATGAGAATCAAGACAAAGACAAAACCGGGTATTAAAACTAAGAAAAAAGACGCGCTTTTACCGATGAGGAAAAAAATCTGCCGTTTTTGCGCGGATAAGAACAGGGTTGTAAATTATAAAGAGGTAAAAACGCTGGAATCGTTTATCAGGGAAAGAGGGAAGATCCTTCCCAGCCGGGTGTCCGGCAATTGCGCTAAACATCAGAGAAAAATTACGGAGGCCATCAAGCAGGCAAGATTTCTTTCGCTCTTGCCCTATGCGCGGCTATAATTATGGAAGTTATTTTAACTAAAGATTCAGGAAAGCTCGGTAAAACCGGCCAGGTTATAAAGGTAAAAGACGGCTTCGCGCGTAATTTCCTTATTCCTAACGGTTTGGCCCTGCCCCTGACATCGCAGAATATGAAGAAGCTGGAACAGGAAAATCAGGCCAGGGCAATGAAATTGGAGAAAACCAGGAAAGAGTACGAAGGGCTTAAGGCAAAGTTAGAAAGCTTGTCTTTGACCATGCCTGTTTTGACTAAGGAAAAGGAAGAAGACAAGATTTTCGGAAGCGTGTCGACGCAGGAGATAATCAACTCCCTTTCCGAGGAAGGCATCACAATAGACAAGAATTCCATTATTCTGGACGAGCCGTTAAAGTCTTTAGGTATTTACGAGGTTCCTGTCAAGTTAGGCCTGGAAATTACCGCGAAACTCAAAGTCTGGATTGTTAAGAAGTAAGTGAGTATATAATGGCAGATACGCTCCTGGAGAAACTCCCGCCGCAGAATTTAGAAGCCGAGATGGCAGTGCTGGGTTCGATGTTGCTGGATGAAGACGCTATTTCAGTGGCTTCCGAGTCCCTGGACAGGAACTCATTTTATAAAGACAGCCACAGAAAGATATTTGAGGCGATATTAAACCTTTATAACGCCAACAAAGCCGTCGACATCATTACTTTGACCGACGAGCTTAAGAGAGACAACATTCTTGATGAAGTAGGAGGGGCAAGTTTTCTGGCCTCCCTGTCAAATTCCGTCCCCACCGCGGCTAACATCAGCCACTACGTTTCAATCGTCAGAGAAAAAAGTATTTTAAGGACGCTTATTAGTAACGCCACCCGGATAGTTTCCCTCTGTTATGAGGCCGAAGGGAATATCGATGAGGTGGTGGATAGCGCAGAGAAATTCATATTTGAAGTCAGCGACAAAAGGACATTCGGTACTTACATACACCTTAAGGAAATCGTTAAAGACAGCATAGAAACGATTGACAGGCTCTACCAGAAGAAGGCGCATGTCACCGGCATACCTACGGGGTATATAGATTTTGATATTATGACCGCGGGCTTACAGCCTTCGGATCTAATAGTCGT
>CAYPRG010000035.1:0-10532 GCA_964413025.1 uncultured Planctomycetales bacterium
ATCAACAGGGTGGCTAAGAGTAAAAAGAAAAAGGCGATTTTCTGGGTTCGATGGGGATTTCTTGTCATTGTCTTTTATGTAAAAATAAATCCGCGGTAACGTTAATCGCGAAACTGATAATAAACAAAACTATTCCCACGGCAAAGAGGGCGAAATAATGCTCGCTTCCCACCACTGCTTCTCCCATTTCGGCGGCGATAGTAGCAGTCAGGGTGCGCACCGGGACTAAAATACTTTGCGGTATGACCGCGGCGTTTCCGGTAATCATCATCACTGCCATGGTTTCACCGATTACCCTGCCGATGCCAAGCATTATCGCGGCCAGTATCCCGCTGGACGCCGCAGGCAACATCACCCGCCATATCGTCTGCCATTGCGTTGCCCCTAATGCCAGAGCGCCCTCTTTATAGTTTTTAGGAACGGAATATAGCGCATCCTCGGCAATTGATACAATCGTAGGCATAGCCATAAATGCCAACATTATTGAGCCGGATAGCGCGGTCAAACCGGTGGGTAGATGAAATAGATTTTTTACCAGAGGCACAAGGGTTACCATACCGATAAACCCCAGCACAACACTAGGAATAGCTGCCAATAACTCTATGCCGGATTTTAGAACCTCTTTTATCCTTACAGGGGCAATCTCAGCGATATAAACCGCGCAACCTACGCCTATAGGTATAGAGATAATCGCCGCTCCCAGGGTAACTAGTAACGAACCGAGAATCAAAGGGAGTATGCCCAGTTGCGCCGGCTCTGAAATCGGATACCAGCTTTTTCCAAACAGGAATTTGAAAGGGGTGATGCCCTGGAATACCGCCAGCCCTTCTTTCAGCAAAAATAGGAAAATCAGAATGACGAAAAATATGGAAGCGAGGCCACAGAGAAGGATAAACTTTTCAATGATCTGTTCTTTAAGCTTACGGAAAGAAACCATATATTTTATCTGCTTACTGGCACAAAGTCTGTTTTTAGAACAATCTCCTGCCCTTCTTTTGAAAGGCAAAAATCATCAAACTTTTTTACCAGCCCCTGTGGAAAGCCGTTTGTATACATAAAGAGCGGCCTAGAAATAGGATATTTTCCGCTTATGACATTTTCTATGGCCGGGCTTACATACTCTGATTTTTCGTCTTTAGCTATAGCTACAGCTTTTTGCTTGGGAGAAATATAACCCATGCCGTAATATCCTATTGTCGAAGAATTACCGGCTACTTCATCGGCGATTGCCTGGGAAGAAGAAAGCATTAACGCGCCGGGAGCGAATTCTTCCTTACCGGCCGGGTCGCCTCTTCTTAACACATGTTCTTTAAAATAAACATGTGTCCCGGAATTAACTTCACGGGAAAGTAAGACTATCTTTTCATTCTTTCCGCCGACTTCCTGCCAATTGGTGATTCTACCGGTAAAAATATCCGCCAATTGGCTCATGGTAAGTTTATCCACCGGATTAGAGGAATTTACCACTACCGCCAAACCATCCAAAGCCACGATTATTTCGTTGGGATTTATCCCTTTATGCTTGGCTAAACCGATTTCCTTATCTTTTATGTTCCTTGAACTCATAGCGATATCGCAGGTGCCGCTTATAAGGCTGGATAAACCTGTGCCTGAACCGCCTCCGGTTACCGCTATGAAATCGCCGGGATATTCTTCCATAAATTTTTCAGCCCAGGATTGAGCCAGATTAACCATTGTATCCGAACCTTTGATTTGGATTGAATTCTTATCCTTCGCGGCAAATGCCGAAGCCGCAACCAAAACAAACGCAATAATAAACAAAATTTTTTTAAACATACCTTCCTCCTATTTAAAGGGATATTATAGTATCAATACATTAAGCCTATGTTAAATCTATGTAAAATATATGTAAAGCAAACTTTCCCCTTCTTTATCCAAACCTCCCTGTGATATATGCCTCTGTCCTTTTATCTTTAGGCGCGGTAAAAATACTATGAGTCTCGCCAATTTCTATTAATTCCCCCAATAAGAAAAAAGCCGTCCTATCCGACACACGCGCCGCCTGTTGCATATTGTGAGTAACAATAATAATAGTATAATCTTTCTTAAGCTCCAATAACAATTCTTCTATTTTAGCGGTAGAAATGGGGTCTAAACTTGCGCAAGGTTCATCGAAAAGAATCACCTCCGGCTCTACTGCCAGGCACCTGGCAATACACAACCGCTGCTGCTGGCCTCCAGACAACCTAAGCGCGCTTTCCTTAAGCCTGTCTTTAACCTCGCACCAGAGAGCGGCTTTTTTTAGTGAAGTGACTACCCTTTCTTCGATATAATACTTATCTTTTATGCCATTAACTTCAAGTCCGTATGATATATTTTCAAAAATACTTTTGGGAAAAGGATTAGGCTTCTGGAATACCATTCCGATACGCCTGCGGATTTCAACAGGGTCGATTCTTGAATCAAATATATCTTCGCCGTCTAAATAAATATTCCCCGTTACCGTAGAATTAACGATCAACTCGTTCATCCGGTTTAAGAGCCTTATAAACGTAGACTTACCGCAACCGGATGGCCCGATAATCGCGGTCACCTGATTGGTAAAAATATCCATATTAATATTTATTAATGCCTGAACGCGTCCATAATAAAAATTTACATCCTCAGCCCGGATCCTTACTTTATAACCCATATGATTTGCTCCTTTGCTTCTGACGGATGACTATTGCTACAAGAGATACCGATAACACCAATAACAATAATATTAAACTGCAACCGTAGGCAATCGCAGTCTGCTTGTCCGGATGCGCCCCTTCCGTCATCAAAGCATAGATATGATATGGAAGAGCCATTACCTCTGAAAAGATAGATTTCGGGTATCCCCTCAGATAAAAAGCTGCGGCAGTAAAAAGTATGGGCGCGGTTTCTCCGGCAACCCTGCCGATGCTTAAGATTACGCCTGTAATGATACCCGGCATCGCGGAAGGTAAGACTATTTTTTTAATAGTCTGCCACTTTGTCGCTCCCAATGCCAAGGATGCCTCCCGGATTGAATGCGGTACTGCCTGCAGAGCTTCCTGGGTAGCAGAAATAATCAAAGGAAGAACCAATATACCCAGGCTCAACCCTCCCGAAAGCATGGATACGCCGAATTTAAAAAACTTTACAAAAACAGCCAGGCCGAATAAACCGAAGACAACCGAAGGTACGCCTGCTAAATTATTGATACTGATCCTGATAATATTAACCACGATACCTCTCGGGCTATATTCGCAAAGGTATATTGCGCAGGCCAGGCCAAGAGGTAAAGCAAAAAGAATTGCAATAAGGGTAAGATAAAAGGTCCCTATGATTGCCGGAGCCACGCCACCTTCGGTCATGGCATTCCGAGGCAGTTGGGTCAAGAATTCCCAGGAGATCACCTTCATGCCTTTTGAAGCGATAAAAAATAATATCACAACAAGAAAAAGTATGGTAATGGCCATACAGATAAATAAAAATAAAAAACCTATTTTTTGAGTAATGTCTTTTTTCATCCTGATAAACCTAATTTTATCCGGTAGCGCCTGCTGATCAGTTCGGCAATAATGTTGAACACAAAGGTAAACAAGAACAAAATCAAGGCGATAGCAAAAAGCGCGTGATAATGGTCGCTTCCCATCGGCGCCTCTCCCATTTCTGCTGCAATCGCCGCAGTCATAGGCCTGACCGGATCAAAAAACGATTTCGGGATAACCGCTGCTCCGCCGGCTACCATCAAAACGGTCATGGTTTCTCCGATTGCCCGGCTCATCCCTAAAATAATAGCTGTAGAGATACCCGAACCTGCCGCAGGAATCACTACTTTAATCAGCGTCTGCCACCTGTTGGCGCCTACGGCAAAAGAAGCTTCCCTGAAAGAACGCGGCACCCAGCTTAAAGCATCCTCGGAAATACTGCAAACCGTAGGCACCGCCATAACCCCCAAGACAAGGCTCGCGCTAAAAACACACAAACCTATCGGTATATTTAGCAGTTTTTGCAGAAATGGGGCAAGAACGACCATGCCGAAAAAACCGTACACGATGGAAGGCACACTGGCCAAAAGCTCAACCAACGGTTTTAATATCGCCTTCTGCCTTTGGCTGGCTAATTCGCTTATGTAGAGAGCGCTGCCTACCCCTAACGGGACAGCTATTAACATAGCGCCTAGGGTCACCCAGAATGAAGCCAGGATTAAAGGCAATATCCCGAATTCAGGCAGGCTATAAGTCGGGTACCAGCTTCTGCCAAAAATAAATTTAAAAAATTTTACTTTAGCAAAAATCGGCAAAGCCTCTTTAAACAAAACAATTACTATCCCTATTAAAAATAAAAGCGACGCGAAGGCTAAAACCGCAAATCCCCATTGATATACTTTTTCTTTGGCTCGTGGCATATTATTAATTGGAGCGCGGCAGAGCAATAAACCCTGCCGCGCCGCCAGCCTTAATGAGTAAGCGCTTGATTTTTACTTTAAGGCAACAAAACCTTCCTCCTCTGCCAATTTTTGGCCTTGAGGGCTCTTTACAAAATCAATGAATTCTTTAACCAGGCCCCTGGGAACACCATTGGTATACATGAAAAGCGGCCTTCCTAACGGGTATTTACCGCTTAGCACCGTTTCTTTCGAAGGCATTACTCCCTCATATTCAATTGCCTTTACATTGCCGGACATGAAACCTAAACCTACATATCCGATCGCTTGAGGCGTACGCGCAACTATTGAGGCAACCGCTTGATTAGAAGCCTGCATAAGCGCATCCGGACGCACCTTAGCGCCCTCCAAGGCCAGGGTACCGAATGCCTCAAAGGTGCCGCTGGAGCTATCGCGGGAGATCGCCACTATCTTCTGGTCGCCTCCGCCAACCTGCGACCAGTTAGAAATCTTACCTGTATAGATATCTTTTAGTTGTTTCTTAGTCAAAGTGCTTACTTTATTCTCCTGATTTACTATAACGGCAATACCGTCCATCGCGACAACATGAGCTTTAATATCCCTGCCTAAAACCGCTGCCCTATCTAATTCACTATCCTTAATTGACCGGGAAGCATCGCCGATATCACAGGTGCCATCAATTATAGAAGCAATACCTACTCCGGAACCGCCGCCACGTACGGATATATCCGCAGCAGAATCATTGCCCATAAACACCTCAGCTGCCTTTTGCGCAATAGGCAAAAGTGTAGTCGAACCTTCGATAACCATCTTTTCCGCATAGCACGGGACGATTAACCCCAAAACTATGCTTACCAGCAATATTGATTCTCTTAATGACTTCATTTTTTCTCTCCTTTTTTGCTATCAATATTTCATATTCCAATCAACCTGAACAAGGGTCTCCGGAGCCTTAGTTGATGTACCTATAATATTCCATGAACGATATATATCTAACCCTAGACTTGTATTCTTGCCTAAACCATAAGTTATCGCTCCTTCATGGCTTCTCATACCCGTCTTGCCGCCGTAACGGTCAGAATCAGGCAGGAAATCAGGCACAGAATCCTTTTCGAGCATAGCGTATATGTATCTAAACTGCCAATCTCCCCATTTCTCGACCTTCTCATTTCCCAGCTGGAATCCCGTCGAGAAACCGGTGTTCTTAGCCGAAACAGCCAGGTTGTTAACATATTCGCCAAAAAACTTTAAAGACTCAACACCCAATCCTAACGCCTTAAAAGGCTCCACAACCTTAAACTCTAAAGCCGGGCTGAAGATGCGAAAACCATACTTCCAATTTGTCCCCTGCTTACTATTACTGCTCTTATACCAGGTTGCTGTTGGAAAAGCCGCGTGTTTAGCATTGCTAAAATCATAGTAGGTCAAAGCGCCTTTTAATGAAAGAGTATCATTTAATTTGTAGTTTATACCCGGCTGAATAAGATACGCCATCATAGTATCGGCATTCGTGCTGGTGTCCGCCGTCTCAATTAATGCACCGGTATTCATAAAAACTGATGCATTAGAACCCAATTTCTTGCTGAGCTGAATAATGCCGCCTTCGGGAGTTATATCAGTATCCCAGATCAAATCAGTCGGTTCCCAGAGCACATCAGGAAGAAGCATCTTTCCGCCCACAAGGTTTAACCAGGATAACGGGCTATATTTCGCGTAGGCATAATCAAGCCTGATACTAAACTTACTTGAATATCCGCCATCTCCTCCGGTATCTCCGAAAGTAATATTAGTGGAACGGGGATCTCCGCTGCTAGTGGCTATACCGATTCCTGCCAAAAGCTTTTCGTTTACCTTACTCTCTAAACCAAGGCGCGCGCGCAAACGGCCGACCTGCGTATCCTTCGCATAGCCATTAGTTGCTTTCTCATTTTTATACTGATACCTCAAGCGTAAATCGCCCTTTATTTTGGTATTCTGCACCCAAACAGGAAGAGAAGAATATTTCCCCTGGGAGATTTCCTTTTTTACCTGTTCCTGAGTCTCTGTCTTAATCTCCTGGGCTTCTCCGGAGGAAAGTATGCCTTTTTCCACAAGTTTCTGGAGAAGAATGTCCACTTCGCCCGCGCAAGAAGAATGAACACCAAGGCTTAATACGACGAACCCGATTAAAACCGCAACTGTTAAAAACTTCCTCATTTCCCCCCTCCTTTTAATTAGTTATTGCTTATACACAGTTTCCTGATGTGCCTTAAACCTGTTTCCACCTCTTTCAGCGCCTCGTCTGCATAGCCAGGATCCAGCCTCTCCTCTTCCTCTATATTGTCAAGGAAACGCCGAAGGCTGTTAAGTTGCGAACGTAAGTGAGTAGCGATAAAATCGCGCCGGATTGAAGACATGGTTTCCATATTAATTCTCACCTCCTTTAATTGACTTAGCCCCAAAAATGTAGCAATGAAATTCATTAACTCTCTTCGCCTCTTCGTCTATAATTCTATTAAAGAGCCTCGTTACCACATCTATTATTTTTTTAAGTATTCTTTCCATATCTTGCCTTTCTTCTACTCTCAACCCAAGTATAAAAGATAAGCATTAAATCCACTTCAAAGAAAAGTAAAAAGTTTGTAAAATATTATTTTGCCTTAACCACAAATTCTCTATCCTGCATTGAATTAATTTCCTTGACGGTATTTATAAGCTCGCTTACATTAAAAGGCTTAGTAAAATAGAAATCCGCTCCCAAAATATGCGCATACAGTTTATCCTGGGCATTGCTCTTGGCGCTTACAATGATAAAAAATGTTTTGGAATAATCTTTATTGTCATTAAATTCTTTACATATATCAAAACCGTCTATTCCGGGGAGCATGATATCAAGGATTACTACGCCAAAATGCCCGCTATTCAATTTTTCCCTGGCCTTTAAGCCATCGTATAATTGCTCTACGGAAAAACCCTCTTTCCTTAAATTATAGGCAATGAGTTCGTTTATATCTCTATCGTCTTCGATAATAATAATCTTATTTGAGTCTTTCATTGTTTATGCGTACTGTTGGTAGAAAGAATCCATTTCTCTTATTTCTTCGTCGATAATATGCTTGAGATAACGGAACAACTTTAACCATGAATTTATAATTTTTATCTTCATGGCTAAAGTGTAACGGAAAGGAGTTAAATATGCTTCAAGGATATGTAAAGATTGGGTAAAATTATTTTGGGGGTAAAAAGGTGTTTATTTGGGAAGGATGAAGAAAAACTTGGAGCCCAGGCCTTCGGTGCTCTCAACTCCGACGCTGCCGCCGTGCAATTCCACGATATGCTTGACAATAGAAAGCCCTAAGCCAGTGCCGCCGAGTTCGCGCGAGCGGGCCTTGTCCACGCGATAGAACCGCTCAAAAATACGCGGAATATCTTTCTCAGGAATACCGATACCTGAATCTTCTATTGTTATCTTGACCTTATTATCCAGGTCCTGGCTGTAAACTTTGATAACGCCTCTTTCTTTATTAAACTTTACAGCGTTATCAAGAAAATTAATAAATACCTGCTCCAGCCTGTCCTTATCTGCCTTTATCAGAAGGCCCGGAGGCAATTCGTCTTTGATTTCAATATTCTTTCTCTTTGATTGAGAGTTAAAACCGCGCAATATACCTTCAAGTTGTTCCCGCAGATTAAATTCTTCCTTTTTAAGTTTTATCTCTTTTAATTCAAGGTGAGACAAGGAAAGTAAATCATTAACCAAAGAATTCAATCGTTCGGCGTGCTCCTGGATTATCTTCAGGAAACCGCGGTTATTCTCTTTGTCATCTAAGGCGCCCTCAAGAAGGGTCTCCACAAAACCCTTTATTGAAGTAAGCGGGGTCTTTAGTTCATGTGAAACATTAGCCACAAAATCCTTTCGGATGGTTTCTAATCTCCTCAATTCGGTTATGTCATGAGTGACTACCAAACAGCCATCCACAACATCATTATCAAAAATAGGCGTAGCATTGACTTCAAATATCTTGCGCACCGGCAAAACAAGGCTTATCTCCTCGGATAATGGCAGCTGGGTTTTTAAAACAGAGTTTATAACCTCCGAGATATCGTTATTGCGTATCGCCTCAAGAAAAACTTTCCCCTGCGCTTCTTTTTCCGAAATATTGAATATCTTTTCAATAGCGGGATTAACGGAAATTATTCGCGTTGCCTCATCAACTACGATTATGCCTTCTACCATACTGTTAAAAACCGCCTCCAGCTTATGGTTCTGGGCCCTGACCTCCTTTATCTTATCCTCTAATCCCTGGGCCATCTTATTTAATGTGACGGCGAGCTGCCCCAATTCATCTTTAGAAGCCTGGATGATCCTGCGGCTGAAATCGCCTTCGGAATATTTACTGGAGACCTGGATCATCCTGTTAATCGGTTTTATGGTGTGCCCCGCGACTATCAATCCTAAAACAAAAGCTAACCCCAAAGCAAAAAGTAACCCAAGCAGGACTGTTTTTCTGATAACAAACAAAGTCTTTCGCACGCTTTCTAAAGGAAGCGCCAGCCTTAATATCCCAATGACTTCATTTTGGTCCTTTATCGGCAAGGCAACATAAAGCATGTCTATCTTGAGGGAAGAAGAATAATGCGTATCAATACCTATAGAGCCCTCCAGGGCCGCTCTTACCTCCGGACGGCCCGAATGATTCTCCATAGCCAGAATTTCCTGATCTGTTTTTTCGGAATCAGCCAGGACTTTCCCTTTAAGGTTGATTATGGTGATACGGCATTTTATCTTCGGTTTTAAATCCTTCGCCAGCATCTCTAAATAAATGCCGTCCTCGTTTTTCAGGCTTTGCGCGGAGATCTGGCTCTCTATTAAATTCGCTTGGGTAACCAGGGAAGACTGGATCTCTTTGAGGGAATTTTCTTCTAAATTTTTGTCTAAAAAGTAGGCGACAAAACTGAAGGAAACCAGGACTATTAATACATACGAAAAAACAATTTTGAATCTAAAACTATTTTTAGCTAATATATCCACGTTTAATCTTCCTGCTCAAACCTGTACCCGTAATTTTTTACGGTGATAATACGGCTGGCCTCGCTCTTTAATTTCTTGCGCAGTGTGCGAATATGGACATCTACGGTGCGGGTTTGTATCTCTACGGCATGGTCAAAACCCCAGATAGTATCCAAAAGGTAATCTCGCGATAAAACCCTACCCTTAACTTTTATTAAAGTCTTAAGGAGCTCAAATTCTTTGGAGGTAAGCTCTGCTACCTTCCCCTTAACAGTTACGCTAATTTTTGAAAAATCAATCATTAATTCCCCTATTTTTAATACTTCCGGCAATTTATCTTTTTCTTTTGTCCGGCGCAACACTGCCTTTATCCTAGCAATCAATTCCCTGGGGCTAAAAGGCTTTGTGATATAATCATCAGCGCCTAATTCAAGGCCTAAAACCTTATCTGATTCCTGGGATTTAGCAGTCAGCATAATCACCGGAATAGGCGCGGTTTTCATTTCTTTTTTAAGTTCCTTACAAACCTCCAGGCCATCCATGCCGGGAAGCATCAAGTCCAAAATAACAAGGTCAGGTAATTCTTTGATTGCCAAATCCAAAGCGTCTTCGCCATCGCGGGCAGAAAGAATCCTGTAACCCTCCTTCTTAAGGTTATACTCAAGCATTTTTATTATATCTTTTTCGTCTTCTACGATTAATATTTTCTCTTTCATAGCTTATTGCTACCCCTTATCTAGTCCATCACGTTTAAATTTTTCAGGCACTAAAATAGACAAGATCGATGCCTCCAGCTTATCGAGATCGCAGGGCTTGGTAATATAATCAGAAGCCCCCAACTTGCTTGCCTCCTGCATAATATCTTCATCCCGTATGGCGCTAAGCATTACCACTTTTATCGAACTGTCAATTTCCTTTATTTTCCTAAGGACCATTAACCCGTCCATCCCCGGCATCCTTTCATCCAAAAGTACCAGCTTCGGTTTTTCATTCTTTATCTCCATAAGCGCCTGTTCGCCGTTAATAACATCTTTGGTGTCAAACCCCCTCATTTTTAGAAAAGCTGACAGGGTCGTCCTGACATCAGGGCTATCATCCACCACCAATACTCTCCCCAGGTTAAAATAGTTACTTTCCTGGGTTTGCATTTCGGTAAGCCTGAGG
>CAYPRG010000036.1:0-7976 GCA_964413025.1 uncultured Planctomycetales bacterium
TGCCAATACCTATAAACCAGCCCGGGGTGGGAGCGAATGCCTTCGCGCATGAATCAGGGATACATGCCGACGGGGCGTTAAAAGACAGGCGTAATTACGAGCTCTATGAATTTGAAGAGTTAGGCCGCGGCGAGCCGGAGATAATCGAGACCGGGCGCAAGATCACCGCTGGCGAATATTCGGGGATTAAGGGTTTCAGAAATGTGTATGATAAATTAGAAGTTGCTTTTCACGACGATAAAGAGGCGGCAGAGGTCCTGGAATTGGTGCGTTATGCTAATGTGCACAACCAGAAGCCTTTGGTGGATGACGAATTAAAATTTATTGCTACCCATCCGGAGATCGCCCGTAAAATCTTCACCATGGAGCCGTAAAAAATGAATATCATTTTAGTAGGCGCGCAATGGGGCGATGAGGGCAAGGGCAAGATAATAGATATCTTATCCGGCAAGGTTGATTATATCGTGCGCTATCAGGGCGGAAACAATGCCGGGCATACGGTAGTAGTCAAAGGCAAGGAGTATATTTTTCATCTTATCCCCTCGGGTATCCTGCATGAAGGGAAAATCTGCTGTATCGGCAACGGAGTAGTAGTTGATCCGGCGGTGCTGATTAAAGAGATTAACGACTTAGGTTCGGCGAATATCCATATCGGTAACCGCTTGAAAATTTCCTCCCTTGCTCATGTGATACTGCCTTATCACAGGATTTTAGACCAGTTGCGCGAAACAAAAAGAAAGCATAAGATAGGCACTACCGGCAGAGGCATCGGCCCCTGTTATGCCGATAAGATAAACCGCTGCGGGATAAGAATGATAGACCTTTTAAACCCGAGGGTCTTTAAGGAAAAGCTAAAAGATAACCTGAAAGAAAAGAACGAAATCTTTAAAAAAGTCTACCGGCACCCGGGGTATAGTTTTGACAAGATTTATAAGGAATACCTGGATTACGGGAAATTATTTTCCCGCCACATCTGTAATACTCACCAGCTTCTGAATAAAGTGGCCGGGGATAAAAAGGATATCCTTTTTGAGGGAGCGCAGGGCACCTTCCTGGATGTTGATTTCGGGACATACCCTTTTGTTACTTCCTCTTCAACAACCAGCGGCGGGGCTTCTACCGGCACAGGTATTTCTCCGGTTAAGATGGATAAGATTATTGGCGTGGCAAAGGCTTATACCACCAGGGTCGGAGAGGGCCCTTTTCCTACCGGGTTTACCCCGTCTTTTGATAAAATTATACGCAATAAAGGCAAGGAATTCGGCGCCACCACCGGCAGGCCGCGCAGGTGCGGCTGGCTGGATATGGTAATGTTAAAAGAGGCGGTCCTTTTGAATGGGATCACGGAATTGGCAATCATGAAATTAGACGTATTAGACGGCCTGAAGGATATAATGATATGCACTGCCTATAAATATAAAGGTAAGGTATTTAAAGAGTTTCCCTACGATTTAGAAGTATTAAATAATGCAAAACCGGTTTATGTAAAAATGCGCGGTTGGGACGCGACAGTAAGCAACTCCAGGCATTATCGGGACTTACCTTCTAGTTCAAAGGCTTACCTATCCAGGATCCAGGAGACACTTAAAACCAGGATATGTATGATTTCTGTGGGTTCATCCAGAGAAGCGACTATTTTTCTTGACTAATCTTATTGATTATGTTATAGTTAGAATCTCAAAATAAGGGAGGGTAACAATGAGTAAAAATATTTTTAAAATATTATTTACGGTTTTAATAAGCGTTAGCCTGGCAGGGTGTACTTTTATCTTCCAGTCCGGTAGGCGTTCAGACGCCCAAAAAATCGAAGATTTATCCCGCCAATTAGATGAATTGAACCAGACCAAAAGGCTCTTGGAGGAAAGGCTGTCTTCGGAGATTAATGATCAGCAGGTAAAACTGCAGATGATGGATAAGGGCCTGGTTATCAGTTTTGTCGCGGATGTTATATTTGACTCAGGGAAAGCGAAAATAAAAACCGAAGCCTATCCGGTGTTGGATAAAGTAGCCCGGGTATTGACCGAGAATGTGCCGCAGTTAAATGTAGGCATTGAGGGGCATACTGATAACGTCCCGGTCAAGCTTTCTAAATGGAAATCAAATTGGGAATTATCCAGCGCGCGCTCTTTAAGCGTTTTGCATTACCTGGTAGATAAAAAAGGCATTTCACCCGACCGTTTATCCGCAATCGGCTACGGCGAGTATCATCCGGTAGCTTCCAATGACACAAGGGTGGGGCGCCAGGCAAACCGCCGCGTGGAAATCGTAATCATTCCTCAGATTACCAAGGTAAAAGAGGCAAAGGATAGCAGGAACATAGAACCTAAGGAAAATCTTAAATAAATTAAAGCAGGAGTAAATTCGCCATGGAAGAAGGCATAAAGAATAAGATAATTTTAGTATTAGCTATATTGGCAGTAATATTTTTTATCGGGACAATCGGCTCTTGCAGCAATGCCTATCGGCAGAAAACCGGCCGGGATAAAGAGATGAGTTTAAGGTTGGACCTGGAAGAAAAGATGAGCAAGACCATGCAGGACAGGGTGGCGCTGGAAGAAAAAATGAAAGCAGGCGGGAAAGAATTGGACGAAGAAAAAGCCGCTAGTCAGGCCACCAAAAAAGCATTGGTTCAGGAGCAATTGGTTAATCAGAGCTTAAAAGAAGAATTACAAAAAGTGACTAAGTTAAAAGAGGCACTCGAAGAAGACCTTAAAGAAGCTTTGGTAACCGGTAAATCAATAAAGTCTAAAAGATAAGTATACTGCAACTTACGCGGCAAGCGTAAGTTATATATAGAATAATTAAATGAAATAAAAAGGGAGGGTAAAAAAACAAGTAATTTTTTCGAAAGGGATATTTATCCCTTTTTTTATTGTAAAAGGAGGTGGGGGTGATGGCAATATTACGCAGGGTAAAAGATAAATTAAAAAAGATGATCAAGCGCGAGAAAAAAACTTCAACGCGTACTCTAACTTCTAGGTTTTCTCCCAAAAAGTTATTGAAGGCGATTCCCAACAGGTTAAGAAAGAAAGAAGCCCCGAAGGAAGCCAAGGGGGAAATTTTTGGCGCGAGAGAAACTGCGATAGGGCAGACAAAATTCTCTCATCCTGAAGCTCCTAAAAGATTCCGGGCAATGCCGCAGGATCTGCCTTCTCAATACGGGCAGGACAAGCTGGTTTTACAGGTCCGCGACCCCTGGTGGATACACTCTTATTGGGAAGTAAGAGGCGATACCTTGGAAAGGTTCAAGGAACAGCTTAAGGACCAATTCTATAAAGCAAAACGCCTGCTCCGTGTTTATGACGTCAGCCATATTTTATTTGACGGTAAGAATGCCCATCGTTTTTTTGATATAGAAATTAATGATTATGCCAACAGCTGGTATATTGATACGGCCGGCCCGGGGAGGTCCTGGTGCGTGGATTACGGCCTTTTGCTTCCCGACGGCACATTCGTGACCATACTACGCTCGAATACGGTTTATACTCCTCTGGAAGGGCCGTCTTGGATTACCGATGAAGAATGGATGATTCCCGATGAGATGTTCGCCCGCCTTTACGGGATGGGTTTCGGCCTGGGACAGAGTTCTCCGGTTGGTAAAGCCTGGCAGGAGAGGATAAAGCACGTGCTCTCCTCCGGGATGAGTTCTCCGGGCATTGCTTCTATGGCCAGCCCGGTAAAGAAAATGCCCAAGGAAAGAAAATTCTGGCTGGTAGTGGATTGCGAACTGATTGTATACGGAGCCACAGAACCGGACGCCAAAGTTACGGTCCAGGATAGAGAAATCAAGTTAAGGCCCGACGGGACCTTTACTTTAAGGTTTGCTCTCCCTGACGGAAAACAGGTTATTCCGGTTAAAGCGGTTTCTTCTGACCAGATCGAAGAGCGTACCATCACACCGATTGTTTCCAGAGAAACTAAAAACAGTATCCTGGTTAAAGAATAGGCAATTAAACCAAAGGCTGCTCAAGCTTAATTAAAAATGCATAAAGGATATCTTTGTATAGTTTTACACGGTCATCTTCCGTATGTCCGCCACCCGGAACATGAAAATTTTCTGGAAGAGGATTGGCTTTACGAGGGGATAACCGAGACTTACATACCCCTTATATCGATGTATGAGAAGCTGGTGGAAGACGGGGTGGATTTCCGTTTGACCATGACTTTAAGCCCGACTTTGATTTCCATGTTAAGCGACCCTCTTCTCCAGGAGCGTTACCTGAAACATATCAACAGGCTTATTGAATTAGCCCATAGAGAGATAGAAAGAACCACCTGGCAGCCTCCATTTCAGCATCTGGCTATAACCTATTTGAATCAGTTTTGCAAGGCCCGCGAGACTTTTGAAAGATACGGGCGGAACCTGGTAACTGCTTTTAAGAAATTTCAGGATTTGGGCAAGTTAGAAATTATCACCTGCGGGGCAACTCACGGATATTTCCCGCTTATGGATGTCTGCAGGGAATCTGTTAGGTCCCAGGTCAAAGTGGCGGCGAACCATTACGAGAAAGTTTTTGGAAGGAGGCCGATAGGGATATGGCTTCCGGAATGCGGGTACCATCCCGGGCATGATGAGATCTTAAAAGAAGCCGGGATTCGTTACTTCTTTACCGATTCCCACGGAGTTTTGCACGGAAACCCGCGTCCAAAATACGGGGTATTCGCGCCGGTTTATTGTAAAGGCACGGGCGTGGCTTGTTTTGCCAGGGATTTAGAATCCTCTAAACAGGTCTGGTCCTCTATCGAAGGTTACCCCGGGGACTATAATTACCGCGAATTTTACCGCGATGTCGGTTTTGACCTTGAATATGAGTATATCAAACCATACATCCATCCCGACGGGTTCAGGATAAATACCGGGATAAAATATTACCGTATTACCGGCACCTCAAATATTAAAGAGCCTTATGTTCCTCAATGGGCAAGGGAGCGCGCCGCGGATCACGCCGGTAATTTTATGTTTAACCGCCAGAAGCAAGTCGAATATCTTTACGATTTTATGCAAAAGAAACCCATACTGGTTTCTCCGTATGATGCCGAGTTATTCGGGCATTGGTGGTATGAAGGGCCGCAGTGGCTGGATTTTCTTATCAGGAAAATCGCCTCTGACCAGGACCTGATACGGCTGATAACTCCTTCGGAATATTTAGCGGAAAATCCGCGCAACCAGGTAATTACTCCTTCTCAATCCAGCTGGGGATGGAAAGGCTACAGCGAAATGTGGCTGCAGGGTTCAAATGACTGGATTTACCGGCACCTGCATGCTGCTTCCGGGAGGATGACCGAATTGACCAAGCAGTTTCAGCATACTTCTGATGACCTGGTAAGAAGGGCGTTGAATCAGGCTTTAAGAGAATTACTTTTGGCGCAGAGTTCTGACTGGGGATTTATCCTGGGGACAGGCACGCATACCAATTACGCGGTTAAACGTACCAAGGACCACCTCTTGAGGTTTACCCGTTTGTACGAAGATATAAAATCAAATTCCGTTGACCAGGAGTGGCTGGCTGATATTGAATATAAAGATAATGTATTCCCTGATATAGATTTTAGGGTGCATCAATGAAGCGTAAAACTCGGGCGTAAAGCCTAAAGTGTAAAACTTTAAACTTAAGTTTTGCGCTTTTAGCTTTACGCTTTTGATTAATATGATGAATAAGGATAATCTACCCAGGCACATCGCTATCATCATGGATGGCAATGGCCGTTGGGCGAAAGAGAAAGGCCTTCCCCGGGCTTTCGGCCACCGCGAAGGGGCAAAAAGAGTCAGGGAGATTGTAAAATCCGCCATTGCTTTAGGGATTGAGGTAGTAACATTTTTTGCTTTTTCCGCGGAAAACTGGAACAGGCCTAAAAGAGAAATAGATATTCTTATGCGC
Source organism: uncultured Planctomycetales bacterium (assembly GCA_964413025.1). Taxonomy (GTDB): domain Bacteria; phylum Omnitrophota; class Gorgyraeia; order Gygaellales; family Profunditerraquicolaceae; genus CAYPRG01. The sequence continues at coordinate 5,880 of CAYPRG010000036.1, forward strand.
TTGTTGGATAATTTTTTAGAGCGCCAGATAAAAGAATTAGATGAGAGTAATGCCCGTTTTAAGGTTATAGGCAGAGATGAGGGCATCCCCGGTTACTTGCGCAAAAAAATAAAAAAAGCAGAAGAAGATACCCGGGACAATACCGGCACCTTGATGGTCTTGGCCATAAATTACGGGGCCAGGCAGGAGATAGTAGACGCGGCAAAGAGTTTTGCTTCTTCTGTCCTGTCCGGTAAGGCTGCCATAGAAGGGTTGGATATAGAGGCATTCGGCAATTATTTTTATACCGCGGGCCTGCCTGATCCGGATCTTTTAATCCGGACCAGCGGCGAGATGCGCATCAGCAATTTTCTGCTCTGGCAGCTTTCTTACGCGGAGTTATATTTTCCTAAGAAGTATTGGCCTGATTTCAAGCATAAGGACCTGGAAGAAGCCATTCAGGAATATCAAAAAAGAGAAAGAAGGTTCGGGAAACTAAAATGTTAAAGCACAGGATATTCAGCGCAATAATACTCATCGGGATTATTATCGCCAGTGTATTTTATGAATGGCTGTTTAATGTAATGATAATCCTTTTTATCGCCGCCGGGCTTTATGAGTTTTTTACCATGCTGGAGAATAAAGGGATAAAGATATACAAATATTTCGGCATCGGGATGGGTATTGTGATCCCGCTCTCAATAATGTCGCGCTTCGAGCCTACTAAAAAATGGGAGCTTCTTTTTATCGTTTTAATGCTTTTGTTTTTGATCATTATGCAATTCAAGCGCCGGAATAATTCCGGGGTCATCGTGGATATATCCACCACTGTATTCGGCATAATATATGTTGCCTGGTTTTTCAGTTTCCTGATTAAAATAAGGCAGCTTGACGGGGGGGTGGGTTTTTTTATAGCGGTATTACTGATTACGAAATTAGGCGATATCGGGGCGTATCTTATAGGTAAGCGGTTCGGTAAGACGCCGTTAATGCCGCGTATCAGCCCGAAGAAATCCGTAGAAGGCGCGATCGCGGGTTTGGTTTTTAGCATCTGCGGCGCCCTGGCATGCAAGCCATTATTAAATTTTACTTATCCCCATTTAGTATTTGTAGGTATTTTTGTGGGCCTGTTAGGCCAAATAGGAGATTTATCGGAATCCCTGATAAAGCGCGACTGCCAGGTGAAAGATTCGGGAAGCATCCTGCCGGGTATGGGCGGAGTCCTGGACGAGATTGACAGCCTGCTTTTTACCGCGCCGGTATTTTATTTTTATCTAAGCATAATCTTATGACCAAGGGTATTGTTATATTAGGATCAACAGGTTCAATAGGCCAGAGCGCTTTGAAGGTGATAAGGCATTTTCCGAGAGAATTCCGGGTCGTAGGTTTAAGCGCGAATTCCAATATCAGCCTTTTGCATAAACAGATAGAAGAGTTCCGGCCTGATTTTGCCTGTGTCGGGGACGAAGATTCATACAAGAGTTTAAAACAAAAACCCAGGCTTTCCCGGGTAAGGCTTTTTACCGGAGAAGAGGGGCTAGAGGCGTTGATTAAAAATAAACAGGCGCAGGAAGTTTTAATCGCGATAAGCGGTTCGGCTGCCCTGTCGCCTTTATTAAAAGCTATCGAGAGCGGCAAACAGATCGCCTTAGCCAATAAAGAAGCCCTGGTAATGGCCGGTTCCATAATAATGGATATGGCACGGAGGGAAAAAATAAATATTATCCCGGTTGACAGCGAGCAATCGGCTATCTGGCAATGCCTGCTTGGCCAGGACCAGCTTAAATTAAAAAATATTTACCTCACCGCTTCAGGAGGGCCTTTCAGGCAGGTGGCCCGTAAAGATTTGAAAAATATTTCTGTGAGCAGGGTTTTAAAGCATCCCAGGTGGAAGATGGGTAAAAAAATCAGCGTTGATTCGGCTAACCTGATGAATAAGGGCCTGGAGTTATTAGAGGCAATGTTTCTGTTTAATCTGCCCTGCGATAAAATAAAGATACTTATACATCCGGAGTCAATAGTCCACTCTATGGTGGAATTCGTTGACGGAGTGGTTTTGGCGCAGCTGGCGGCTACGGATATGCGCATTCCCATACAATACGCTTTTTCTTATCCTGA
>CAYPRG010000036.1:8076-10421 GCA_964413025.1 uncultured Planctomycetales bacterium
CAATTATTCAGAAAGAAGACCAAAGAGACGGAATATATTGTCAGCGCCATACCTTTAGGCGGTTATGTGAAACTTACCGGCGACAACCTGGAGGAATATAAAGGGCATGACTATGAGTATTATGCCAAGGCTCCGGGTAAGCGTTTCTGGATAATCTTTTTTGGGCCCTTATTAAATTACGTTTTAGGGTTTTTGTGTTTCTGGATCATATTCTTCGTTGGCTATCCCGCGCTTACCGCCAAAGTAGGCGGACTAATAGACGGTTTCGGGGCAAAGGCCGCCGGTATACAGGTCGGAGATAAGATTATAGCCGTGGATGGGAAAAAGGTGGAACTCTGGGAGGACCTGCAATTTATTATCCAGGGTAAAAAAACAGCCAGCCAAGTACAGGTTTCTGTCTTAAGGGACGGCAAGGAATATATTTTACCGGTTAAGTTGATGGAAAAACAATTAGACGACGCCTTAGGCGAGAAGCGTAAAGTGGGGCTGTTAGGCATTACCCCTTACGAGGAATTCGTAGAAACAAAGCACGGTTTGGGGGAATCTTTTACTTTAGCCGCGCATAAGACCTGGGTCCTGACTGAGTTGACCGGCAGGGCGATTTGGCGGATGCTTATGCTTAAGCTGTCTATCCGCGAGGCAACCGGGCCTTTAGGCATATATTTTATTACTTCTAAAGTGGCGCAACAGGGGGTGATCGCGGTTTTAAACCTGATCGGCCTGATAAGTTTAAGCCTGGCTATTTTTAACCTCCTGCCGTTTCCTGCGCTAGACGGTGGCCATATTTTATTATTGGCCATTGAGAAGATAAGAGGAAAGGTTTTGAGCATCAATGCCGAACGCATTATTACCCAGGTGGGGTTTACTTTTATCATCACTTTAGCAATAATCGTGACCTACAATGATTTTTTAAGGTTTTTCGGGGATAAATTATTTAAGGGTTTTGTCAGGTGAAAAAAATAATCAGGCGTAAATCAAGGACGATACAAATCGGCAGGGTTAAGATCGGCGGCAATAATCCGGTGGCCATACAATCTATGGCCAAGACCAGGACCGCTGATATAGAAAGCACAATTAAGCAGATAAAAGAGTTAGAAGCCGCCGGATGTGAAATCGTCCGCTTGGCCGTCAAAGATATTCAAGACGCCAGGGCGTTAAAAAAAATCAAGCAAAACACGGCTATCCCTTTAGTGGCGGACATACATTTCAATTGGCGTTTTGCGATAGAGGCCATAGATAGCGGTGTAGATAAGATAAGGCTTAACCCGGGGAATATTTTCAGGAAAGAACAGGTACGGGAGATTGCTAAAGCAGCTAAGCTGGCAGGTATCCCTATAAGGATAGGATTAAATTCCGGTTCTCTGCCCGGAGGAACTCATTCCAGGATAAAAGATATCCCCGGGGCAATGAGCAGGTCAGCCCTTGCTTACAGCCGGGTCTTAGAGAAAGCCGGATTTAACGATATTGTAGTTTCCTTGAAGGCCTCTAATATTATCGATACTATAGAGGCGTACCGCAGGATGGCCAAACTTTGCGATTACCCTTTTCATCTGGGGGTCACCGCTACCGGCCCGGCGAATTTCGGCATCATAAAATCCAGCATCGCGGTGGGCAGCCTGCTGCTGGAGGGGCTTGGCGATACTATACGCATATCGCTTACCGACCAGCCCCGGGAAGAAGTCAAGATTGCCAGGATTATTCTAGAGTCCGTAGGCTTGCGCCGTTTTCACCCGGAAATCATCAGCTGCCCTACTTGCGGCCGCTGCGAAATAGAACTGATAAAGCTGGTCAAAGAATTTGAAAATAAATTAAATCACAGCCTGGTTTCAAAGAAAATTTTTTCCGGCGGACGAAAAGCGCTTAAAATCGCCTTAATGGGTTGCCTGGTAAACGGGCCTGGCGAGGCCAGGGAAGCCGATATCGGGGTGGCTTTCGGAAAAAAGGAAGGGCTTTTGTTCAAAAAAGGAAAGCCGGTAAAAAAAGTTTCTTTTATTAACTGTTCTGAGGTATTATTAAAAGAACTGGAGAAGATATGGCCCAAGGATTAAAAGAGAGGATCAGGCATATATTCGTTTCGCAATACAGCGAGCTGTTGTCTAGGGATAAAGTCGACGAAGAAGAGATAAGGCAGATAATTGCCAAGACAATAGAGAATATTCTTGGCCGTCCCAGGGGCTCTTTAGCCGAAGAAGAAAAGAATAAGATTATCAGCGAATTAGTGGATGAGTTTGCCGGCCTGGGCCCGATAGAAAACCTGATGAAAGACCCCGAGATCACCGAAATTATGATCAACGGCCCGGGGAGGATTTATATAGAGAAACAGGGCAAGAAAGAGGTTTCTGACA
>CAYPRG010000037.1:0-3584 GCA_964413025.1 uncultured Planctomycetales bacterium
GGAATAGTTTATCCGGTTTATATGTTCGGGATGCCCCTGATTATATCCAAATTTATCAGGCAGTTAAAAGCGGCTAAGGGAAAATATATTTTCGCGGTTACCACCTGCGGCGGTAAGGCTGCTAATACCCTTGGACAGAATGCTTCGGAATTAAAATTACAAGGATCGGGGTTATCCTCAGGTTTTATCATCAAGATGCCGGGAAACTACACGCCTTTATACGGAGCCATTCCTGCTGATAAACAAAATAAAATGTTTGATATGGAGAAGCAGCGGATCAAGGATATCGCCGCCATAGTAAAAGCCAATCAAAGGGGCAAGATAGAAAAAGACGCTCCTTTGTTGCGCGGCTTGCTGTCGTTAGTTTACCGGTTGGCTTCCCCTAAAATTCCTCTTTTGGACAAGGATTTCTGGGCGAATGAATTATGCACCAGCTGCGGGATTTGCGCCAAGGCCTGCCCGGTAAATAACATCAAGCTTTCCGACGGAAAACCCCAGTGGCTGGGTAAATGCGAGCAGTGTTTTGCCTGCCTGCATTGGTGCCCGGTAGAAGCCATTCAATACGGAAAGAACACCGCGGGGAGGAAGCGTTACAGGCACCCCGAAGTTAAACTAGAGGATATTATACAAGGCAAATGAGAAGCTCTCCGGGAATAACAGCTTTTGGGATTGGTTTTATCTTGGTGGGGGTATTTTTTCTGCCGGTTGTGCCGTTTTTTTCAATCCCGTATCTTATTATCGGAGTGGGGTGTTTCTTCCTTGAGCCCTTGATAAGGTATTTAGCAATAGCGGTGTCGGTTTTGGGGATTATTTTTAATACCATAAGATTATTCAGTTTGCTCGATAAGAATATACCCGCGCAGGTGATTGTTGCTTTAGCCGGGACTTATCTGGCGCATTTAATTGTTATTTATTTTTTCACCCGCCCCAGGATAAAAGCGCAATTCCGGCATTAAGAAACAGGAGAAGCATGCCTTTAGCCCAGCAAATATTAGTAATAATACCCACGGCGGTTTTGGGATTGATTATGGTGGGCGGCGGAGTCCTTGCCGCGGTCGCAGGATTAGTTACCGCGCGCCGTTTTATCCCGCATCATAAATTGAAGGGCCATAATGACGTGACCGGCCCGATTTTCGGGGCAATGGGGACAGTCTATGCCGTGCTTCTGGCTTTTGTTTTAATCGTGGTTTGGGAAAATTTTGATAAATCAAAAGCCAACGCGCAGAATGAGGCGAATTGCCTGGGGGATTTATACAGGGATGCCGAATCTTTTCTGCCGTCTTTTAAACAGGAAGTGCGCGCTTTATTAAAAGAATACGCCGATGCGGTTGTTGATGATGAATGGAAGGCCATGGTAAGGGGAGAGTCCAGCCCGCGGGTAGAGGAAGCAGTTAAAAAGATGTTTTTACTTTACAGTAGTTATCTGCCCAGGACCTCGACGGAACAGGCATTTTTTGAAGAGTCGTTGGACGAGTTGAATCAACTGGATGATTTACGGACTATGCGTTTAATGGATTCAAGGAACGGTATTAATTTTCTTTTATGGTTTGTCCTGGTGGGCGGGGGAGTAGTGGTCATAGTTTTTACTTTTTTCTTTGGAGTAGAAAATTTCAAGACCCAGCTTATCACTACCGTGTTGTTTACGGTGCTAATCTCTCTTTTTCTTTTTACCATCCTGTCTATGGATTATCCCTTCACCGGCGACATCTCCATTTCTCCGGCCGCCTTCAAACAAATAACCTTAAATTGGGTAGCGCGGTAAAATATTAGCAGGGAGGGCGAGATGAAATCATTTTCTATACTTACGCTTTCGCTTATTTTTATCGGGTTTTTGGGTTACGTTGATTTTGTCACCGGCCCGTATATTTCCTTCCAGATATTCTATCTTATGCCTATTTCCATAGTCATATGGTTTGTAGGCAGGGGCGCGGGGATGGTTCCCTTTGGGTTGAGTATCATATTGTGGATTTTAGACGATATCCTGGGTTCCCGGAGCTACATCCATCCTATAATCCCGTATTGGAACATCGCCGCGAAAATAATTTTTTTCGCGGTTTTTATACACATATTATCTTACCTGAAAGAGATCCTGGACCGCGAGAAGATGCTGGCAAGGATTGATGACTTGACCGAGATTGCCAATAAGAGGTATTTTTATGAATCCGCGGCCAAGGAGATCAACAGGTCCAACAGGTATAAATACCCCCTGACTATGGCTTATATTGACCTGGATAATTTTAAGCGGGTCAACGATTTATTCGGGCATGCTGCCGGCGATGACTTGTTGCGGGCTACCGCCCAGACTCTTAAGAACAGCGTCAGGGTCGCCGATACCGTTGCCCGCATCGGAGGCGATGAATTCGCTATCCTATTGCCGGAGACCGATTATAAAAGCGCGGAAAATGTCATCCAGAGGGTGCAAAAAGGGATGTCGGGCATCCCCGGCATAGGCAAACTGCCCGCTTCGTTTAGCATAGGAATGGTGACTTGCGCCAATCCTCCCTGCGTATCTTTGGAGTCTTTGGTAATGATGGCGGACAAGCTGATGTATCTGGCTAAAAAAGACGGTAAGAATCAGCTCAGGCATGAAATGATCAAAGGAGAACAGGATAAAATATGATCCTCGCCAAGGTAAAGTCCGTCATAAACAGGTATAAGCTCATCGGTAAAAACGATAAAGTACTCGTCGGTGTATCCGGCGGCCCGGATTCTACCGCCCTGCTTTATATATTGCACAGCTTAAGCAGAGAGTTAAAAATTACTCTGCATGCCGCGCATCTGGACCATATGTTGAGGAAGGATTCCTGTAAGGACAGGGAATTTGTGGAAAACTTATGCCGGAAGCTGAAAATCCCGCTGACCTGCGCCAGGGTTGATGTTTTGGCGCAAGCTAAAAAAGGCTCACTGGAAGAAGCCGCGAGAATCGCCCGCCTGAATTTTCTATTTAAATTAGCCGAGGATGTCAAAGCAAAAAAGATAGCGTTGGGCCATAACCTCGACGACCAGGCTGAAACAGTGCTGATGCGTATTTTAAGGGGCGCCGGCCTGTACGGATTAGCCGGAATCCTGCCCAAAAGAGAAATTGACGGTTTTGTGGTCATCCGGCCGCTGGTAGAGATAAAGAGGGAAGAGATAGAAGCATTCTTAAAAAGAAAAAGGGTAAGGCCTTGCCGCGACGCCTCCAACAAGGAAGACATCTATTTAAGGAATAAAATCAGGAACAAGCTCCTGCCTCTAGTAGAGAAAGAATATAATAAAAATATTAAAGAGGTGCTGGCGAATATGGCTGATAGTGTCGGCAGCGATTATGATTACCTGCTTGGGGTTGCCGGCCGCTCTATGAAGAATATAAAAACCAGCTTCAATCTGGATAAATTGCTGAAGCTTCATCCCGCGCTGCGGCGGTTGCTTTTCAGGCAGGCAATTGCCCGGTTAAAAGGCGATACCCGCAGGATAACCTTCCAGCATGTGAAAGAGATAGAGGACCTGGTCCTGAACCGGCCCCGGAATTCCGTAGTTGACCTGCCCAAAGGCGTATCGGTAATCAAGAAAAAACACCTCTCTTTTTACCGCAGGTAAGTTCA
>CAYPRG010000037.1:3684-10420 GCA_964413025.1 uncultured Planctomycetales bacterium
TACGGCAGTTTTTACGCTATGCTGAAAAATGCCCCTGATAAAATAAGTTCAGTAGTCAAGACCGAGACTATGCTTCAGGGTGAGCTTGCCGATGGTTCCAAGTTTTACCTGCATATTCCGGATAATGACACCGAGCTGCTTAACCTTATGCGCACAAACCTTAAGTCCTTTGACGTTAAGCCGCCGCGCACATTTTGGACTACCCTGATTTTTAACCTGGGCCCGATAATCCTCTTGATATTCTTCTGGTGGATGATGGCAGCGCGGGGGGAACAGCTGGGTAACAAGGTGATGTCTTTTGGCAAGATGCGGACAAAAATACATAACGAAAAAGATGATGAGAAAGTAACATTCAGCGATGTGGCGGGCGTTGATGAGGCCAAAGAGGAGTTGCAGGAAGTCATTGAGTTTTTAAAGGACCCTAAAAAATTCCAAAAGCTGGGCGGAAAAATTCCCAAGGGTGTTTTGCTGGTCGGGCCTCCGGGATGCGGCAAGACTTTGATTGCCAAGGCAGTAGCCGGAGAAGCCGGCGTGCCTTTTTTCTCGCTTAGCGGTTCTGATTTTGTGGAGATGTTTGTGGGCGTAGGCGCCAGCCGTGTGCGTGACCTTTTTGAACAAGGCAGGCGCGCGGCAAAAACTTCTGGTAAAGGCGCGATTATTTTTATTGACGAAATAGACGCGGTAGGCCGCCTGCGTTTTTCCGGTATCGGCGGCGGGCATGATGAGAGGGAGCAGACCCTGAATGCTTTGTTAGTCGAGATGGATGGTTTTGGCACTGAACAGGGCTTGATTTTGATTGCCGCCACTAACCGCCCTGATACACTAGACCCGGCGCTTTTACGCCCGGGCAGGTTTGACAGGCATATTATTGTCCATCTTCCTGATATTAAAGGCAGGGAAGAAATCCTCAGGGTGCATACGCGTAAATTAAAGCTTGCCGCAAACGTAGATTTAAAGTCTATTGCCAGCCAGACTCCCGGGTTTTCCGGGGCGGATTTGGCTAACCTTTGTAATGAGGCGGCGCTTCTTGGCGCAAGGTTTAATAAAGACGCGATTGATATGATTGATTTTGAAAAGTCGGTGGAAAGAGTGCTGATGGGGCCTGAAAAAAAGAGCCACATCATGTCTAAGAAAGAAAAAGAAATCACCGCGCTCCATGAATCAGGGCACGCGTTGTTGTCCCTGCTTCTGCCGGAAGTCAATCCTTTGAAAAAAGTTTCCATAATCCCGCGAGGCTTAGCCGGCGGGTATACTTTTACCCCGCCGCTTGAAGATAGGCATTATTGGACAAAGAAAGAGTTGTCCGCGGAGATTGCCCTTATGTTAGGCGGACGGATTTCTGAATTGCTGAACTTAGGCGAGTTTACTACCGGCGCCCAGAATGATTTAGAGATGGCTACCCAGATGGCCAGGCGGATGGTCACCCAATTCGGGATGTCCGAAAAATTGGGGAATGTTACCCTGGGCAGGAGAGAAGGCCTGGTATTTTTGGGGCGGGATATTATGGAAGAAAAGAATTACAGCGATGAAACCGCGCGCCTGATTGACGAAGAGGTAAAGAAAATCGTAGATGAGGCATATTCAAAAGCAAAGGTTTTGCTGGAGCAGAACCTGGATAAATTAAAGATCCTCTCAAATGCGCTCTTAGAGAAGGAAGTTTTAGACGGCGAGGAAACTAAGCTTTTGCTTGGTATAGCTAAGCAGGATCTCACCTAAAAGATTACATGCGCGTTCTCCAACTATCTAATCGTTTGGAGTTAAAACAAATAATGCGGGAAATCAAGGTTGACCCCTGCGGCATTAAAATCATGTCGCCCAAGGCAGTCAGCCACCTGGTGAGGATTAATTCGCTTTCCAATATTGCCGCCAATATCCTGAAACAGGAGATGCTTTCTCTGGGCGGGGACGTAGCCATAGCCAGGGATGCCTTGACCGGAAAAGCCAAGAAAACCGACTGCCTGCTTATGGCGAATCTGGCGCAGTTTGGCCGGTTAAGTCAGAAGTTGAACAGGCAGCCTTTTGGCCTGGATAAAATAGCCGGTGATTTGACCCGGGCGTTGGATAATTACCGGAGAGAAAATTTTGTGATTAACCTGGGCAGGCACAGGCTTAACCTGGGGCTGCGGGCTCACATCGCCGGGGTAGTCAACATTACTCCTGATTCATTCAGCGGAGACGGATTGTGCCGGGTTGCTCCGGATGAGATAGTAGATTTTGTAGAAAAGATGGTTCAGGATGGGGCGGATATCATAGAAGTGGGGGGAGAATCTTCCCGTCCGGGAGCAAAGGCGGTGGCGGCCAAAGAAGAACTGAAACGGGTCATCCCGGCCATCAAGAAGATTGCCAAAAAAATAAAAGTCCCGCTGGCGGTAGACACTTGTAAGCCTGAAGTCGCCCGGGCGGCATTGGATAACGGGGCAGTAATCATCAATGATATAACCGGCTTAAGAAACCCGAAGATGTCAAAATTAGCCGCGCGCTACAATGCCGGGGTGGTAATCATGCATATGAAAGGGAGCCCCCGCACTATGCAGAAAAATCCCGGATACGTTTCTTTGATTGATGAGGTTTCCGGGTATTTAAGCAATGCAGTAGAAAGCGCCTGCAGCGCCGGCATAGACAGAGAAAAAATAATAATTGACCCCGGGATAGGTTTTGGCAAAGCCTTAGGGCATAATTTGGAAATACTGAGAAGATTAGGGGAATTTAAATCCCTGGGCAGGCCGATAATGGTAGGCACTTCCAGAAAATCTTTTATCGGGAAAATAATAAACGCCGGGCCCAAAGATAGGATTTTTGGCACCGTGGCAAGTTGTGTCCTGGCAGTAAAGAATGGCGCCAGGATTGTCAGGGTGCATGATGTCAGGGAAGTAAAACAAGCGCTGAAAGTTTTGGATAGCGCGAACAAGCTATAATTATGTTAGGACTTACTGCGTTTTGGAAACCGGTACTTGAAATACTGATACTCTGGCTTATAATTTACCGGATCATGTTATTTTTTGAAGGCACCCGCGCGGTGCATGTTTTGCGCGGTATAATAATCCTGCTTATTGCCTTTTTCTTGTTCCAGAAACTGGGCTTAAGCGTGCTTGATTGGCTGTTCACAAAATTATTCGGGATATCGGTCATAGCTGTTTTAATCATCTTTCATCCTGAGATAAGGCGGGGGTTAGCGCGCCTGGGCCGGAAGAATCTTTTCGCGGCCAGTTTAAGAGAAGAAAAATTGGACCATATGCTCAGCGAGATATCTAAGGTGGCGGATTCTTTATCCAAAGATAAGTTTGGGGCGTTGATTGCGATAGAAAAAAATGATCCCTTAACCGTTTATGCGGAGAGCGGAGTCCCGATTGACGCGCGCGTGTCCGCGGAGTTGATTGAGGCGATATTCACTCCCAATAACCCGCTGCACGACGGAGGCCTGGTCATCCGTAATGGCAGGATTGTCGCCGCGGGATGCCTTTTTCCCCTTACCCAAAATCAGGATTTAAGCCGTATTTTCGGCACCAGGCACAGGGCGGCATTGGGCCTGAGTGAAGAATCAGACGCTATAGTAATCATTATTTCAGAAGAGAGGCGCGACCTTTCCCTGGTTTACCGCGAGAATTTATATAAAGATTTGAGCCAGGAGGAGTTGCTTTCTAAAATCAGGGAAATCATAAAACTAAGCAAAGAAGATGCCTAAAATTACCCATTTTTTTACCCATCACCCCTGGTTAAAAATTATTGCTTTATTGCTGGCAGTGATTGCCTGGTTTTATGTCAGGGGCGAGATAGTCAGGTTAAACTTTTAAGCTTATGCCTAAATTAGGGGTGAATATAGACCACGTGGCAACATTAAGGCAGGCGCGCAGGGGCATCGAGCCTGAGCCGGTATTTGCCGCTTTAGTCTGCGAGGTAGCCGGGGCGGACAGTATCGTAGCGCACTTAAGAGAGGACCGCAGGCATATTAAAGAACGCGACCTCTATATTTTAAAAAAGGTAATCAAGACCAAATTGAATATGGAGATGTCGGTTGCCGGAGAAATCGTGGATATCGCCTGCGACCTGAAGCCTGCCCAGGCCACTCTGGTGCCCGAGAAGAGGCAGGAGTTGACTACCGAGGGCGGGCTGGATGTGGTATCCAATTTCAATAAAGTAAAACGGGCGGCGCAAAAATTAGAAAAACAGGGTATCATCGTGAGTTTATTTATTGACCCCGATAAGAAACAGATAGACGCCTCGGAAAAAACCGGAGTCAGGATGATAGAATTGCACACCGGCCGCTATGCCGATGCCAAAGATGAAAAAAAACAGGGCCGTTATTTTAAGGAACTGAAAAACGCTGTTTCTTACGCCGGAAAAAAAGGCATGATTGTTAATGTAGGGCACGGTTTGAATTATTATAATACCGCACGGGTTGCCGGCATAAAGGGGATAGAAGAATTCAACATCGGCTATTCCATAATCTGCCGCGCGATATTGATAGGCTTAGAACGGGCAGTGGCAGAGATGAAGATATTGATAGGATAAATATGGTTATCGGAAACGGCGTGGATATAACTGAAGTAAGGCGGCTGCGCCAGGCAGTGGATAAATGGGGAGACGCTTTTTTGACACGCATCTTTACCGAGGAAGAATTAGAGAACGCCAAAACCAGGGGCAGCCTGTATCAGCATCTGGCAGGCAGGTTCGCGGTCAAAGAAGCGGTCTTTAAAGCATTAGGCGATAAGGCATTGAACTGGAAGGATGTCCAGGTCCTCAATGATGAAGAAGGAAGGCCGCATTGCGCCATTCTGAATAATAAGGGCCGGGGTTTGGATATACATATATCTATTTCTCATGTAAAAAATTATGCGGTTGCCAACGCGATTATTACGAAGAAATAGCAGCAGCCATAAGGGCGACTTCGGCCATATTTTGATATTGGCGGGTTCAGCCAAGTTTTCCGGGGCAGCGGTATTATGCGCCGGGGCGGCAATGCGAGCCGGGGCAGGCCTGGTTACCCTGGGAATACCTAAAAGTTTAAACACGGCGCTGATAAAGATAAAGCCGAAAGAAGTAATGACTTTACCTTTACCTGAAACAAAGCAAGGGGCATTGAGCGGTAAAGGTTGCAAAAAGATTAAAGATTTTTTAGGCCAGATAGATGTTTTGATAATCGGGCCGGGATTGAACCGCGAAAAAACTACCCAGGGTTTGGCGCGGGGAATTATAGCGGAAGTGAAAAAGCCGGCGGTGATTGATGCTGACGGTTTATCCGCGCTATGCGGTCACTTGTCTCTGTTTAAAAGACAGGGGGCAGAAAAGATTCTTACTCCGCATCCCGGAGAGATGGCCAAGCTTCTGGGAACGAGCGTAGATAAGGTTCAGGCTGATAGAAAAGAGATTGCCCGGAAGTTTGCCCGGGATTATAAAGTGACTATGGTGTTAAAGGGGCATCGCACCGTAGTAGCTGATTATAAAGGCAATCTATATATAAATAATACCGGTAATCCCGGAATGGCAACCGCTGGCAGCGGGGATGTTTTAGCCGGAATAATCGGCGCATTTTTGGGCCAGGGGTTGGATGCGTTTAGCGCGGCGAAATATGCGGTTTATCTGCATGGATTGGCCGGCGATTTAGCGGCAAAAGAAAAAACTCAAATTTCCTTGATTGCATCGGATATTATTGATAAAATCCCTGCGGCAATCAAGAGGTGTTCATAGGCAATAAGCGGGTATTGCCGGCGTAGCTCAGTCGGTAGAGCAGCTGTTTTGTAAACAGCGGGTCGGGGGTTCGATTCCTCTCGCCGGCTTTAAAATGTACCAAAGTAGGCTAGAAGTAAGAATGTATACAGATAAAATAAGCCTCAGCAGAATAAAAACTCTTTATTGGGATAGAGAGTATAATGTGAAGGAAATTGCTGAGAAATTAGGTATTTCTATGTGGTCTCTGTATAATTTAATGAATAAAAATAATATACCTAGGCGCTTACCTTCTGAATATAATTATATAACTAACAAGGATAAACCCAAATTTGAAATTAAAGGAGATCTTAATCTAGGTGAGCAACAGCTAAAGATTGCTGGGATTATGCTTTACTGGGCCGAAGGGACATTGAAAGGTCAAACCGTTGATTTTTCAAACAGTAACCCTGAGATGGTGAAGATATTTTTGAAATTTTTAAGAGAAATTTGTGGTGTTAGTGAAAAAAGATTACGACTCTACCTTTACGCTTATTCTTATCAGGACTTGAAAACGATTAAGGAATATTGGCATAAAGTAACAAATATACCTTTGAACCAGTTCACAAAGCCGTATGTAAGAAAAGGAAATTTGAATATTTCTAAGAGAAAGTTACCTTACGGGTTAGTTCATGTTAGGTATAATGATAAAAAATTATTAACAGCAATTGAAAGCTGGATAAGAGATCATACAAATAGAGTTTTGTTGTGGGTAGGTACCCAAGCGGCCAAAGGGGACAGACTGTCTAAAGGCAGCGTCTTATCGAAAGGTAGGATGGAAAAGTAGGTGAATTCAGGGAAGCCCCTCTACTTAGGGGTAATCCTGAGCCAAGCCCCCATAATATCTTGTGAAAACAAGAATGAGGGAAGGTGCAGAGACTAAGCGCCTACCGCCTAAAGTCGTTAGTAAATAGACTAAGGTGATGAGATAGTCCAAGCCTCGGGGTAACTCGAGGGCACTTGAAATCTGTTGCACTTGTGCTTCAGAGGTTCGAATCCTCTCCTGCCCATTAAATTTTCCCGACAAGGGAAA
>CAYPRG010000038.1:0-3708 GCA_964413025.1 uncultured Planctomycetales bacterium
TATCTTTAAGGCTGGTGCCTTTAAAGGACGGCTCCGGCCGCATACCCGCTTATGAAATCATGCTGCTTACTCCGACTATAGGCAGGTTGATAAGAGAAGGAAAGACCTGGGAGATTCCTCAGTTTATAGAAGAAGGCGAGATTTTCGGGATGCAGTCTTTTAACCAGTCCTTGATAAAATTGGTTAAATCGGGAAAGATAAGCGAAGAAGATGCGATGATTGCTTCGGATAATAAAGAAGAGTTTATTTTGACTTTAAGAGGGATAAGAAAGTCTTAGATTTTTTTTGAAGGAGGAAATGCCATGATTGAAGATATAAAAACAAAACTCACCTCGATTAAAGGGCACCTTGAAAATTTAAGAGGTTATCTTTGACGTAGATAATAAAAAGAAACAGATTGAGGAGTTGGCATCCCGCATGTCCGGCGCAGGATTCTGGGACGACGGAGAAAATTCCACCAAGGTAGTCAAGCAGTTAAAAAGCCTGAGATCAGCGGTTGAGCCTTGGGAGGCGGCTTTCAGGAAATACCAGGAATCGCAGGAACTCGCCGTTATTCTTAACCCCGAAGATAAAGAAATAATCTCTGATTTGTCCCGTAACGTTGATTCCCTTCTGGAGGAGCTTGATAAGCTGGAGTTAAAGACACTTTTGGGGGGGGAGTTTGACGGGAATAGCGCAATTCTTAGCATAAACGCGGGCGCCGGAGGCACTGAATCCTGCGATTGGGTAAGTATGCTTTTTCGGATGTACAGCCGTTTCGCGGAAAGCCACGGCTATGAGATAAAGACTATCGATATCCTTCCCGGAGAAGAAGCCGGGATAAAAAATGTTACCGCATTAATCGAGGGGGAATACGCTTACGGGTATCTCAGGGCAGAGCGCGGAGTACACAGGTTAGTGCGCATCTCGCCGTTTGATTCCAATAAACGCCGTCATACTTCCTTTGCTTCGGTGGACGTAATCCCTGAAGTAGAAGACGCGGAAGATATAAAATTAGAAGAGAAGGATTTACGTATTGATGTATACCGTTCCAAAGGCGCCGGAGGCCAGAGCGTAAATACTACCGATTCGGCTGTAAGGATTACCCATATACCCTCCGGCCTGGTGGCGCAATGCCAGAATGAGCGTTCGCAGCACCAGAATAAGCAGACCGCTTTAAAGATCCTCAGGGCGCGTATTTATGATTTAGAAAGAGAAAAGAAAGAGCAGGAATTGCTCAAACAGTACGGGGGCCAGAAGAAAAAAATTGAGTGGGGCAGCCAGATCCGTTCTTATGTGATGCAACCTTATACCATGGTAAAGGACCACAGGACCGACCACCAGACCGGGGATGTCTCCAGGGTCATGGATGGCGGATTAGACGATTTTATCGAGGCTTTCTTAAAGAAGGAGCAGACAGGGTAAAACATGTTAGGTTATATTAAAAAAGTTATCTTAAATCAAAAACAGAATACCATAAAGAAGAAGTATCCGACGGTTAACATCATTTTGCATCTGGATATGCCGGTCTCTTCAACCAACAAGATGGGTGAGTTGGCGAAGATAGTTTATTTGGTGAATCACTTGGAACCCAAAATAAGCCTCCTTACCGATGTGCAGCTTAAAGAGAAGACTCAGGAATTTAAAGAGCATATCGCGAAAAAAGCCAAGGATTATGCCGCGGAATTAGAAGTATTAGAAGAAGCCCTTTCGTCTGTTGCTATTCCTGAAGAAAAGGAAAGGGTAAAAGAGAAAATAAAGATAACCGTAAATAAAATTTTTGAAGAGATATTACCGGAGGCCTTTGCGGTGGTAAGAGAAGCGGCAAAACGGACTATCGGCCTGAGGCACTTCGATGTCCAGATAGCCGGCGGCGTGGTGCTGCATGAAGGAAGGATTGCCGAGATGGCTACCGGCGAGGGAAAAACACTGGTAGCAACTCTGCCTGCTTATCTAAATGCCCTTCTGGGCCGGGGAGTGCATATCGTCACCGTAAATGATTACCTTGCCAGGCGCGACCGGGAGTGGATGGGCCCGGTCTTTGAATTTTTGGGCCTCTCCGTGGGGACCATTCAGCATGATATGCCCGACGAAGATAGAAAACAGGCATACGCCTGCGATATAACTTACGGGACAAATAACGAATTCGGCTTTGATTACCTGCGCGACAATATGAAATATGGCCTGGAAGACCTGGTACAAAGGCCTTTTTATTACGCTATCGTTGATGAAGTCGATTCCATACTGGTTGACGAGGCGCGTACCCCCCTGATCATCTCCGGCCCGGCCGAAGAATCTACTGATAAATATTACATAATCGATAAGATCATCCCCCGGCTTAAGGGCAGGATAATTTTAGAGAAAGACGAGATCAATGCAAAATATAAGGGCGAAGATATTTCTAAAGGTTTTGATTATATAGTTGATGAGAAAGCGCATACCGCTCATCTTACCGAAGACGGCGAGTCCAAGGTTTGCAAAGCCTTGGGTATCGATAATCTGCATGACCTGGAAACCATGGAATGGCGTCACCATTCCATACAGGCCCTGCGCGCGCACAACCTCTACAAAAAAGACGTGGATTACGTGGTCAAGGATGGACAGGTGATCATCGTGGATGAGTTTACCGGCCGCCTTATGCCGGGCAGGCGCTGGTCAGACGGTTTGCACCAGGCGGTTGAAGCAAAAGAAAATTTAAAGATAGAGCGCGAGAATCAGACCCTGGCCACTATCACCTTTCAGAATTATTTCCGCATGTATACTAAATTATCCGGGATGACCGGGACCGCTTTTACCGAGGCCAATGAATTTAAGACCATCTACCAGTTGGATGTAGTGGTGGTGCCTACAAATAAGCCTCTTATCCGGGCTAATTTTTCCGATTGCATCTACCGGACAGAGAAAGAAAAATTCAACGCGGTAGTGGAGGAGATCTTCGGGCTTTACAATCAGGGCAGGCCTATTTTGGTGGGTACTATTTCCATTGACAGGTCCGAACATCTTGCGGAGCTGCTAAAGAGGCGGGGTATTCCTCATCAGGTGCTTAATGCCAAGTATCACGAGATGGAAGCGACCATAGTTGCCCAGGCCGGCAGGTTCAAGGGGGTGACCATTGCTACTAATATGGCAGGCCGCGGAACGGATATCTTGTTAGGCGGCAATCCTGAATTTATGGCCAAGAATCTGGCAAAGCAGAAATTAAATCCCGAAGACCCGAATTACCGGGAAGAATATAAGGGGTTATTGGAGAAATATAGAAAAGAAACCGACCAGGAGCATAATAAGGTGGTGGGGCTTGGGGGCTTGCATGTTTTGGGCACCGAGCGCCATGAAGCCCGCCGCATTGATAATCAGCTGCGCGGCCGTTGCGGCAGACAGGGGGACCCTGGGTCTTCGAGATTTTATGTGTCTCTTAGCGATGATTTGATGCGTTTATTCGGCTCCGATAAGCTGATAGGTATTATGGATAAATTGGGTTTAGAGGAGGGCCAGGTCATCGAGCATCCCTGGGTCTCTAAATCCATCGAGATTGCCCAGAGGCGCGTAGAGCAGCACAACTTTGAGATCAGAAAGCAACTTTTGGAATATGATAACGTGATGAATAAACAAAGAGAGGTTATCTATGGCCAGCGCCTGCAGGCTTTAGAGGGCGCGGTTTTAAAAGAGCATATCCTGGAGATGGCCGGAAAAGTCATAGATGATATAGTAGCTATTTATTCCGGGGATAAT
>CAYPRG010000038.1:3808-10104 GCA_964413025.1 uncultured Planctomycetales bacterium
ATCGGCCTGCGGGCGTATGGCCAGCGGGACCCTTTACTGGAATACAAGCGCGAGGCTTTCAATATGTTTGCCCAGATGATCTCCGGCATTGAAGAAGAAGTGGTTGAGGCGGTATTCAAATTACAGCCGGTTAAGCCGGAAAGATTTAAAGGAGTTTTTAGCTCCGTGTCTCAGGAATTATTACATCCGGAGGTAGCTAAATTCGAAGGGCCGCCTCCTCAACGGATGGCCGATGAGACAGGTGCTCCGCCTCAATCCTCCCAATCTTCCCATCCTAAGGTTGGCCGGAATGACCCCTGCCCCTGCGGCTCAGGGAAGAAATATAAAAAATGCTGCGGAAAATAAAATCATTTAAGGGATTGTTTTTATCTTCGCTTTCCGCGGCGCTGCTTATTCTCTCTTTCCCTCGATTTAATCTTGAGTTTCTGGCCTGGTTCGGCTTTGTCCCGGTATTTTTTGCGCTTAGAAATAAATCCTTGAAACAGGCGTTTTTTTTATTTTTCATCACCGGGATAATTTTCTGGTCAGGGATCATCTATTGGCTGGCGCATGTTACTCTGGCCGGGACAATTGTTTTAGTCTTATATTTAGCTTTATACTTCGCGCTATTCGGCCTGATTATCCGGCCCTGCACCAAACACTCCACCCTTTACTCATTGATATTCATCCCTTCAGTTTGGGTCATGTTAGAATATTTGCGCAGCCATATCTTTACCGGATTTCCCTGGGCGCTTTTAGGATATTCTCAGTATCTTAACCTGCCGTTTATCCAGATTGCCGATATTACCGGAGCCTGGGGGGTTTCGTTTCTGGTGATGATGGTAAATGTGGCGATTGTTGAGATATTCTGGTCGCTGGCGAAAGGGTTAAGGCTAAGATTAAAAGCAGTTCTCACCTTGTTAGTTTTATTTTTGTTTTTAACTTTATCTTACGGCTATTTTCGCCTATCTGCGCACCCGTCAAAACAAACGCAGCATTCAATGCGAATCTCTGTTATACAGGGAAATATATCGCAGGAATTAAAATGGGATCCTGCTGCCCGCGCCTACATCTTAGGCAGGTATGCGCAATTGACCGAGCAGGCAGCCGCGGATAAGCCGGACTTGATCATCTGGCCCGAAGCATCCGCTCCCGGGTTATTGGGAGAGGATGACGCGATTTTTCAGGAGATCTTCGGCTTAAGCGAAAAAGTAAAGGCTCCCTTGCTCGTAGGAGCAGTGGCTGCTGACAACGATAAATATTATAATAGTGTTTTACTGATTGAACCTCCCGGGGCGATTGCAGGCCGCTATGATAAAATCCACCTTGTCCCATTCGGTGAATACATACCATTAAAAAATGTATTCTCTTTTTTGGAAACAATAGCCCCTATCGGGGATATCGAGAGAGGAACTAAGTTTACCATTTTTGAAAATCAGCCCCGGCCGGGAAGAGCGCCGGAAAGATTCGCGGTGTTGATCTGTTTTGAAGATTTATTCCCTGAATTATCCCGCGAGTTTGTAAAAAGAGGGGCAGGTTTTCTGGTGAATATTACCAATGATGCCTGGTATAAAAAAACAAACGCCGCTCACCAGCATTTTCAGGCCTGTGTCTTCAGGGCGGTAGAAAACCGGGTGTTCCTGGCGCGTTCCGCCAATACCGGCGTTTCCGGTTTTATCAACCCTTACGGGAAAATTGTTTCTTTGGTCAGCGATGATTCCGGAGAAAATATATTTATCAGCGGTTATAATACCCAGGAGATAATCCCCGCGGCGGGGGCCTCCACTTTTTATACCCGCTACGGAGATATCTTCTCTCTTGCCTGTTTCTTGTTTGTGTTGTACGCTACCTTAATTTTATTTAAAAGAAAGCAATGAAAAAGATATTAATTTTTTTGTTGATAGTCCTTGCGGTTTATATTCCTCATAGCTTGGGATGCCTGGATAAGAATTATTTTGTCTGTCCGGTGCAATACAAAAGGGACATTATCGTCCGTTCCGACGGATGGGGCGATGGTTTTTTTGCCGCTAACCGTAACGGCAGGAGGCTGCATCAGGGTGTCGATCTTCTCGCGGAGGTAGGTACTCCGGTTTTAGCAGCCCGTTCGGGAAACGTAATTTCCGCTAAACAAAATAACGGCATGGGCAAATATGTGATCATAAAACACTCAGGCAACCTTAATAGTATTTACGGGCATCTTTCGAAAATTTACGTAACCAACGGCGAGTTTGTGCGCCAGGGGCAGATTATCGGTTTAGTGGGCAAGACCGGTAATGCCAATTCCCGCGGTATCCAGCCGCATCTGCATTTTGAAATAAGAAAAGATGGTGTTCCTGTTGACCCCCTGGGATATTTAAACTAAATATGTTCAACATTATTTTACTAGGGATAACCAGCTTATTGACTGACATCGCCAGCGAGATGGTTTATCCTGTATTACCGGTTTACCTTGTGACTAAGCTTGGGGCGAGCCCGGCCATATTGGGATTGATTGAAGGGGTAGCCGAAAGCCTGGCCAGTATACTTAAAGTATTTTCCGGGTATTTTTCGGATAAGATAAAACTAAGGAAACCCTTTACAATCTTTGGCTATGCCTGTTCAATGGCGGGGAAGTTTTTCTTGTATGTTTCTGCCAGCTGGGGGTATATTTTTGTCGGTAGAGTAATCGACCGTTTTGGTAAAGGTATCCGTACTGCCCCGCGTGATGCCTTAATCGCCGACTCCGCTAGAGACGATAAGAGGGGGGCTGCTTTTGGTTTACACCGGGCCATGGATACCCTGGGCGCGGTGGCTGGTATCTTGCTGGCGTATCTTCTGATTACCAGGTATAAAGGCGAGCTCAAGGATATATTCCTGTTTTCGCTTATTCCGGCTTTCCTGGGTGTTTTGTTACTTTTTTTTGTCAGAGAAAAGAAAAAAGAAGTAAAACCCGGCCGGGCAAAACTTAAATTTAAATGGGGCGCCCTGGATAAAAGGCTGAAGGCATTTCTCATATTCAGTTTTATATTCACCCTGGGCAATTCTTCTAACCAATTCTTATTATTGCGGGCGCAAAATTTAGGCAGTTCCCTGCCCGTGGTTATCCTTTTATATCTGGCCTATAACGTTGTCTATTGCCTGGTGGCTTATCCGGCGTCGCGCTTATCCGACAGGATAGGCAGAAGAAAAATCCTGGTATTGGGGTATTTGTTTTACGGCTTGGTTTACTTGGGATTCGCCACGAATAATTCCGCCTTTAACCTTTGGTTTTTATTCGGGATTTATGGCTTGTATATCGGGTTTACCGAGGGCACGGAAAAAGCATTACTTACCGATATCGCGCCGCAGGAATTGCGGGCCACAGTAATCGGCTTGCACGCAATGCTTGTGGGAGTGGCTTTGTTGCCCGCTTCTTTAATCGCTGGGTTGCTTTGGGATTTTTTTGGGGCAAGCGCTCCGTTTTACTTCGGCGGTTTTATGGGTGTGTTTGCCAGCGTGGGATTCTGGTTTGTATTGCGGGATGTCTAATCTTTTTCCTTGGGCTCCATGTGCACGACTACATCCGTAACTTCAGGGATATCTTTCCTGATCGCGCCTTCGATGGCGTAACTTATTTTGTGCGCCTCGTCCATATGCATGCTCGGGCTTACCTGTACATGTAGGTCAATATGAATGTCATCAAACCTGCCTCGTGTTCTTATCTTGTGACAGTTCCTGACCCCTTTTACTCCTAGTACGATATCGGTTACCTTTTTAGTATCCAGGATAGCGGTGTCGCAGAGCACCACTGAACTCTCTTTTACTATCTGATATCCGGTATGGGCGATAAATATGGAGATGAGGATTGTAACAATAGGGTCTAAGATAGGGTAGCCTAATTTTATGACAATGAGGGTTATGATGACCGATAACGAAGTGAATATGTCGGCTTTGGTATGCATGGCATCAGAGATAAGTATATCGCTGCCCAGGAGTTTTCCTTTTTTATGTTCGTAATTCATCACCCAAAAGTTAACTCCCAGGGTGACAAGCATTACTATAAAACTGTCAAGGTTGACCTGCGGGTTGACCGGTTTATTTATTCTGCTAAATCCCTCTTTGAATAAATTGAAAGAAACGATAAACAGGAGCATGGCTATTCCCAGCGAGAAGAAGGTCTCATATTTCTTATGGCCATAGGGGTGGTCTTTATCGGTAGGCTGGCAGGCAAAGTGGATGCCGATCAGGCCTATGATATTTGATGCGCCATCGGCCAGGGAATGGAAACCGTCGGCGGTCATACTTACGCAACGGCTGGCCAGCCCATAAAAAATTTTAGCTATGGCCACTGCCCAGTTGAGGACCAAAATCAGCACTAATACCCGCTTGATTTGCTTATAGTGTTCCTGGATTAAAGCGTTCATATTGACATAATTATATATCCATTAAACTTAGATTACAAATGATTTATGCCTGGTTTTGTCCGATATGGAAACTATTCTTTGAGTTATAAATATTTATATGATAAAATAAGGAAGAATGTCAAAAAAATCATTTTTTATCTTGTTATTTTATCTTTTTTTTGTTGCCGAGATGCCTTTAGCCTGGGCATCGCCGCCTGCTAAAACTAAAACGCAGCAAGCCAACAGTATTGAGCCATTCAAAAAAACCGATCGTATTCTTATCCTCGCCCCGCATCCCGACGACGAAACTATAGCCTGCGCCGGGGTAATCCAGCAGGCGCTTGCGGCAGGGGCGCAAGTCAAGGTTACTTATCTTACCAACGGAGACCATAATGAGTTTGCCTTCATTGTTTACGAAAAAAGGATTATATTCAGGAAGGGCGCGTTCATCCATATGGGGGAAGTGCGCCAGAAAGAAGCAAAAACGGCGATGGCGTTGTTGGGCCTGAGCGAGGATAACCTGATATTTTTGGGTTATCCTGACTTTGGGACAATGACAATGTTCAATCAATATTGGCAGGCCAAGAAGCCATTCCGGGATTTCCTGACCCGTATTTCATCGGTGCCTTATAAGCAGAACCTTTCTTACGGTGCGCTTTATAAAGCCGGGAATATCTTAAACGATTTGAAGAGAGTGTTGATTGCCTATGAGCCAAATAAGATTTTTGTTTCGCATCCGGCGGATGTAAACGGCGACCATCGGGCTTTATATTTATTTATGGAGGTAGCCCTGCGCGATTTAAGAAAGGTAGTTATCTCGCCGAAGATCTACCCTTATCTTGTCCATTGCGCGGGTTGGCCCCTGCCCCGTAATTATCATCCGGAACTGAGCTTACAGGCTCCCAAACAATTTTTAAATTGTGGGATCAATTGGTCAGTATTGCCATTGACCTCTGAGCAGCTGGACAAGAAATACCGGGCTATCCTTTGTTACAAGAGCCAGACCCAGTCCAGCGCCTTTTATTTATTATCTTTCGGCCGCAGGAATGAATTATTCGGGGATTATCCCACGATTGAATTAGAAAAGCAGGTTTCGGCAAAAGAGCGGGGGGTGTCATTTTTCAATTTTTCCGGAAGGTTCGCTGATTCTGATACCGGTGTATTGGGGGGGCTGGAGGGATTTCGCGTAAACAAGGGCCGGGTCAGCTATGGAGTTGTGGATAATTCTTTTATTATCCGAATCGAAAAAGCAAAACATATGAGCCGCAGGTTTAGCGTCCTTCTGAATATTTTTGGTTATAGCTATAAGACGCCGTTTGTAAAAATGCCCAAAATCCAGATAATCACCAAGCATAATAAATTTAAAGTATTCAACGAAAAAGAAATCATCCAAGCCAGCGGGGTATCCCTGGTATTAAAATCTAACGTATTGATTTTAAAAGTGCCGTTTCAATTATTAGGAGACCCGGAGTTTATTTTAGCCTCTGCCAAGGCGTACGGAGGGATTTTGCCTGCGGAGATCGTGGCTTTCCGAAATATATATATCAAGTAAAAAAGGGGGATTGATATGTTAGAGCTGAAGGCAATAGAGATCAAGAAGCCCGAGGAGGTCAACCTGATATTGGGACAGAGCCATTTTATAAAGACAGTCGAAGATTTATACGAAGTCCTGGTAAATAATGTCCCGGGCATAAAGTTCGGCTTGGCTTTCGTAGAATCCAGCGGAGCCTGCAAAATAAGGTGCGAGGGTAATGACCCGGAACTAAAAAAATTGGCTTCTGAAAATGCCCTTAATATCGGGGCGGGCCACAGTTTTATTGTTTTTATCAGGAACGCCTACCCGATAAATGTCTTGAACGCCATAAAAAATATCCCCGAGGTTTGTAATATCTACTGTGCCTCGGCAAACGCGGTCAGCGTCATTGTCGCGCAAACCGATGCCGGCAGCGGTATATT
>CAYPRG010000039.1:0-5557 GCA_964413025.1 uncultured Planctomycetales bacterium
AAGCGGCTTTGGTTTTTGCATTTATCTTGAGTTTAACGGGTTTTGGTTTCGCCGCGGATGAATTGTTATTGATCGACGGTTACGAAGTTATTATCACTGGCGGGCCTGAAGGCACAGTAGATTTTGGGGCTGGCAATGGTTCGGTTGTTGAGGTAAGCGGTGCAGCCGATATCGTGCATGGCGGGAAACAATCCTTAAAAGTAACTTATGATGCCGTCCCCGGCGGATACATCTATGTGGCCAGGGGTTTTGACCTGGATGCCAATAATGCCGGCTGGTTAATGAAATCAGGGGATATAAGCTGGAATAAATATAATGCCATAGCTTTTTATATGTACGGTAGCGATTCCAAAACTAAAATTGCTTTTGATATAAAAGATAACGGCGGGGAGATATTACGTTATATTTTTGAAGATAATTTCAAGGGTTGGCAGCAGGTAGTTTGCCTGTTCAAGGATTTTGTCGCCCGCGATGATTGGCAGCCGCAGACAGCCGAGAAAAACGCGCAGCTGGATTTTCCGATAAAGAGCTATCAATTTGAACCTCTGCCTCCGTCAAAAGGTACGCTTTATTTTGACGACGCGGAATTACTCAAAAAATAACTAAAACTAATATGGAAAAACAAGACTCGAAAAATCTAAAGAGAAGATACCTGATCTGGTTTTACAAAACTACCAAAGAGGCCTGGGATAAAGTAGAGCGTAAGTTTACCCAGGTGGAAATTGACAGGGCTATCCTTGATGAATTAAATAAGCTGGATAGTGATAAAAGAGCCAGAGGTTTTATTGATGTATTCGCCAATTACATCCGGAACAAAGAAAAAAAGGGCCTGGACTTGAAATATGAAGGCAACAAATTAAAACCGGAGTATCATTTTTTAGGCCTAAAGCTCAGGGCGATTGAAAAAGTGATTGTAGAAGAATTGGGGAAAAAGGCCTTGGAAGAAATTAAGTCGCTCTACGAAAAAGAGATGACTGAGCGTATCTTAAAAAGCAGGGAACATAAATGATTATTGATGCCCATAGCCACTGGCTGCCCGAAGATATAATTAAGAACGCCCATTTTTTTCATAAGGGCTGGGGGGATATTGAAGCCCAGCTGAAACTTATGGATGAGGCAGGCATCGCCAAGGCGGTATTAAGCTACCCTACTTCTGACGCGCATTTGAAATTAGGCAGCTTTGCCCAGGTAGCCCATATCTATAATGATAATGTGGCTAAAATCATCAAGCGTTATCCCGAAAGGTTCATTGGCGCAGCGGTCCTGCCTATAGATAACCCAGAAGATATGGTCGCGGAATTAAAGAGGGCGACTGAAGAATTGGGCTTCAAGGCGGTTTCTTTGGCTTCAAGCTACAATGAGGTATACCTGGATGACAAAAGGTTCTTACCTTTATATAGCGAGGCGCAAGAAAGAAATATCCCTATCTTTGTCCACGCCCAGATTGTTAACCCCATCGGCTTTGAGCGGGTCCAGGACCCTTTGCTTACTCCGGTGATTGAATATGTATTTGATACTACTATCTGCATCGGCAAGCTCCTGATGGCGGATATCCTGCGCGATTATCCCAATATTAAGTTTATTGTCGCCAATTTCGCGGGAGCAATCCCCTTTTTGGCGCACCGCTTTGACACTACCTACGAAATGCTAAGAGGAATAAATTTCGTCAAGGATTTAAAAGCAAAACCCACGGATTATTTAAAGAATATTTATGTGGATACCGGAGGGGATAGGATCAAAGCTAATTTCCTCCTGGCGCTGGATTTATTCGGGCCCACTCACTTATTATGGGGCAGTGACTGGCCGGCAAAAAAAGATGTCTCAGGCTCAATGCAGGCAGTCAAGGATTTAGCTGTCAGTGATGAGGATAAAGCAAATATCCTCGGTGGTAATTTAGAGAAATTATTATAGCTCTTTGTAATGAATCTGTCAGTTTTCTCGCTCGAGTCGGTTTTTTAACGCCAAAGGTCTTTCGCATTTCGGCGGCTGCTGAACTCGTAGCATTTGCTCTAGCAAATGCTCCTCAAACAGCATCGCCGTCCCAGTGTTGTCGCTTCGCTCCACTGGGATTTCCTCAATGCTCAAGCTGCTTTGGCTAAAACCTCCACTCGCTCAAAAACCGAACAGATTCATTTTGATACAATATAATTCAGTAGGAACTTAGCTATGGAAAAATCACTTTCTTTTGATCATTTGAACGAGACCCAATTTGAAGAGTTCTGTTTTGACTTGCTTCAAAAATTGGGGTTCGTAAATATTGACTGGCGTAAAGGGACAGGAAAGAAAACTAGTCCTTCAGATCGAGGGCGGGATATTGTTTGCCAAGAAGTTCGCATCGATGTAGACAAAAGCGTCCATTTAGAAACGTGGTTTGTAGATTGCAAACACTTTAAAAAGGGTATTCCGCCCATAGAGTTGCAGAATCTTCTCTCTTGGGCTAGAGCGGAAAGACCGCAAGTCGCATTGATTATCGCCTCCAATTTTCTTTCGAACTCAGCAAAGGACTACCTTGATGATTACCGGAAAAATGAAAAACCACCGTTCAAAATCAAGGTATGGGAAAAGCCAACAATCCAAAAATTGGTTTCTAGAAAATTTAGCCTTCTTCATAAATATGGTTTAACGCATGTTCCAATCAGAGGGGTGCGGTCAATTCTTAAAGCAGAAGAAGAGTTTTTGGATAGGGTTTGGTATGATAGACATCAAATGCTTTGTCATCTAGAGAGGATAGGAAAGACAAAGACCAATCATGAAATTTGGAAAGGGGCGCTCAAGGCAGCCAAGAGAGTGGAAAAGAAATGGGGCAAGAAGAATCTTGGTCCATATGCAAATTTTGATTGGGGCATGATTAACGGTAAACTTTCCGCTCTTAGATGGGTACTTGGTGAAGAGTGGGATATGTTAGATAGTTGAAAAATAGGAAATGTTTTTGTTTTAGCGGATGGATTGGCTGGGATTTTGAGGGGCGTAAAGGCAAGGAGCGGGCAGGGTTCCCCAGCTAAGACGTAAGTTTGGGAGAGCGACGCAGCCGATTCGAGCGCAGGCGCGACACGCTGGGGCGCGCCAAGCGTCCCCGAGAAACCCAGACAAGACAGACGCGTAAACAATAATAAAAGGAGAATAAGAGATGCAGATGCAGAAAGAGGTTCATTTAACGGGAAAAGATTTGACGCAGATGGTGCAGCTTAGGCCGCAGGATGTAGGCAAGTACGCGATTGTACCCGGGCCAAAGGATAGATTAGAAGTGCTGATGAAGAAATTAGAGAATCCGGTGAAGAATTTCTCTTTTATGGAATACACTATGTATACCGGGACATTTGAAGGGATAAAAGTCACTGCCATAAACGGCGGAAGGTTCTCAACCGATACTTCAATTACTACCGAAGTAATGTGCAACGCCGGAATACCCAATATTATCCGCGTCGGTACCTGCGGGTCGCTGGACGAGAATATTGCAATTGGAGATTTAGTGATAGTGGATAAAGTAATCCGCGGTGACGGGGTTACGCCGTATTATGTGGATAAGAATTTTCAGACTGTGCCGGATAAAAAGATTTCCGATACTTTATATGAGGTAGCCAAAGCTATGGGCTTAACTATTCATCGCTGCACAACTTGGACCACTGACGCGTTGCTGCGCGAGACTAGAGAGATAGTCGAAGCCAAGCGTAAAGAAGGGGCAAAGGCAGTAGACATGGTTTCATCCACGCTTTTGACCATAGCTCAAACCTACAATATTAAAGCCGGCTCAATTCTAGCGGTAAGCGACAATGTTATCACCGGCGAAATGGGCTTTATGAATCCCATGTATTATATGGCCGAGTCAAACCTGATTAAAATTGCTTTAGAGACAGTTAAAAAACTGGAAGGAAAATAATGAAACTCTCCCCTCTTTTCTGGCCGATACAATTAAAAGGCAATACCATTTATATCCTTGATGAGACCGCTTTGCCGCAAAAGGTAGTTTATATCAAGGCGAATAATTATCTGAAGGCCTGCAAGGCGATTAAAGAAATGAAGACCCGCGCCGTGGGCCAGGTGATATTAGTTTTTTATATCTTTCTTATGGTTATCCGGCAGAATAAGGGCAAAAAGGATATGCTCGCGGTTTTAAAGAAGGTTGCTAAAGCGATTAATGCCACCCGCCCGACTTTATCTTTTAAATTTTTGACTGATATGGTTTTAGGATGGGCGCAGGGAGGCGCGCCTTTAGAAAAATGTATTTTAGGTTTCTTAGAGATGCTCAAAAATAAGCGCATCCAGCAGGCAAAAGAGGCGGCCAAGTTATTGGATGACCAGGATGTGATCCTGACCCATTGCAATGTCAGCGGGCTTTTGCCTTTGATTGCCGGTTTCTGCAAAGAGCAAAATAAAAAGATAAGTTTTTTTGTCACCGAGACCAGGCCGTATCTGCAGGGATCGCGTTTGACTGCCTGGGAATTAAAACACGCCGGTATCCCGGTTACAATAATTGCCGATAATATGGTGGCGCAGGTGATGTCAGAAGCAAAAATCAATAAAGTTATGGTTGGGGCCGACCATTTGGCCAAGAACGGCGATATCGCAAATAAGATCGGGACATTCCAGATTGCCCTTTTAGCCAAAAATTTTGAGATTCCTTTTTATGTCTTGTGCCCTCCGGCATCTCAGTCGGAAACCGGCGATGATATTGAGATAGAAATCCGGCCGGATAAAGAATTATTGGAGTATCAGGGGATACAGCTTGCCCCCAAGGGGGTCAAAGGTTATTACCCGGCATTTGATATTACCCCGGACGAGCTGATTACAGAGCACATTTACCTGGAGCTTGAGAGATGATATTCGGAAAAGAAAAAGCGCTTAAAGAAGAAATAATTAAACTCGGGAAAAAATTGTACGAGTTACGCCTGGTGGTGGCGCGCGCGGGTAATTTGAGCGCCAGGATTGATGAAAATAATATTCTTATCACTGCCACCGGCACCAGCCTTGGCGATTTGGGCTGTGAAGATATTATTAAAGTTGATTTAAGTAAACCCGAAGAGATAAAAGATAAGAAAGTCACCTCCGAGTTTCCCCTGCATAGCCTAGTCTATAAGAATTTTCCTAATAAAGTGATTATCCATTGCCACCCGACTCTAATAAATGCTTATTTCGCGGTTTATTCTGAACTTAAGGCTTTGACTTTTGAAACTAAGCTTTATCTGGGCAATATTCCGGTGGTGGAGCAGGATACTCCGGCAATCACCAAGCCGCAATTAGTGGTGGATGCTTTAAAGCTCAATAACCTGGTAGTAATAAAGAATCATGGGGTAGTTTCTATCGCAGACAAATTCTGCGACGCTTTGTATCTGATCGAATCGCTGGAAGAAGCGGTGAAAGTAGCGGCAACCGCCAGGCTATTTAAGAAAGATATCTTTGATGAATTAGATAAAGGGCTTAAAGAGAATTTATCCAAGGATAGTGCCTATTTAATGTTTTCTCCGGAACATATCCAGGCCATCGTAGATTTAGTTAATAAGGATGAGTTTATTCAAAAAAAAGGCCAGGAGCTGGATTTAACACTGCAATACGCTATTAA
>CAYPRG010000039.1:5657-9883 GCA_964413025.1 uncultured Planctomycetales bacterium
CTTAAACCCTCCAGCCTTACCCCGCTTAGCGTTTTGGAATTAGCTAAAATTATCAGCGAAACAGGGATTCCCAAGGGCGTAGTCAATATTATTAATGGAGAGGGCCCGGTAATCGGGGAAAAATTGTGCTCGGACAGACGCTTAGATATGATTTCCTTTACCGGCAGTAATGAAGTAGGCAGGCAAATTTTGCAATATACGGCAAAGAATGTAAAAAAGCTGACTATGGAATTAGGCGGAAAATCCGCGGCAATAATTTTAAAAGACGCGGATTTAGAAGCTGCGGTTAATGGTTCTCTCTGCTCTATTTTTTTGAATCAGGGACAGATGTGCACTGCCATGTCGCGGCTTTTTATCCATAAAGATATTTACGATAAATTCATCAATGATTTTGTGGAAAAGGCAAAGCGCATTAAATTAGGCAAGGGCGATGATTATGAAACTCAGATGGGAGCTTTGATTTCTCAATCCCAGCGTAAGAAAGTGATGAATTTTGTGGAGAAAGCTAAGTCCGAGGGCGCCAAGATTCTTTGCGGAGGGAATATTCCTTCCGACGCGGATCTTAGGGATGGGTTTTTCTTTAGCCCGACGGTAATCGCGGATGTTAAGCCGGAGATGGCTATCTTTCAGGAGGAAGTTTTCGGGCCGGTAGTTTGTGTAAATAAATTCTCCAGCCCTGATGAAGCGGTGGAGTTGGCGAACAAAAGCAATTTTGCCCTGGCATGTTCTGTTTGGTCAAAAGATGATGCTTTAGCCCAGGATTTAGCGGTTAAGATTAATGCCGGGATATGCTGGATTAATACCTATGGTATGTTTTATCCGGAAGCCCCTTACGGCGGGTTTAAGCAGAGCGGATTCGGCAAAGAATTAGGCAGGGAGGGTTTCTTAGAATACACCCGGCTTAAAAATATGGTGATAGATAAGACCAAAGGCGCAAAGCCGATTGTAAATTACTGGTACGGTTTCTAAACTGGTGTAGAAATGTGCCAAAACCGCACCACTGCGAAAATTGTATTAAATTATTACTGAGGGCAATTTTCTTGTTATGCGAGTAGCCAAATATTATAAAAATACTGATTTAAGGATTGAAGAGATGCCTGTGCCGAAAATCGGGCCGGGCGAGATTTTAGTTAAGGTCGAGGCTTCAGGTATCTGCGGCAGCGACGTGATGGAATGGTACCGCATTGACCGGGTGCCGCTGGTATTAGGCCATGAAATCTCCGGAACAATTGAAGAAGTTGGCGCGGGGGTCAAGGGTTACAAGAAGGGCGATAGGGTGGCTTGTTCGCACCATGTCCCTTGTGAAAAATGCGCTTATTGTTTAAGCGGGCACGAAAGTGTTTGCGATACCTTGCGTAAAACTAATTTTGACCCCGGAGGATTTGCCGAATACCTGCGTATGCCGGTGATTAATGTTGAGAAGGGCGTATTCTTATTGCCGGATAGGTTATCTTTTGATGAGGCGACTTTTGTTGAGCCTTTGGCATGTATTATACGCGGCCAAAGGCAGGCAGGCGGAGTAAAAGGTAAGCGCGTCTTGGTTATCGGCAGCGGTATTGCCGGGATCTTACATATCCATCTTGCTAAATTTCAAGGGGCTTCTTTTATCGCGGCAACAGACATATTAGAATACAGGTTGCAGCAAGCCAAAAAATTCGGCGCGGACGCGAGCATCAACGCAAAAGAATATTCTTTTGATTTAGCGCGTAAGTTAAACCAGGAAAGGCTTTTTGATTTGGTGATAGTTACCGCAGGCGCCCCTTCTGCTATTCAGCAGGCATTGGAATCGGTAGAGCGTGGCGGCACAATACTTTTCTTCGCCCCCACGGAAAAAGACGCTAAAATTCCCATTCCTTTTAATGAATTATTCTGGCGCACTGAGATAACCTTGACCAGTTCTTATGCCGGCAGCCCGAAAGATTGCCGGGAAGCGCTGGATTTAATCAGCAGCGGGAAATTGGATGTTGCCGGGATGATTACTCATCGCTTGAATTTATCTGAAATAGGTTTAGGCTTTAAATTAGTCTGTGAAGCTAAAGAATCTTTAAAAGTAATTATATATCCGCAAAAGTAGAAAGGAGCATCATATGGATTGGGGGATGAAAAATAGATTAAGCCGCATATTCAATCCGGAAGACGGGCACACAGTAATGTTGGCTTGCGACCACGGTTATTTTTTGGGCCCGGTAAGCAGATTAGAAGACCCGCGTAAGACCATCGAGCCGCTTATCCCTTATGCTGATTCGCTGATGCTCACCCGCGGAGTTTTGCGTAATTGCATAGACGCCAAATATAATATTCCGATTGTCTTAAGGGTTTCAGGGGGCAACAGCATTATCGGAAAAGATTTATCCGACGAGGGAATCACGGTTTCCATGCAGGATGTGCTTCGCCTGGGAGTTTCCGCGGTAGCCCTGTCTATTTATGTCGGCTCTGAACACGAACATCAGACTTTGACGAATCTTGCCAGCCTGATTAATGAAGCAGAAAACTACGGCGTCCCGGTGTTGGCAGTTACCGCAGTGGGTAAGGAATTGGAAAAGCGCGATGTACGATATCTTTCTTTATCCTGCAGAATTGCCGCGGAATTGGGCGCTCGTGTAGTAAAGACTTATTATTGCGATGATTTTGAAAAAATAGTGCAGTCTTGTCCTGTCCCGTTAGTCATTGCCGGTGGCCCAAAAATGAAAAGCGAAGCAGATGTTTTAGAAATCGCCTACAAGGCCATACAGGCGGGGGCAAAAGGCGTGGATATGGGTAGAAATGTTTGGCAGTCAAAGAAGCCGATAGCGATGATTTCAGCTATCCGCAGCATTGTCCACGAGAAGGCGTCGGTAAAAAAAGCAGTGGATTTATTTAACAGCCTGAAAAAATAAACCATAAGCCCGAGGTGAGTATGGATTTCTTAAGCCTTTTAGAAAAACAGAGTTCTTCCTATGCCGATAAGCCGGCGATAATCTTCAAGGACACCCCCGTAACATTCAGCCAACTTAAGGAAACAGCTTTTAAGATAGCCAATGGTTTAGCCGCTCAAGGCATAGCCAAATCCGATAAAGTAGCGATTTTTCTCCCCAATATCCCTGAGTATATTTATAGTTTCCTGGGAGTGTTTATCTTGCGCGGGGTCTGCGTGCCGTTGGATTTCATGCTTACCGAGGAAGAAGTAATAAATTTTATTAACCACAGCGAGAGCAAAGTGCTGATTGCCCAGGAGAAAAAGAGCATTGACCTGGTGAATGTCAGAAACAATTGCCCTTCCTTAAAGGCGATTATTCTTTTTGAAGAAAATAAACTTCCAGAATCAACGGAAAAAGATTTTATCTTCTGGGGTGAGTTATTGAAGGAGAAAATCTCATTTAAAAAAGTAGAGCCGAGCGATAAGGATTATTCCTCCTTATTTTATACCTCCGGCTCAACCGGCCATCCTAAGGGCGTGCTCTTAAATTATGCCCATCTGAAGAATCCCTTGGAAACCCTGGATTATTTCATCCACCCCGGGGATAAGGACAGCTTACTCTGCGCGGCAGTGCCTTTTTCCCATATCGGCGGCCTGGATTATATGCTTTTTATGCTTTATTACGGGATGACCCTGGTTTTAATGGAGCGTTTCATCCCGCTGGAGTTCATGAAAAATATTGATAAATATAAAACTACCATATTCTGTATTGTCCCTGCCATGTATGTTGCGATTTTATCGGTGAAAGAATATGATAAATTTGACCTTTCATCTTTAAAGTTCGCGGTGGTTTTCGGCGCGCCATCCTCGCCGGTTTTGCTGGAGAGGTTTCACAAGGCCTGCCCTAATGCTTACCTGTTAAATGGCTGGGGGATGACTGAGACCGCGGCCCCTAATTCTTTTCTTCCCACCGGGACCAACACCAAAGAAGTCCCCAATACAGGAAAGTTCCCCCCTGGCACAGAGGCTAAGATTGTAGATGACCAAGGAAAATCTTTACCCGATGAGCAGGATGGTGAGCTATGGATAAAAGGCAAGGCAGTGATGGTTGGCTACTATAAGGAGCCGGAATTGACTAATCAGGCGCTTACAGAAGACGGCTGGCTTAAAACCGGGGATGTTTCCAGGCGTGATAAGCAGGGAAGGTATTATATCGTAGGCAGGAAAAAAGAGATGATCAAGGTTTCCGGAGAAATAGTTTTCTGCCCTGAAGTAGAAGAAGTGATCCAGCGTAACCCCAAAGTAAAAGAGGTAGCGGTAATCGGAGTAG
>CAYPRG010000040.1:0-2223 GCA_964413025.1 uncultured Planctomycetales bacterium
CTCTGGGCAAACAAGAAAGAAATGCCGATAGTATCCAGGCATTTCTCTATTTCATGCGTATGCATATTTATATTGACGCCTAATGCCTCCAATATATCCGCGCTCCCGCAACGGCTGGATACAGAACGATTGCCGTGTTTGGCAACGGTTATCCCGCAACCGCTGGCCACAAAAGCCACGACAGTCGAAACATTAAAAGTCCCCTTCTGGTCTGCTCCTGTGCCGCAGGTATCCAGGACTGTACCACTATGCTTAATATTTATTTTAGTGACATAGCGGCGCATCACCGTGACCGCGGCAGTCAATTCCTCTATGGTCTCGCCTTTCTTATTTAAGGCGGTCAAAAAAGCGACTATCTGCGGAGTGTCTATCTTTCCGGTCATAATCTCCTGGACAGCCGCGTACATCTGGTTCTTATCCAGGTCCGTGCCTTCGGATATTATCTTTATCGCTTCTTCGATCATAGTCAATGTATACTTTGGCTCAAGAAATTTTCCAATATATCCTTGCCTGCCTTGGTCATCACAGATTCAGGATGAAACTGCACGCCCCACAAAGGATATTTTTTGTGTTTTAAACCCATAATCTCGTTCTCTTTTGTCCGGGCAGTAACCTCAAAACATTCAGGCAGGCCCTTTGCTGCTACGATTAAAGAATGATAGCGCGTAGCCTCAAAAGGATTAGGAATGCCTTTAAATATTTCTTTTTGATTGTGATAAATAAGAGAAGTCTTGCCGTGCATAAGTTTTTTGGCGCCGATAATCCGGCCTCCATAGACGTAACCGATTGCCTGATGCCCTAAGCATACGCCCAGAATGGGGATTGAACCGGCAAATTCTTTTATTACCTGGCAGGAGATACCGGCATTTTCCGGCCTTCCCGGCCCGGGGGAAATAACAATCCTGGCTGGCTTAAGTTTCTTAATCTTTTCTATGGTTATCTTATCATTCCTGAATACTTTAATATCCGCGCCCAGCGCCCCTAAATACTGCACCAGGTTATAGGTAAAAGAATCATAATTATCAATCATCAATATCATTCTTTTTCCCTCCAAATCTTGGCACCCAACTTCCCTAGTTTCTCTTCGATATTCTCGTAACCCCGCTCCAAATGATAAATCCTGGATACAGAAGTCTTGCCGCGGGCAGCCAAGCCTGCCAGGACAAGGCAGGCGGAAGCACGCAGGTCCGAGGCCATAACCGGCGCGCCGGATAATCCTTTTATGCCTTCCACTATCGCGTGCGGGCCTTCTCTCTGGATATGCGCCCCCATACGATTAAGTTCCGCTACATGCATAAACCTGTCGGGATAAATCTTTTCGGTAATCACGCTTATGCCAGGGGTGACGCTCATCAGACTCATCATCTGCGCCTGCATATCAGTAGGAAAACCCGGATAAGGAAGAGTAGTAATATTAACCGCTTTAAGTTTTTTGTTCCCTCTTACGCGCAGAGAGTTATCCGCTTTGATTATATTAACAACCCCCGCCTCTTCCAGTTTATCAATAAGAGCACCCAGGTGCTGGAAGAAAACATTTTTTATAAGAATATCTCCGCGGGTAA
The DNA here is from genome assembly GCA_964413025.1 of uncultured Planctomycetales bacterium. GTDB lineage: Bacteria > Omnitrophota > Gorgyraeia > Gygaellales > Profunditerraquicolaceae > CAYPRG01. Next base: position 1,563 of record CAYPRG010000040.1, read on the forward strand.
TCAAAGAGGCAACCATCAATGTCCCGGCCTCTATCCTGTCCGGGATTACATTGTGGGTGGCGCCGTTTAAATATTTCACACCCTCTATTTCTATGATAGGAGTACCATGGCCTTTTATCTTTGCCCCCATCTTTATAAGGAACTCCGCCAGGTCCGCGACTTCCGGCTCGCAGGCCGCGCACTCAATAACGGTCTTACCGCTGGCCAATACCGCTGCCATCATCACGTTATCCGTGGCCAAAACCGAAGAGCCGTAAGCTCCCCCCAGGTACACCCGGCTGCCTTTTAATTTAGTTGCTTTCGCCGAAATATAACCGGCTTCAATATCAATATCCGCTCCCAGGGCCTTTATCCCCTTAAGATGCAAATCTACGGGCCGAACGCCGATAACACAACCACCCGGAAGAGAAACCTTGGCTTTTTTTAATTTTCCCAGCAGAGGGCCCAAGACGCAGAAAGAAGCGCGCATCGTGGAAACAAGTTTATAATCCGCGATATGATTTGTGAATTTACCGCGGGTAACCGCAGCTACCCCTTTATCTAATTCAGCGTTCTTTCCCAGAGAACGTAAAATCTTTATCATAGAATTAGTATCGCGTAAATCGGGCACACCCTTGATAATACAAGGCTGGTCAGTCAAAAGCGTTGCCGCAAGTATCGG
>CAYPRG010000040.1:2323-7886 GCA_964413025.1 uncultured Planctomycetales bacterium
ACCGGCTCATATCTTATCTCGGGTTGCAAATCTTTCAATTCCTGAGTCGGTATATAAGGCGGGTTGGAAACAATTATATCGCAACCGCCAGCCATCGGCTCACAACTGCTGAACAAGTCGCTCTGGATAAAATTGATTCTATCAGCCAGATTGTTCGACATGGCGTTGTATTTGGCTATTTCTATCGCTTCTTTTGAAATATCTATTGCGGTTATATTTGAATCTTGCAACAATTTTGCCAAAGACACCGCGATATTACCGCTGCCTGTCCCGACATCCATAATCTCTAGGCGCCTGCCGAAAAATCCGGGCTGCCTGCTGAATTTTAGAACAGCCTCGACCAGTATCTCTGTTTCCGGCCTGGGGATTAATACTCCAGGGGCTACTTTAAATTCCAACCCCATAAATTCCGACTTCCCCAGTATATACTGGATAGGTTCTCCGGAAATCCTTCTTTGCAATACCGTAGACACCAGGGCTGATTTATCTTTATCAATAAGCGATTCGCTGTTTAAGTATAAAGACAACCTGTCACATTTAAATATTTCGGTAAATAATAACTCCGCTTCATTCATTTTTCTTCTCTTGGGCAGCTTTTATCAAAGCATCGGAAATCTCGTCTAAATCGCCTTCCAGTACACCCTCTAAATTATGGGTAGTAAAATTTATGCGGTGGTCGGTTATCCGGCGGTCGGGAAAATTATAAGTGCGGATCTTTTCGCTGCGGTCCCCTGTGCCGATCTGAATCTTCCTCGCCTGAGAAGCTCTTTTGGACCCTTCCTCTTCCCTGACGGCAAGTATACGGGCGCGCAAAATCCTCAGGGCCTTGGTCTTATTTTTTAACTGCGAACGTTCATCCTGGCAGGCAACTACCGTCCCGGTCGGTACATGGGTGACTCTCACCGCGGAATCGGTCTTCTGCATATGCTGCCCTCCGGGGCCGCTAGACCTGTAGGTATCTATCCTCAAATCCTTGGGCTCAATCACCAAATCGATTTCTTCCGGTTCGGCCAATACCACAACCGAAGCTGTGGAAGTATGGATCCTGCCCTGGGCCTCTGTGGTAGGAACGCGCTGGACACGGTGGACTCCGCTTTCAAACTTGAGCCTCTTATAAGAATCCGGGCCCTTTAAACTGAATACCACTTCTTTAAAACCGCCTAATTCAGTAGGATTGGCTGACATTGACTCGCAAACCCAGCCTTTCCTCGCGGCATATTTTGAATACATCCGGTAAAGGTCTCCGGCAAATGAGGCCGCCTCTAAACCTCCGGTGCCCGGGCGTATTTCAACAATCATATTTTTTCCGGCGTCTTTATCCTCGCCGGCTAAAATATTTTTTAACTTCTCTTCCAGGGCCTTCTTTTTCTCTGCCAAATCCGCTGATTCCTTTTCAGCCAGCTCCAGCCACTCTTTTTCGTGTTTTTCCTTAAGCACCGACCCCAGGTCTTCCAGTTCTTTGGACAGCTTTTTGTATTCGCGAAAAAGGGCTACCGGGGTTTTCAGGTCGGACAACTCCTTGGCGTATCTATTGCACTGCTCTCTGTCGGAAATCGCCCCGCTGGAAGCTAAAAGATGCTCTAACTCCTGATAACGGGCCTCAATCTTCTCTAATTGCTCTAGCATGTAATTTAACTTAGAAGTTATTTCTTCGCGTATTTCTTTATAAACTTATCCACGCGGCCGGCGGAATCCACAAATTTCTGCTTACCGGTGAAAAACGGGTGGCACTTTGAGCATATTTCTACCCTGATGTTCTGCTTGGTAGAACGGGTGTGTATTGTTTCCCCGCAGGCGCAGACTATAGTGCTGTCTTTGTAACTTGGATGGATTTTATCTTTCATTTTATTCTCCTTTTGCCCAGTAAGGGCACACCCGCGCAATTCCACGCAAGCGCGGGGTGTCTATTATTGGTTCATGCTGTTTAAAAACTCTTCGTTATTCTTAGTCTTGGAGAGCTTATCAATCAGAAGCTCCATTGCTTCCACGTTGCTGAGCTCATTTAATACCTTCCTCAATATCCAGATCTTCTGCAGATGTTCAGGCTTTACCAGCAATTCTTCGTGCCTGGTATTGGAACGCTTGATATCTATTGCCGGGTAAATCCTGCGCTGGAATAAATTCCTATCCAGCTGTAATTCCATGTTGCCTGTACCCTTGAACTCTTCAAAGATGACTTCATCCATGCGGCTGCCGGTATCAACCAGGGCAGTGGCGATGATGGTCAAACTTCCGCCTTCTTCTACCGCGCGGGCAGCGCCGAAAAATCTTTTAGGTTTCTGAAGGGCATTGGAATCTATGCCGCCGGATAAAACTTTCCCGCTGTGCGGGACAACCGAGTTATACGCCCGGGCAAGGCGGGTGATGCTGTCTAAGAGTACGACCACATCCCTTTTATGTTCAACCAGCCTCTTGGCTTTTTCCAAAACTATCTCGGCGACCTGGACGTGCCTCTCCGGAGGCTCGTCAAATGTGGATGAGATTACTTCTCCCCTGACATTCCTCTGCATATCGGTGACTTCTTCCGGGCGCTCATCAATCAGAAGCACGATCAATATCACATCAGGATTATTATTAGTTATAGAATTGGCAATCTTCTGTAACAACACCGTTTTTCCGCTGTAAGGCTGGGCTACGATCAATCCGCGCTGGCCTTTTCCTATCGGAGTGAGCAAACCCATGACCCTCACTGATATTTCTTCCGGTTTGGTCTCCAGGATAAACGGCTGCCTGGGGTATACCGGGGTGAGGTTATCAAAAAGCACCTTCTCTTTTAACTCTTCGGGATTCTCAAAGTTAACCGCCTCCACTTTAAGCAGGGCAAAATATTTCTCGCCTTCCTTAGGCGGGCGGATCTGGCCGGAAACAGTATCCCCGGTCCTTAAATCAAATTTTCTTATCTGCGAAGGGGATATATAAATATCATCCGGGCAGGGTAAATAGTTATAATTCGGCGACCTTAAGAAGCCGAATCCTTCCGGAAGAATCTCCAGGATGCCCTCGCCGAACATCAGGCCTTCCTTCTCCGCCTGGGCCTGAAGTATCTTAAAGATCAAGTCCTGTTTTTTGACGCCGCTTACGCCGTTTACGTTTAATTCTTTGGCTAATTTGTTTAATTCCGTGATCTTCATTTCTTTTAGATTTTTGATATCTAATTTTTCCACAACATCCTCCTTATTCGTTCTGCCTGTTTCTTCGTTTCTCCTATTGTGCCGCTGTTATCTATTATAAAATCAGCCAAACGCAACTTCGCGCTTTGCGGAATCTGCGACTTGATCCTTTCTAATATCTCCACCCTAGAAAGCCCTGTTTTCTTGCGGAGCCTTTTTATCTGCTTTGCCCTGGATATCCTTACTACAACTATTTTATCCACCAGCGTTTCTAAACCAGACTCTATCAGCAAGGGGACATCTAAAACAACTGCTTTTGAACGCGAATCCCTTATCCGGCTTTTTATCGCCCTGATCACGCCGGGATGTATGATGCTATTCAGCTTCTTCAATAATTTCTTATTATTGAATACGATCCCGGACAATTTCCTGCGGTCAATCGCCTTATTTTTGCCGAGAATATCTTTACCGAAAGCCCGGATCACCCTCTTATAGGCCCGGCTTCCGGGAGCTATGCTCTTACGCGCTAACTTATCAGCATCTACTATTTGGGCGCCGAAAGATTTAAAAATTCCCGCTACCGAAGTTTTACCGCTGCCAAAACTTCCGGTAACCCCCAGGATAAGTTTCTTTTTGCCGGATGGTTCCTTATTCAGATTGGGCCTTCGCATATAACTGGATATACTTCTTAGCCGATTCCTCCCAGGAGAAATTAGCCTGCATGGCTTTCAACAAAAGTTCCTTCCATTTCTTCTTTGCCTGGAATGCTTTTATTGCCTGTTTCATGGTAGCGACTAGATCTTCCTTGCTGTAATTGTCGAATATAAACCCGCTCTCCTCGCTGACTGTATCCGCCAGGCCTCCGGTCTTAAATACTAACGGTATAGCGCCGTACCTGAAACTTATCAACTGCCCCAGGCCACAGGGCTCATACCTGGAGGGCATAAGGAAAATATCCGAGCCGGCATATATCTTATGCGCCAGGGTATCGTCAAATTTTAAATTCAGGGATATTACATTGGGGTATTTCTTAACCATATCTTCCAGCAACAGATGGTATTTTAAATCCCCGGTGCCTAAAATAACCAGCTGCAGATTCATCTTACAGATTTCTTCTATTCCCTGGGCCAAAATATCAAACCCTTTTTGCTCGGCTAAACGGGAAACTATCCCGAAAAGAGGAACTTCTTTTTTTAAGGGGAGATTGCAGATCTTCTGCAGGTCTTCTTTATCCGCAGCCTTACCTTCGGGATTTTGAGAAGAAAAATTCTTGGCGATGAATTTGTCCGTCTCGGGATTCCAGATATCATAATCCAGGCCGTTTAATATGCCGAACACGGAGAAATGTCGTTTATTCAAAATCCCTTCCAGTCCAAAGCCGAATTCTTTGGTCTGTATCTCCTGGCTATAGGCGTGGCTGACCGTATTTATGATATTGGAAAAAACCATCCCGCCTTTTAGGATATTGATCTTGTCATAAAACTCCAGATGGTCAATATCAAACAAAGCCCAATCTAACCCCAGCCTGGGAAATTCATCTTTAGGGAAAAGGCCCTGGTAACCGATATTGTGAATAGTCAATATGGTCCTCATTTTCTTATAAAAGGGATCTTCGTTATAGAGCTCCTTCAGGTATACCGGAATCAGGGATGCCTGCCAATCATGCACATGGATAATATCGGCTTTAAAATTTATTTCTTTCAATAAATCCAGCGCCCTGCGGGAGTAGAAAGAGAACCTGTCCAGGTTGTCTTTGTAATCCCCGGCCTTATCACCGTACAGGTAATCGCGATTAAAAAACTCATCATCCTCGATAAAATATACCTTGATATTCTTCCCGATATACGAATAAGAAATATCGTTTTTTAACCTGATAATCTTAAACTTGGAATCCTGTATCGCCTTATACCTGGGCATGATGATGATGACTTCCTGCCTCTCTTTTTCCAAAGCCAGCGGCAATGCCCCGACCACATCAGCTAAACCGCCTGTCTTAGCAAAAGGAACCACCTCCGAAGCGCACATTGCAATTCTCATTTTACCTCCTCCGTCTCTAGCCAGTTTTTCCCTTTTTTAATATCTACTTTTATAGGGACATCTAATTTCAATACATTCTCCATCCTATCCTTCACCAGAATGACCAGGTCGCCTAGCTCTTCAGCCGAAACATCAAAGACCAGTTCATCATGAACCTGAAGGACCATTTTTGCTTTTAATTTCTTTAAATTTAACTGCTTGTGTATATCAATCATGGCTAACTTTATAAGGTCGGATGCCGAACCCTGTATGGGGGTATTTACCGCCTGACGCTGGGCAAATTGCCGTATCCCCTGGTTCCGATTTTTAATCTCCGGGATATATCTTCTTCTGCCGGAAATGGTAGTGACATAACCGTCGCTTTCCGCTTTCTCTATTTGTTTCTCTATATATTCTTTTACCCGCGGATAACGCAG
>CAYPRG010000040.1:7986-9746 GCA_964413025.1 uncultured Planctomycetales bacterium
CCCTTATCCGAAGAGATTATCGCCCGCCTGATATGTTTCCCAATCTCCGTCTTTATGGGAATATTCTGCAGGTTGGGGTTGCTGGAACTGAGCCTGCCTGTTTCGGTGGCGGCCTGATTAAATGATGTATGGATCCTGCCGCCCGGGTCTACCAATTGAGGCAAAACATCTATGTAGGTATTTTTCAGCTTCATCAATTGGCGGTATTCAAGCAATAGTTTGGGCAGCTCATGCTTGGAGGATAAATTCCTGAGCACTTCTTCATCGGTAGAGGGGCCGGTCTTGCTTTTCTTAAATACCGGCAGTTTCAATCTTTCAAATAGCACTTCCCTTAATTGCTTGGGAGAATTTATGTTGAACTGAGTGCCGCTTAAATCATAAATCTGGCCGATTAATTTTGTCAATCTTATCTCTACGTCCCCGGAAAGGTCCTTTAAAACCTCCAGGTCCAATTTCACCCCGCAGAGTTCCATTTCGGCTAAAACTTCGACCAGCGGCATTTCAATATCGTTAAACAGGCTCAAAAGCTGCTTATCCCGCAACTCTGCTTCTAATTTCGGCCTTAGCTCCACTATTAAATCCACCGCTTCCTGGTTGCTGATTTCCCTGCCCGCACCTTGCTTGCCTAAATAATCCCAGGCCACATCATTTAAATCATAAGAACTCTTGGAAGGATTAAGCAGGTACCCCGCGATCATGGTGTCAAAATACAAACCCTCTAAACCAAGGCCATCTTTTATCAAATTTAACCTTATCTTCTTCAGGTCGTGGCTGGTTTTTTTTATCCCCGGGTCTTTTAATATATTCCCTATTTCCGGGGCGGCATTGCCCAGCCTGAAAGATTTATTCCCGGCGTAAAATACCAAGTTGCCAAAAGACTGCCCATATAAAACTAACTCATCCTGCGGCCCTACCAGATTTTTTAGTTCATCACCGCTTAGGGAAGGTATTTCTTTCTCTTGAGGCGCTTCTTCCTGGCTGACCGGTAGATTTTTTAAAAATTTCTTGAATTCAAGGTATTTGAACAGGCGAAACAGCTCCTTAAAATCAGGCCCTTTTAACTTTAGCGAATCCAAATCGAAATCTATCTCTACCCTTGCCTCTAAAAGGGCTAATTCTTTATTTAATTTTATAGTAGCGGTATTATCGTTTATGGCTTTTCTTATTTTTTCCTGTTTTATCTTACCGGAATTTTCCAGCAGGTTTTCTATTGAGCCATAGGCCTTAACCAAGCTTTCCGCGGAAACTTCTCCGATGCCCGGCACATTAGGGATATTATCCGCGCTATCCCCCATAAGCGCGATAACATCGGGGATCTGTCGCGGCTCGACTCCAAAACGCTCTAAAACTTTATCTTTATCGTAGAGTATACCTTTATCTTTATATGGGCTAAACACCACCGTATTATCATCCACCAGCTGCAGGATATCCTTATCGGAACTTACAATGGTCACGGCCAAACCCTTATCTTTGGCCTTCCTGCTTAAAGTCGCGATAACATCATCTGCCTCGTAACCCTCTTTTTCAAAAATGGCAATCCTGTAAGCGGAGATGATTTGCTTGATCAGGGGTATCTGGCTGGAGAGGCCATCAGGCATAGGCGGCCGCTGTATTTTATATTCGGCAAATTTTTTTTGCCTGAAAGTATCCCTGGAAACATCAAAGCATGCAGCCACAAATTCGGGCTTATTGTCTTTTAAGATTTTATTTAAAATATTTATAAATCCGTAAATGGCATTAGTAGGTTGGCCAAAAGTCGT
>CAYPRG010000041.1:0-9651 GCA_964413025.1 uncultured Planctomycetales bacterium
ACCGAAAAACAAAAAAATCCAGGCAGCCACTTTCACCGCGGCGCTGGATGTCTTTAAGAATCCTAAATGTTCTCGCATTAAGCCTCCTATTATTTTTTATCACAAAGTCCGTGAAATTGCAAGAAAAATCTTTTTTAATGGCTTTATCCGAACAAAAACGAAAAACTTTGTGGTACAGACAGTTATGTCTTATATAATTATAGGCATTTTTTAAAAAAAAGCAACAAAAGAATTTTTTACCCTGATTATTTAAGTTTACTTAAACCCTATTTATGATATAATCCCTAAAAAGGAAAAAGACGATGTTAAAAGTCGCGGTTATCGGAGCAGGGTATTGGGGTAAAAACCTGATCAGGGTTTTTAAAGAGCTGGGTGCCCTGAAACTCATTTGCGACACAAATAAAAATGCCCTCAAGATACAATCCGCTAATTTTCCAGGAATAGAAACCACAAATTCACTGATTAAAGTTTTGCAGGATAAAAACATAGATGCGGTAGTAATCTCCTCACCGGCGGCTACCCATTACAGGATAACAAAACTTGCCCTGCTCCACAAAAAACATGTCTTTGTAGAAAAACCTCTTGCCCTGGCTTCAAAAGAAGGAAAAGAGCTTCTCGAATTAGCAAAAGAAACAAGCCGGGTATTGATGGTAGGCCATATCCTCTATTACCATCCCGCGATTATAAAGTTAAAGGCGCTGATACGCGACGGAAAATTAGGCAAGATCCGTCATATATATTCCAACCGCTTGAATATCGGAAAGCTAAGGACAGAGGAAAATATCCTCTGGAGCTTTGCCCCGCACGATATCTCGGTCATACTTATGCTGCTGGGGAAAGAACCGGTAAACGTCATCGCCTATGGCGGAGATTATATTAATAACGGGATATACGATACCACGCTTACCGCCCTTGATTTCGGCAATGGCGTCAAAGGCCATATTTTTGTGAGCTGGCTGCACCCTTTCAAAGAACAAAAATTAATCGTGGTCGGCTCAAAAGCAATGGCTGTTTTTGATGATTTGAGTAATGATAAACTTCTGATATATCCCCACAGGATAAGGTGGGAAAACGGCAAGGTCCCGATAGCAATCAAGGCAGAGCATTATTCCGTCAAAATAAAAAAGAAAGAGCCGTTAAAAGAAGAAGCCCGGCATTTTATAGAATGCGTCACTAAAGGAAAAACCCCAAGGACCGACGCCCGGGAAGCCCTGAGGGTATTAAAGGTTTTAGAAATCTCCGAGGAATCCATTAAATCCAATAACGCCTGCAAAAACAATAGCCCCGGCAAAGAATACTTTATCCATCCGACTTCCTGCGTCGATGAAAACGTTAAAATCGGCGAGGGGACAAAAGTATGGCATTTTTCCCATATTCTGAAGAATACTACAATAGGCAAACAATGTGTTATAGGCCAAAACGTAGCTATTGGCCCGGATGCCAAAATCGGCGATAGATGTAAAATTCAAAATAATGTTTCTGTCTATAAAGGAGTGACGCTTGAAGACGACGTCTTCTGCGGCCCCTCCTGCGTATTTACCAACGTCAACACTCCCCGTTCATTCATTGAAAGAAAAAATGAATTTCTAAATACTCTGGCTAAGAAAGGTTCAACCATCGGCGCTAACGCCACGATCATATGCGGGGTGACAATAGGCAAATACGCTTTTGTCGCTGCCGGCGCGGTTGTTAAAAAAGATGTTGCTGATTACGGGCTGGTCCTGGGTGTCCCCGCCAAACAGGCAGGATGGGTCTGCAAATGCGGCGCCCGGTTAAAAATAGCGCCCACGGCAAAAATCAAAAAATGCCTCCGCTGCGGCAGCGCCTATAAGCTATCCCGCAATAAGCTGATTGCCATAAAAGAAACCGTATAACAAAAATAGTGAACAAATTTAAAGTAGCCATCTCCATCCTCATCATCGCCACCTTCTGCTCCTTCCTGCCTTCTTTAAGCAATGGTTTTGTCAGTTGGGACGACGACGCGTTTATTATCAACAACACGCTTATCAAGGATTTATCCTGGGGGAATATCGGCAAAATTTTCAGCTCGCCCCGCCAGGAACTTTACAAGCCGGTTGTTTTCCTGTTTCTTGCCCTGGAGTATCATTTCTTTAAGCTTGACCCTTTTTTCTACCATCTGATCAACCTCATCTTTCATCTGGCCAATTGCCTTCTGGTCTTCTGGCTGATCTTTTTAATCACAGATAAAGTAGGCATATCTTTTATCACGGCATTATTTTTTGGGATCCACCCTTTACAGGTAGAGTCAGTAGCCTGGATATTCCAAATTAAAAATATGCTCTGCGGGTTTTTCTTTCTCTGGGCATTAATCCTATATCTTTACTACCGTAATTCAGGCCGGAAGAAATACTATTACCTGGCATTGGCTGCCTTTTCCCTATCGCTTTTCTCCAAGCCCATGGGCCTGGCCTTGCCGCTCCTCCTATTGGCTATTGATTATTTAAAAGGCCGCCGGCTTACACTTGACGCCTATCTGGATAAAATTCCTTTTGCTGCTACAGCCCTTGCCATTGTGATGATGAGCTTTACCTTTAATACCCTTAGCGTAAGCAGCCAATGGGATAACCTAGGGCCTCTTCTGCTGGCGCCCTACCAGATAGCCTTTTATCTTGAAAAGGTATTCTTGCCGCTAAAACTCTCCTGCTATTATCCTGACATCACCAAGCTGGAAGTCTTTAGGCCTCCCTTTAATATCCTATCCCCTGTGTTACTGGGTTTTTTGACCCTGGCAGTCATGTTTTCGCTAAAATACACAAAAAAGATTTTCTTCGGGAGTTTATTTTTCCTGCTTTTGCTTCTCCCTGTCCTGGCCTCTTACGCCTATGAATCGACCTATCAGGTATCAGACCATTTTATGTACCTTGCTTTAATAGGCATCGCCTATGTCTTTGCCGAGGTGTTTTCCTGGCTCTATCACAGGAAAACCGCACCCTCTTCCCCGGCGAGGACATTCCTCGTCATCCTGCTTTTAACCGCTTCGCTTATCTTGTCCGGCCTGACCTGGAAAAAATGCCAGGCCTGGAAAGACGGCGTGTCTTTATGGAGCGACGCGCTAAAGAATTATCCTTATAATATAGTTGCTCACAATAACCGGGGGCTGGCCTATCTAAAAAAGGGAGAATACGAAAAGGCCTCGCAGGATTTTAGCAAAACCGCCGGCAGCGATATTAATTATTTTGGCAGGGATAAAACTGTGGCGGGAGTATTTTACAACATGAACCTTAGCAATGTATATAACTCCAGCGGTAAACATGAACAGACGATAGCCCTGCTGGAAAAAGCCATAAAAAATGACCCTAAATATGGTTATAATTATTACAACAACCTTGCTGTTGCTTACGCTTCGCTCGGCAAAACAGAACAGGCAATAACATTGTTAAAAGAAGCGATAGAAAGCAATGCCGTAACCGACAAAGCATCGTACTATTATAACCTGGGCATTATTTATAAAGGGACGGGGAAATTTGATAAAGCGCGGGAATCATTAGAGAGATCAATTAAATCCAACCCCGGCTTTGCCGACGCATACTATGGGTTGGCAAAATTATACGAGGCCAACCATGAAATTGAAAACGCGGTATCTTATTACAAAAAAGCGATAGCATACAAACCGGATGACGGGAATTTTTATAACGACCTGGCGGCGGCATATTATTCTCTCGGCAAATACAAAGATGCCGTAGCGCTATTAAAGAAGGCCCTGGAAATTAATCCTAATCTTATTGACGCCTATAATAACCTCGGCATCGCCTATTGCGCCGACGGGAAAAATAAACAAGCGATAGCCGCGCTTAAAAAAGCCATCCAGCTTAACCCCAAAGACGGCGAAGCGCACAATAATATTGCGTCGGCATATTACTACGATAAGAAGTATGACTTGGCCGTTAAACATTGCGATACGGCCATTGAGTTAGGATATAAAGTAAGCCCTAAACTTTTGGAATTGTTAAAACCTTACAGGAAAGAAAAATAGCCCCTGCAGATTATTATATAGCCCCAACCGGATTTGAACCGGTGTTTACAGGCTGAGAACCTGACGTCCTAGACCAGGCTAGACGATGGGGCCAAGAGTTGAACCATTCTAATATAAAGATGTTGCGAGGTCAATAATATTGTGTTAATATTTTTCTCATGGCGATACAAGTAGGCATAGGCTTAAGTACGCAAAAAGACCCTATCTTAGCTGCCAAGGAAGCTGTCTTGGAAGCCCGCTTGAAAATAAATAACATAAAAGCGGATTTAGCCATTGTCTTCAGTTCAATAGACCTTTCCGGTACCCCTCTTTTAAAAACTATAAGTACTTATCTATCGGGCAGCCGCATATTAGGCTGCAGCGGCGCAGCAATCATCTCTAACCACGGCATATTCAAACACGGGGTAGTAGTTATGCTCTTATCCCACTCCCAAGGTGTATATTTTAATACCGGCCTGGTCAGAAATATAATGGAACGATCTGCCGTGCAGGCCGGCGAAGAGCTGGGTGAAAATTTATTGCACGGTTTCCAGGGGATTCGCCGCGACTTAAGCGTGATATTCTCCGACGGGCTGATAGAATCCAGCTCAGACCTCATCTCGGGCCTGCAGGAAAAAGTAGGGGCAAGCTTCCCCCTGGCAGGCGCATCTGCCGCGGATAACCTGACTTTTAAAAAAACTTACGTATACTTTGACCAGGAAATAATAAGCAACGCCGCCTGCGGCATTCTTTGGGGCGGAAAATTGAATTTTGGCCTGGGTACTAAACACGGCTGGAAACCCCTGGGCAAACCCCGCAAGGTAACTAAAGCCAGCGGCAACATCATCCATGAAATAGATAACGCCCCGGCAATAAGGATCTACGAAGAATACCTGGCCCGGGATTCGGATGAGCTGAAAAAAGAATTAAAACGCATCTCCATACTTTATCCGATAGGGATATATCTTCCCGGAGAAGAAGAATTTCTCCTAAGAAACCTCTTCTCCATAGAGGATGATGGCTCTATCGTGCTTCAGGGAAATGTGCCCCAAAATAGCCAGATCCGGCTGATGATTGGCACAAAAGAAACCTGCCTTGCTGCGACGCATCAGGCCATAGAAGAGGTCAAAAAAGGATTATTCGGCCGGCCATGCAATTTTGTGCTTGTATTTGATTCGATTTCAAGATATATATTATTAGGAAGGCAGGCGGGCAAAGAATTGGAAATCATAAAAGAACAGATGGGTAAAGATACTCCCATAATCGGATTATGCACCTACGGCGAGCTGGCGCCGTTAAGGTCGATTAATTATTTAGGTAAGACTTATTTCCAAAACCAGACAATCACCATCGTAGCTATCGGAGGGTAATTTCATATGATCGGAGGCGAATATCTGGCGTTAATCGGGGTTATAGCCATTGTCGCCCTTGCCTTTACCATTTTCATCAAGATGCAGAGGATATCCCAGCTGCAATCGCTGATAGATAATCTGAAAAAATCACTGGATGAAATGGACGAACAGGCCAAGCTGGTAGTACGCACCGACTTGGAATTGAATAAAACCCAGGAAGAGCTGGATAAAAAAGTGACCGGCCTCTATGCCCTGCAAAGCCTATCCAGGGCGATAAGCACGACGCTGGAAGAAAATCAGATCCTTAGCATGATAGAGGTCAACTACCTGGAAGACCTCGGCTTTGAAAAAGCCAGCGGCTTTCTCTGGGACGAACGGAAAAGCGCATTCCAGTCCTACATAAATATCGGCTATTCAAATGATGAAATGGAAGAAATACAATCCACTGTTAACTCCGGCAAAGAAAGGTATTTGGATTTAATAAAAAAACAAACGACCCTGTCTTCAACTTCCTTAGCGGTGGAGCCGGACCTCAGGGATAAAATAAATCAAATTTTTAAAGTAACTTCTTTCGTCATCTCGCCCGTCCTGCCTAAAGAAGGAGAAAAAGGCTTCCTGTTTGTGGGGACGGAAAAAATAGACACCCTGGTTACCGAAGGGGACGAGGAATTAATAACAATCTTAAGCAACCAGCTAGGCCAGGCATTAGAGAATGCGCGCTTATTTGAAAAAACCTGGCAGGCCCATCAGGAACTGGAGAAAAGGGTCGAACAAAGGACGCGCGAGTTGACCCTTGCCCTGGAAGAAGTAAAAAGGATCAGCAAACGCAAGACCGACTTTGTTTCCAGCGTCTCCCATGAGTTGAGGACCCCCCTTACCTCAGTAAAAGGCTACGCATCCATACTGCTCACCGAAAAACTAGGGGCATTGCCGCAAGAAGTAAAACTGCGCGTCGAGAAAATAAACCGGCACAGCGACGAACTTGCCCAGCTGGTCAACGACCTGCTGGATATATCGCGCATTGAATCCGGCCGGGTAACCATGAAAGCCGAACCCAAGGACTTGAAAAAAATCGCCGAAGAGGCCAGTGAATTATTATCAGTGCAGCTAAAAGACAGGCAGATAGACTTGATTATTGATATGCCCGGAGACGCCACCGCCGCGTCGGTAGACGGCAGCCAGATAAAACGCGTCTTCATAAATATTATCGGCAATGCCCTGAAGTTCACGCCGCCAAAAGGTAAAATCACCATAAGCAGTTATAAGGCGGGAAAAAATTTACAAGTTGATATCAGCGACACCGGATGCGGCATACCTGAAGAGGCAAGAGAATCAATATTCGAAGAGTTTTACCGCGTAGATAACACTATCAATGAAAGCGTAAAAGGCACTGGGTTAGGTTTGGCATTAGTAAAACATATCATTGAGGCGCATAAAGGAAAAATCTGGGTAACCAGTAAAGTCGGTACTGGTTCAACATTCAGCTTTACCCTACCGCAAGAGGCATAAAAATGGCAGTAAGAGTACTTATAGCTGATGATGACCCTGACATAAGGGATGTATTAAAGCTCACTCTCTCCGAAGAAAATTACGAAGTAATCGAGGCCCAGGACGGTGAAGAAGCCCTTAACATTATTACCACAAAACCGCTTGATTTGGTGTTGTTAGACTACCAGATGCCTAAAATGGATGGCCGGGAAGTCTGCGCCAAGATAAAAAAAGACCTGCTCCTGCGCCACGTACCCATAATCATGGTTACCGGCCGCGGCGACATCAGAGACAAGGTCGGCGGTATCGACGCCGGCGCTGACGACTATGTGGTAAAACCTTTTGAGCCGCAAGAACTGTTGGCGCGCATCCGCATGATTTTAAGGCGCACTGAACGCGACCTGGAAGCAAACCCATTGACCCGCCTGCCGGGGAACGTTTCTATTTTAAATGACTTGACCCGCCGCCTGGAAAGTAAACTCAAATTCGCCGTCTGTTATGTTGACCTGGATAAATTTAAGTCCTATAACGATACTTACGGCTTTAAACACGGGGACGAAGTTATAAAAGAGACTGCCCGTATCCTGATACGCACCGCCCAGCAGTTCGGCAACCCCGATGATTTTGTCGGGCATATCGGCGGAGACGACTATGTCCTGGTGACCACCATGCCGATGGTAGATAATATCTGCAAGTCGATAATTGACGAGTTTGAAAAAACAGTCCCTTCCTTCTACAATGAAACCGATAGGAAAAACGGCTATATTATAGGTAAGGACCGCAAGGGAGAAATACAGAAGATTCCTCTTCTTTCCGTATCCATAGGCGTAGTCAGCAACGAATACCGGAGTATAGAACACGTCGCGCAAATCGGCGAAATCGGCGCGGAATTAAAAGCCCACGCCAAACGCCTGGAAAGAAGCAATTATTTGGTAGATAAACGGTTGGATTAAAACGGTTGGATTTGTAACTCTTACCCGCCGCCCTTCTTTTGGACTACGCCGGGGCCGGCGCCCTGCTCAATGGTTTGCCTGAGGTAATGCCTTTCAATGCCTGCCAAAACATCATCCTTAAAATACAGGTAATACCCTTCGTGAACAAAACATATCGGAACGATAAATATGGTAAACGCCCTTATCCTGCTTATTTTATAAATCCATAACTCAGTGGCATTATAATTGGCGCCTGCTCCCAGCCTGGAAACTTTATCCGGCGTGCCCAGTAATAACTCCACTTCCTGGCGGCTTGCGCCTTCAGTGACTTTCAACTCCCGCAAATTCGTTTTCGCGGCATCGCTTAAATCCGGATGGCCGGAAATATATTTTTCCGCTTCTTCTTTGAGGGCAACTATATCTTCTTCATATGCTTCATCCTCGCGGAAATCTTTAAAGAATTCCGGTTTTTTCCCTCCAAAGAAACTTTTCTTTTTTTTCGTTTCTTCTTTGTAATAAGTGGATAACTGGTTTTGCCTAGCAACGCTGGGGATGGAACAGCCGTATATACAAATGCAGAAAAATACTAAAATTACGGAGGATATTTTTTTCATATTATTAATGGTGCGCGAGGGGGGAGTTGAACCCCCAAGCCTTACGGCACAAGCCCCTCATGCTTGCGTGTCTGCCATTCCACCACCCGCGCGTATTGCCTATTTTAAGCTATCGATGTGTTTTCGTCAAGCAGAAAGGAAATACTTTCGTCAGGAATGACAAAAGTTGCGCAATTCTTCTTTGACATACGCCGACGCGGAATTCAATAAACCTTCGGCCTTCAATATTACGCCTATCTCCGGGTCACTGAAAAGGTCTTTTAATGTCGGGGCTTCTTTATCCGAGGCATAAAGTTCCATCTGGTTGTGCACCTTCATATCATCACAGAAGTGGAATAATGTTTTGTAATCCAGCTTTAACCGCTCCATACAACGCTTAAGCAGAAGCATCTCCTCCTTCGTCAGGTTATCCTCAAGAAATCCTCCGACCGGCCCTGCGCTTGAACCAAATAATTTTTTCACCAATCCGTTCCAGTTCATTTTGGACCTCCCTCCTCTCTGATATTCAACTTTAATCCCTTGGTAATTTTAAGCAGAAATTTAAATGGAATATAGCCTATTATACCAAAAAGAGCGCCCATTGCTGCAAATATAAAAGGGCAAATCACAATAGTACATAATCCAGCAGGCAAGCCGGTAAAAGAAAATTTCCCGTACCAAATATCTCCGGTAACCTCATCGGGAAAAATAATGCTTAGAATTAAACAGATAACACCCAATCCAAATCCAAAACACGCCCCTGAAACAATGAGAAATTTAATATACGACCAGAAGGAAATATATCGGATTTTCAGGTTATTCATAAATCCCTCCTTTATTTCTAAATCAACTCACCCTGATATTGACTCTTAAGCCTCTGGCGATCTTCAAAAATAGCTTGAATGGAAAATAAGTGATTATGCCGAAGATAACCCCGGCTATCCCGCAGAACAAAGGCCAAAGAAAAACCCCTAATAATCCGGCTGAGATCCCGGAAACAGCAGTAACTTCTTCAAAAAAATTTATAAAAACTCTTTCGGGAGTAATAAAGCTTACTACAAAGCCGGTAATCCCCGCGCTAAAACCAAAACACAGCCCAAAAACAGAAACCAGTTTAAGGTGCGACCAGAAGGAAATATTCCTAATCCTTAAGTGGCCCATGAATCCTTCCGTCATTCCTCCTGCTCCCCTTTTCTTAGCCGACGGATCGTATCATTAGCCGATTCTATGTCCGGGTCTCCGGCAGGCGCTAATTTTATAAACCTTTCGTAAGCTTCAATAGATTCTGCAGGTTTATCCAGATATTCCAAGGC
>CAYPRG010000042.1:0-8029 GCA_964413025.1 uncultured Planctomycetales bacterium
TCAGAATGTTAAAGTTAGCGGAGACATCACCGTAATGGGTGTTGCCCGTAATAACCTTGATTTAGCAAAAGCTCCTGGGAGTGAAAATCAGCTCGCCTCGCAAAATGTAGCTAGCAACTGGCAGGATAAAAGCGCTGATGTTCTTTCCATTGTCAGGATTCGCGTGGACGCTGACCTTACTGATAATGTTTCCACAACCGTAAGGTTATTGAGTGAAAGACCGTGGGACGGTGATATGTCAGGTCAGAATGATAACGGTACTCGTCCAAACGGCAACATAGGTTTGAATGTGGGTAGAACTTCAGGCGCGAATGTAGGCAATAGTTCTTGGACTAATGGCAACTCGAATACTATTGAACTTGACTTAGCCTATGTCACCATGAAAGAGTTCCTATATTCACCTTTGACCTTAACCGTAGGTCGTCAGTTACTTCGCTTTGGTAATGGGTTTATAATTGGAGACCCGGATACCAATATTTATTCCACAGCTACCGCATTATACGAAGGCGATTTAAGCGCGCGTAAGTCTTTTGATGCTGTGCGGGCGACTTTGGATTACAACCCGTTAGTGATTGATGGTATCTATGCAAAGATTCAAGAAAACCAAGCTAATCTAAATGATGACGTTACTCTGTTAGGCCTTAATGCCGCTTATGATATGGGCAGAAATAC
This sequence comes from uncultured Planctomycetales bacterium, assembly GCA_964413025.1. Classification (GTDB taxonomy): domain Bacteria; phylum Omnitrophota; class Gorgyraeia; order Gygaellales; family Profunditerraquicolaceae; genus CAYPRG01. The sequence continues at coordinate 673 of CAYPRG010000042.1, forward strand.
TACCTTAGAAGGATATTTCTTCTCAAAGGTAAAAGGCAGCCAGTCAGACGGAGTGTTTAACCTCGATGGTCAGGCGCAATGGAGTCAAGCAGCAAATATCGAGACCAAGAATAAGTCAGACCAGGTGAATACCATTGGTTTGCGCGCAGTCAACAAAAGCGTCAAGAACTTGACTATCGATGCACAAGGTGCTTATCAGTTTGGTACCTATAATCCCAGGTTTGATCCTAATGCAAGAGTTGTTCAGAATCCTGGCGCAGTCGCTGGAAGCGAAGGAGACATTTCAAAAACAGCTGCCCGCAGTGCTTTCGCGTTTCAGATTGATGCAGCTTACGACTTAAAAGATGTAGCAGCAGCGGTTGCTAAGTATAGCCCGGTTATTGCCGCTAACTATACTTATCTTTCCGGTTCAAACAGGGATAGGACAGGCGATAAAGCATATAATGGTTGGGACCCGATGTTTGAGGACCAGACCTATGGCCATTTGATGAATGCGATCATGGCTCAGACCAATATGCATCGTTTGGCCTTATCAGGCAAAGCCAAGTTAACCGATGATATCGGTTTAAGACTTGACTATGTTACAGCTATGTTTGCCAAGAGATACCCTGAAGGAAGGCTTGCTGTTCTTTCCGGTGTTGCTGATTCTAATACCACAGCAAGAGTCTTCAGAATGGGTAAAAGTAACTATATCGGACAAGAAGTTGATGCTACCTTAACTTATGATTACACCGAAGACGTGCAGTTCGCACTCATGGGTGGTGTATTTATGCCAGGTAGATCAATCAACGATGGTTATAATGTTGATCCTGCAATTGGAGTTACTGATAACGGCGTATGGCCTCACAAGACCAGCGCTTCAGAGTTGATCGGTTCCATGAAGGTCAGCTTCTAATACAGCTAATGTAGAAACAACAGCCCTCGGGGGACTTTCCCCCGAGGGTTTTTTACTGCCCAGAAAGGGCACGCCCATATATCTATGCTTTATCTCGCCTTTATTTTCCACATGCACCAGCCGTATTACGTAAATCTCCTCACTCAGCAGAGTGAGCTGCCCTGGGTGCGTTTGCACGGGATCAAGGATTACCTGGATATGGTGCAGATTTTAGAGAAATACCCTTTAATCCATCAGACATTTAATCTTGTCCCGTCCTTGGTGGAGCAATTAGAAGATTATACCGGCCGCGTAGTCAAAGATAAATTTTTGGAACTCTCTTATAAGCCCGCCAAAGAATTAACTTCGGATGACAAAGCGTTTATGCTGGAAAATTTCTATTCCATAAATGTCGAGAAAGTCATCTCCTGTCATCCTAGGTATTACGATTTATATTTTAAGCGGCAGGCAAAAAAAGATTTCAGCGCTCAGGACTATCTGGATTTGCAGGTCTGGTTTAACCTCGCCTGGACAGACCCTTATTTCCGGCAGAATATACCGGAATTACGGAATATCGTAAACAAGGCCAGGTTTTTCAGCGAAGAAGATAAGCGGATAGTTTTAGATAAACAGCTGGATATTCTGGAAGAGGTAATCCCTGTTTATAAAAAATTTGCTTCCAGCGGCCAGATAGAAATTACCATCACTCCTTATTATCATCCTATATTGCCTTTGCTTTATAATACCAGAAGCGCTAAGGAGGCAAATCCCAGGACCGTATTGCCTAAAGTTAATTTCTCCTACCCTGAGGATGCCCGGGCCCAGGTTGAAAGCGCGGTTAAATTTTATAAGGAAAGATTCGGGTTTAGCCCTGCCGGGATGTGGCCATCCGAAGAATCGGTAAGCGAACGCATCCTGCCCTTTATAATGGAATCCGGGATAAACTGGATTGTCGCGGATGAAGCTATATTATTCAAGTCCTTAAATAAGAAGAGGAGGGACACCGCGCTTTTATATCAACCCTTCCATTTAAAGAGAGGGAAGGGGGATTTGAATATTGTTTTCCGCGACAGGAACCTTTCGGATTTGATCGGTTTTAATTATCACAGCTGGAAAGCGGAAAACGCGGTGGAAGATTTCATGAAACACCTGGAAAATATTAACACCGCGTTTAACGGAAAAGATTTACTGGTCACTATTGCCATGGATGGCGAAAATGCCTGGGAATATTTTACTAATGACGGCCACGACTTCCTGGATTTATTATATAAGAGGCTTTCTGATTCCAAGGTAATCAAGACCACTACGGTAAGCGAATACCTGAAAAAATCCCCGCCCAGTTTAAATATAAAACATTTAAGCGCGGGTTCCTGGATTTACGCGGAATTCGGCAAATGGATCGGCAATCCTTATAAGGTCCGGGCTTGGGAATTATTGGCTAAGGCAAGGCAGGAGCTGGAAAATATAAGGCGGGAGAAGCCGCAAGGCGTAGATTTAGATTTGGCTTGGAAACAGATGTATATCTTGGAAGGAAGCGATTGGTTCTGGTGGTATGGCGAAGACCCCAACGGCGATTTTGACCGGCTTTACCGCATGCACTTGTCCAATTTCTATACAATCATTAAAAAAGATATCCCCGTCTGCCTGAGTAAACCATTAGAACCTGCCTAAATAAATGATGAGGGGAACCTTAATAACATATTGACAGCTAAGGAGTTTTGTGTTATAAAAAAATAGATTATGGATAAGAAAGATATCTACGAACACCTGGCAAAGATATACCTGGACGCCTCTTCAAAAAAGAAAAAGAAAAAGAAAGTATACCCCAAGTTTTTTGATAATATATACACCATAAGCGCGGTTTTTCTAGTCATCCTGAGTTTGGTCTTTCTTCCGCTTTTCTTTAAGAAGAGCAAAGTCTTTAATTCGGAAATATCGCTTGTGCTTTTGGCTGATACGGCGAAAATAAACTTTAATTTTAATCCCGCCAAAAAAGAGGTTTTTTCCTTGGCCCTAAACAAGTTGAACTTAAAAAGATTCAAGGCATTAGGGTTCTCCGTAAAAAAAGCAAAATATAATGATGTTATTTCATTAAGGGTAGAGTTTGAAAATACCTTTAAAGAAAAATCAGAAGCTTATTTTAAAAATATTCCTTCCAAATGGCAGGATTATAAAATAAACCTTTCTGATTTTAAGGATATATCTGACTGGTCGCAAATTAAGAGCCTTTCTTTTGTAGTTGAAGAATGGAACGCGAAAGAGAAGGCGGATATTGTTTATTTAGATAATGTAAGGCTTTTACGCTAAAATAGAAGGAGGGGGAGAGGATGCGTATTATTTCTATAACCAATCAAAAAGGTGGCTGCGGGAAGACTACTACCGCAGTAAATTTAGCTGCGGCTTTATCCAGCAATAAGAAGAAAGTTCTATTAATAGATTTAGACCCCCAGTCGCACGCTACCCTGGGCCTTGATATAAAGGCCGACTCCAGCGTTTATGACGTCTTATCTAAATTAACCAATAAAAAAGCCAAACTGGATGAGATCATACAGAATATTGGAGAAAATTTTGATATTGCCCCTTCCAGTATAGTGTTGAGCACATTAGAGCAGGAATTAGCCGGAGAGATCGGGAGAGAATCCCGCCTGCGGGACATTCTGGATGGTTTCAAAGGCCACTACGATTATATCCTGATAGATTGTCCGCCAAACCTGGGGATTTTGACTATAAACGCCATCCGGGCGGCAAATGAAATACTGGTGCCGGTTGAGGCAAGCAGGTTTTCTATTGAAGGCTTAAGCCAGCTCGTAGAAATAGTAAATCTGGTCAGGGACAGGCTGGACCATGATGTCAAATACAAGGTTCTGGTGACTAATTTTGATTCTCGCCTGAGGCATTCCTTTAAGATATTGGAACGCATAAAAACTAATTTTAAGGATAATTTATTCAGCACGATTATTCACGTTAATGTAAAATTAAAAGAGGCCCAAAGCGAGGGTACGCATATCCTGAGTTACGATAAGTACTGCCGGGGGGCAAAAGATTACTTTAGCCTTTCCCGTGAAATCCTTACCCAGGATGAGCCTCCTTCTACTACGGTAGCTCAGTTTTTAGAAGAAAAGATGGCTGAGATTTTGAAAAAAGAGATGCCTAAGTTGTCGGCAGTAACCTTTTCCTTAAAGGCTCCGGAGGCGAGGGAAGTTTATGTTACCGGTGATTTTAATGACTGGAAACTGGATGATAACAGCAGGATGAATTTGAAGAACGGTTCATGGAGCAAGAGGCTGAGTCTTACTAAGGGAAAATACCATTACCGTTTTGTTATTGATGGAAAGTGGGTAGAGGACCCCAATAACCCTGTCCAGGAAATTAACCCCTTTGGGGAGCTTAATTCCGCACTAATAATTTGACAAGGAGGTGCCAATGTCTCCAAAGAAAAAGAAACCTTCTAAGAAGATTGCGAAGAAGAAGCCGGTAAAAAGAAAACCGGTCATTAAGGCGAAGAAAAAGGTCTTAAAGAAGAAGGTGGTTAGGAGAAAGAAGGCCGTCTCCAAGCGCCCTAAGGTAAAAGAAAATGTCATTGGCGTGATTACACATTATTTTCCTCAGGTAAGAGCAGCGGTAATCAAGCTTAAATCACCCCTGGCCGCAGGAGACAGGATAAAGATCAAAGGGCATACTACCGATTTTACCCAGCCCATAAATTCCATGCAAATTGACCATGTCCCTGTAAATCAGGCAAAAAAGGGGCAGGAAATAGGCCTCCTGGTTGACTCCAGGGTAAGACAGCATGATACAGTCTACAAGGTATAACCATTTAAAAGCGAAAGGAGGCATAGATAAAATGAGGCTTTCAGAGATTGAGAAGAAGGCAAAGTCGTTAGGTATTAAAGACACATGGAGGTATTCAAAAAAGGATTTAATCAAGACTATCCAGCGTAAAGAGGGTAATTTTGACTGTTTTGGCACAGCCCGCGGTTCTTGCACCCAGTCTGTTTGTTGCTGGCACGTTGAATGCGTGAAATAATAAAAAAGGATACTACATCTAATGAAATATAAATGTCAAATCTGCGAAAGGCAAATCGATGATTTTGCCAGCATCAGCCATGTTAAAGCCGAAGAATACATTATAGACCTGATCCGGCGCGACCATCCTGAGTGGCATGAAGATAAGAAAACCTGCCATAAATGCGTGGAGTATTACCGTAAATTGGTCCGGGACGCCGAGATTTAACCAGCCGCCAGAATTTAAACGGGCCTTTCTTCAAAGAGGCCTTTTTAAATTAATCAATTAAGAGTATATACTCATAATAACCCTGGCGTTAAAAGTAGGTAAGTTTAAGTAAATGTTAGCTCGAGGAAGGCCTAAAAAATGCAGGACGGTAGATAGCGGCCCCAGGATCAGCCAATTCAGCCCCAGGGGCAAGCCCGGCCGCCCGGATGAGGTAGAATTAAGCATAGACGAATTTGAGGCTTTGCGTTTAGCCGATTACCGGGCTAAGAGCCAAAAAGAGGCAGCCAGGTCCATGTGTATATCCCAGCAGACCTTTAGCCGGATAATTCAGAGGGCCCGTAAAACTCTGGCTGATGCTTTGGTAAACGGCAAAAGAATCAGGATACAGGGAGGATATTATTTAATTAACTCCCGTGATAAATTCCCGCCAAAAGCAGCAAAACAATAATATGGAAGCGCCCAAATTTAACCCTAATTATCAGTAATTTTTCAATCATATATTCTTATTAAAGACTGTTTTTGAGCCTATTTTGCCATATGAGTCAACTTCCTATAATATATCTTATGTTAACTTGAGCATACTTGAAAAGGCTGGATTAACCTGTGTTGCCCCAATGAGTTAGGTTGTGTTGGTATTTACCTGTGAATAAGTGTCTTTTGACTTAATTATCCTTACTTTTCCTTTTTTACCTTGACATTTAATGGCGGTTTTAGTGAAAATTCATAGTTAGTTTTACCAGGATAATACAGGATTATATTGGATTATATTATTCTTTTTTGGCGAGATTTATGATGGCAGGATATATGCAGCCGTCACCATAGCGGTTATTCAGTTTATCTACTGTTTTGAGCAGCTCCTCCCTCCGTTTTTGCTCCCTGAATAAAGGCAGGTTTTGGTTAAAGCTAAGATTACCGCAGGTGACACCTAGAGCCCTGATTTTAGGGGTTTTGGAGCCTGTTCTAGCCATTATTTTAAGGCACCTGTGGCAAATCTCATGTCCGTCATTTGTGGCTTGTGAATAGGTTTTTTGGGCCCCGAAATTGCCTATCTGGGGGCCGTTTAGCCAGAGATGCACAGTATTTGCCACCAGATTTTGCTGCCTTAACCGGCTGGCGACCATCTCTGATAAAAGCCTTATCCAGGCCTGGATAAACCCGGTGGTTTCCGAAGCCCGGTTTAAGGTGTATGAATGGCCTATTGATTTGGGTTTTTGTTCTTCTTCAGGGCCGTCAAAACGTTCGCTGGAGTGTAAAGACAGGTATAAATTCAGGCCTAATTTGCCCAGGTTTTGTTCTAAAAATCGGGGGTTTTTTTGGTATAAATCCAGGCAGGTTTTTACCCCTAAACCATGTAATTCAGGGCCTAATTTTTGGCCTACTCCGCAGAGTTTTTCAACCGGAGTTTTGGCCAGTATGCTTTTAAGATTGGCATCGGTTATTATGGTTATGCCATTCGGCTTGTTTAATTTTGAGCCCAGTTTACTTAAGATCCAATTTTTGGCTATGCCGATTGAAGCGGTAATATTGAACTCGGTGTATATTTTCTGTTGGATATTTTGGGCCAATATTTCGGGGTTTGCGGTATCAGCTATATCCATTTGGAACTCGTCAATTGAGGCATAATTTAGGCTGAAACCATATGCCTTGAGCATGTCGAAAATCTGCTCTGAGGTCCAGATATACCTGGCTTGTTGGGCCGGGACAAACTCCAGATCCGGGCATAATTGGAAGGCTTCTTTCGTGGGCATACCGGAACCGATGCCTAATGCCTTGGCTTCATAGCTTGCCGCGCAGACTACCGTGTGCAATTTGTTTTCCCGCGAGCCGACTATAAGGGGTTTGCCTTTGAGCCGCGGATTGATTGCCTGTTCAATGGAGGCAAAAAAGGCATCCATATCAATGTGCAGGATCATGAGGTTTGGTGGGTTATTCTATTATTTTATCCATTCGCCAGCTGAGGCTGGTATTATTAAAGGATATCTGGTAGAGGTCAATGCCTGTGGTTACTGAAAAACAGCTGATGGTTTCCTGCCCCTGGCGTTCCTGCCAGTTGTAGGTGACTTTCTTTATTTTATAAATTTTATTCTTCCAGCTGAACATGCGGGGGTAAATTTTAGCGTTCTTAAACCAGGCTAGGACTTCGATCCTCTGGTTTAGATTTTGGGGGTCGTAAGTATCGTTTTCCAGCGGGATATGCCTGTCCCAGCGCGCCTTGGGGTTAAAACCGGAATGGCTCATAAGATTAGTAT
>CAYPRG010000042.1:8129-9319 GCA_964413025.1 uncultured Planctomycetales bacterium
TGGATGTCTTCATAGGCCAAATCCGGCCCCCCTGCCGGTATGGTGGCAATTATGGGGATCCTGTAAGAAGAGTTTTTTAATAATTCTATGGCCCGGGATTTATTGCTGGCGCGCCTTAAGTAGCCTTTTTTCTGGAGAATGTTCAGGTAATCCCTGACTGTGCCTGTTGAGGAAAATCCTAATTCTTTGGCGATTTCCCTTATTGTTGGCGGAATTTGTGTCTCTATTCTTTGTTGGATAAACTTAAGGACCTGGTTTTGTTTGGGGGTTAAATCTGTCTCAGTCTTCATATTGAAGACTATACCACACATTTGTGTGGGTGTCAAGAATTTTAGGGGCTACTTTTCTCTCCCTGAGGCTTTTTTGAGGTCGTTTAAGAATTCAGGGTTTATCTCATGCCCTAATTTCTCTGTTTTGTTTACATCTTCCCAGGCTTTGTCGTATTCCTGTTTTTTAAAATATTCCATTGCCCTCTCGTTATAGGCTGAAGCTAAATCGGGCTTGAGTTCTATTGTTTTAGTGTAGTCGGCTATGGCTTTGTCATAATCGCCTTTGCGGTCATAGGCGAATGCCCGGTCATAGTAGGCATCGGCATTTTTAGGGTCGAATTCTATTAGCTTATCGAAATCCGAGATGGCTTTGTCATAATCGCCCATCTTGAAATAGACGAAGCCCCGCTCATAGTAGGCCTGGGCATATTTAGGGTTGATCTCTATCGCCTTGCTGAGGTCGACTAAAGCACTGTCAAATACTCCCCTTCCCATTATAAAACCCCTGCTGTAATAGGCATCGGAGTTTTTAGGGTCTAGTTCGATTACCTTGGTAAAATCAGCTACGGCCTGGGAGGTAAACGAGTTAGCTATTTTATAATAAGCAGTTCCTCTAAACAGATAGGCCTTGCTGTTTTTCGGGTCTATTTCAATGGCATTGTTGAGCTCGATAATCGCCTCCTTATACCTGCCATTCTCGAAATAATCTTTTGCTTTGTTGTAAGCTTCAGCCGCGGTTTTTTCCTGGGCATAGGCAGCCGTGGTTAATAGTAATACCGCGAGAACCTGCGCGCCCGCCTTCTTTAATCTTTGAGAGTTGTGAATCATTTTAAGTTTTCTCCTTATGGGAATGCTTTTTCTAGTTGTCTTCTTCTATTTCGAAACGGCAGCCGCAGATATTGCATTCGTATATTGACATCT
>CAYPRG010000043.1:0-2069 GCA_964413025.1 uncultured Planctomycetales bacterium
TGATTTCTTACCGCACTGCTTATCTTAAGGCAAATTATCCGGTCGAGTTCATGACCGCGTTGTTGACTTCTGAACGCGATAATACCGATAAGATAGTGGAATATGTTAATGAAGCTGAGCATATGGGCCTCGAGGTTTTGCCTCCTGATATCAATGAGAGCGGCGCGCTGTTTAAAGTTGTGGATAATAAGGCTATCAGGTTCGGCCTTCTGGCGGTAAAGAACGTGGGGGCGGGTGCTATTGAATCTATAATCTCCGCCCGCCAGAATGGAAAGTTTAGTTCGTTGGAAGACCTTTGCGAGCGCATTGACATGCGCGTGGTAAACAGGAAAGTTTTGGAAAGCCTGATAAAATGCGGTGCATTTGATTATTTCGGCATGCCCAGGGCCCAGATGTTTGCCTCGCTGGATAAGATCCTGGATTTTACCTCTAAGATGAACAAGGAAAAAGCCAAGGGCCAGATGTCATTCTTTGACCAGGGATTCCCCCAAGATACTTTTAAAATGACAAAGGATAATATCGTGCCGGTAAAAGAATGGCCTGAGCCGCAGCTCTTGGCTTTTGAAAAAGAGATGCTGGGTTTTTATGTTACCGGCCATCCCCTGGCGCGTTATGCCCAGCAGTTAAAACGTTTTACTTCTATTCATACCGCTAACCTGACTCAATGCCAGGATGAGGCGGAGATAAAAATAGTCGGGCTGATTGCTAAGATAAAGCAGACCCTTACCCGGGCAAAACAGGAGAAGATGGCCATCCTGAAATTAGAAGACCTAGAGGGAGTGGTGGAGGTGCTTGTTTTTCCGGCTGCCTTCCAAAAAGTATCCCGTTATATCCTGCTTAATACGGTTGTCCTGGTAAGGGGAAGGTTAAATTTGAAGGAAGACACCCCTAAGATCATTGTTAATGATTTATTCCCCATTGATGAAGTTTATAGGTTGATTACTGCGGTAAATATAGACCTCTCCGGCATCAGGGAGAACCTGTTTGAAAGCTTGAAAGAGCTGCTTGCATCTTCTGGCGGCAGGATTCCCGTGTACCTGCATTTAAGTACCCCGGCTAAATCCAAAGTGCAGCTGGTGGTTGGCGAAGGCCTTTACGTAGCGCCCTCCGATAAGCTGATCCAGGATATTGAATCATTATTAGGCGAAGGAAGGCTGTCTCTGGTCTTGTAAGCGTCAAAACTTTACTTGACACTGTAAGTTTTTGTTGGTATTATAGTTAGCAAATGAGGAGGTGAGGGATGACTAAAAAAGATATTATACTTAAGGTCTCTGACGAGATCAATTTGAAACAGATAGATGTCAAGAAGGTTGTGCAAAAAACCTTTGATACTATTGTTGAAGCATTGGTAAGAGGGGAAAAGATAGAACTCCGCAATTTCGGAGTTTTTAAGATAAAACAGAGAAGAAGCCGCACCGGTAGGAATCCTCGTACTGGTCAAACAGTCCCTGTCCCACCGAAAAAAGTAGTAGTTTTTAAACCAGGCTTAGAAATGAAAAAAAGGGTAAAATAGGCAGTTTTCTTCCGCAAAATAAAAACTTATCAGATCAAAAAGACCAATTCTTAAAATTTAAACCCTTGGCCTTAAAACTAAAATATGTTTAAGAGAATACCCGGAACAAAAGATATCCTGCCAGAAGAAGCGTGCTGGTGGCAGGAGGTAGAAAAGATTGCCCGCGAGATATTTTCTGTTTACAACTACAAAGAGATACGCCCGCCTTTAATTGAAGAGCTAAGCCTCTTTAACCGTTCATTAGGAGAGTCGACAGAGATAGTACAAAAGCAGATGTTCCTGATTAAACACGGCGAAGATCTTTACGCGCTTCGGCCGGAAGGCACTGCTTCCATTGTCCGGGCTTACATTGAAAACAGCCTTGATAAGACAGCGGGTTTCGCCAAATTTTTTTATATCGGCCCGATGTTCCGCCTGGAGCGGCCGCAAAAGGGAAGGTTTCGTCAGTTTCATCATTTAGGCTGCGAGGTAATCGGCTCGGCTGACCCCGGCGTAGATGTGGAAGTCATTTCCCTGGCCGATAAGCTGCTGAAAAATTTCAACATAGAGGGTTATG
>CAYPRG010000043.1:2169-5363 GCA_964413025.1 uncultured Planctomycetales bacterium
TTAATAAAGGAATTAAAATGCTAAGGACGCATACTTGCGGCGAGTTAAATACCGGCGATATAGCTAAGGAAGTTACTCTTTGCGGCTGGGTGGCTACGCGCCGCGACCACGGAAAGCTTGTTTTTATTGACATCCGCGACAGATACGGGCTTACCCAGGTTGTCTTTATTCCCAAAGAATCAGGACAGGCTTATGATTTAGCCCAGGGCTTGAGGAATGAATTTGTGATTAAGGTCAGCGGGGTTGTAAACAGCCGTCCTAAGGGTACGATAAATCCTAAGCTAGGCACAGGCGAGGTAGAAGTGTTGGCAAAAGATCTAGTGATTTTAAATCCCAGCTTGACACCGCCTTTTGAAATAGAAGATGACCTTGCTGTTACCGAAGAGGTGCGCCTTAAATACCGTTATTTGGACTTAAGGCGAAAGAAAGTATTCAATAATTTTGTTTTAAGGAGCAAGCTTTATAAGACTATACGCACATTTTTGGATTCCCTGGATTTTATCGAATGCGAAACACCCATACTTACTAAATCTACTCCGGAAGGCGCGCGGGATTACCTGGTGCCGTCAAGGCTCAACCCCGGGCAGTTTTACGCTTTGCCTCAGTCCCCGCAGTTATTCAAGCAGATCCTGATGGTTTCGGGCTTTGAGCGTTATTATCAGATTGCTAAATGTTTCCGGGATGAAGATTTGCGCGCCGACCGCCAGCCGGAATTTACCCAACTGGATTTAGAGATGTCTTTTATAAACGAGGAAGATATTTTTTCCATCAGCGAAAAACTGATACAGTTAATATTGAAGGAAATAAAAGGATTAGATATCAAAATCCCTTTCCCGCGGATTACCTATGATGATGCCCAAAAGAAATATAACTCGGATAAACCCGACCTCAGGGCTGAACTAAAAAGCGAATTTGCTTTTGCCTGGGTGGTTGATTTTCCGTTATTTAAGTATAATAAAGAAGAGAAGCGCTGGGAGAGCGAACATCATCCTTTTACTGCGCCACGCCAGGAAGATCTGGATATGTTGGAGAAGAGCCCGGAAAAAGTCCTATCGCGTTCGTATGATTTGGTCTTAAACGGCGTGGAGATGGGCTCAGGCTCGATAAGGATCCACAACCAGGAATTGCAGGAGAGGATTTTTAAGATTATAGGCATTGAAAAAGAGGATGCGCATAAACGTTTTGGTTTTCTTCTGGAGGCCTTTCAATTCGGAGCGCCTCCGCACGGAGGTTTTGCTTTTGGCCTGGACAGGCTTCTGGCGATTTTAACAGGAGAAACCAGTATCAGGGAGGTAATTATTTTTCCCAAGACGAGCGCGGCTTTCTGCCCGTTAACAGCCGCGCCTTCAGATGTAGATGAAAAGCAGTTAAAGGAACTTAATTTAATCGTAAAAAAGAGCAAGGCCTAAACAGGAGGAGGAAAAATGAAGAGAAACAATTTGATTTATTTGTTGGGATTAGTCTGCGTCTTTATGCTATCCGGCTGCGTGGTCAGGACATATCCTTTGACCAGGGATAGAGTGGACCAGGATTTAGCTGCCGGAAACCGCGGGTACCTTAAGGGGCAGTCTCCTTCGGGCGAAGTCAAAGAAAGAAAATCTACCCGTACTACCCAGGCGATAGAGATAGAGTTGCATTCGCCGATAAAATTCGAGAAATCTCCTAAGATAAAAACCCAGGGAGATTCAACCATGTTAAGAACAGAAGTAGAGGGGAACCGCGGTTATATTACTCAAAGCATAACGCCTGAAATAGCCGAAACCCCGGCAGCTTCTTTTGAGAAATATACTGTGCAGAAAAACGACACCCTGCAGAAAATCTCTAAAAAGTTTTATGGTACCACTAAAAAGTGGACAAAAATCTACGATGCTAATAAAGATATAATGAAAGGCCCGAATAAGATTTATCCCGGCCAGGTTATAAATATCCCATCCAGCCCTGAGTTAAAAAGTGTTGAGGAGCCGAAAGAGAACCTTAAGTAAATCATATACGTGGACAAACTGATAAAATTAGAGACTCATCAGGAGGCCCAGTCGCTTTTGGGCTTCCGCGATGAAAATATCAAAACAATAGAGAAGGAATTCAAAGTCAAGCTGAACATCAGCGGGGAGCATTTGAAGGTAAGCGGGACCATCACCAATATCAAAAAAGCCGCGAGCCTGATTGAAAATTTATTGGTTGCCATACGCGGAGGACAACTGGAAATAGGCAAGGCTGATTTGCACTATCTTATGTCTAATTTCAGCAAACCGGGGAAACCCGGCTCTATTGTTGATATCGCGAGTTCAAGCGTTACCCGTTCTTCCAGAGGCAAGCAGATAGGCCCCAAGACAGAAGGGCAACGCGAATATGTAGAGGCGATTAAGAAGCACGATATCGTTTTCGGTATCGGCCCGGCGGGCACCGGCAAAACATATCTGGCGATGGCCTGCGCGGTGGAAGCGTTGAAGAAACAGGAAGTGCGCAGGATTATCCTTACCCGGCCGGCAATCGAGGCAGGGGAATCATTAGGTTTCTTGCCCGGTGATATAAATGAGAAGATAGCGCCTTACCTTCGCCCTCTTTATGATGCCCTCTACGATATGATGGAAGCGGAGACTATCGAGAAGTATATAGAAACCGGGATAATCGAGGTCGCCCCTTTAGCTTATATGCGGGGCAGGACTTTGAATGACGCCTTTATCATCCTGGATGAGGCTCAGAATTGCACTGCCGAACAGATGAAGATGTTTCTCACCCGCCTGGGATTTGATTCTAAGGCGGTGATTACCGGAGATATGACCCAGAGTGATTTGCCGGATGCCAAACCCATCGGGCTGCTCCAGGCTCAGGATATACTAAAAGGCATCGAAGGTATAAGCCTTATCTACTTTAGCGGCTCTGATGTGGTCAGGCACGCGTTGGTCCAGAGCATTATTGAGGCATATGATAAAGCAAACCGTAATAAATAATATAAAATTTGCCATAGGCGCGATAGCGGTTTTTTTAACCGGTTATCTAATGGGCGTAAACCTGATCGTGCCGGCCTGCCTTCTTTCTTTATATCTATACCTTGAAATCAGGAGCCCTAAGCTAAAAAATTACAGGCTGCTCCATGTGGTCCTTCTTTTCGTAGTCAATTTTGTTTCCAGTTATTTTATCGTCCAACAGACAGGGGTAATGTTTTTTGTGCCATTTTGCGTTATCCCGATGTT
>CAYPRG010000043.1:5463-9298 GCA_964413025.1 uncultured Planctomycetales bacterium
CCTCTTTTGCAGCGCATGGTATTAGAAGCTCCCGGCACATATCACCATAGCTTGGTTGTCGGCAATCTCTCTGATGCCGCCTGCAGCATGATAGGCGCTAATGCCTTATTGGCAAGAATAGGGGCGTATTATCATGACATAGGAAAACTGGATAAGGCGGAGTATTTCGGGGAAAACCAGGATATTAATGACAGTAAACATGATAGCCTGACTCCGGCGATGAGTAAGCTGGTGATTATAAACCACGTAAAGGAGGGCATAGAGCTAGCTAAAAAATATAAGTTTAGCCCGCGTTTGATAAATTTTATCCAGCAGCATCACGGCACCAGTCTGGTTTACTATTTTTACCGACGGGCTCTTGAGACGCTGGAGGATGACCAGGAGGTAAAAGAAGAGGGCTTCCGCTATCCCGGCCCTAAACCTGATTCAAAAGAAACAGCCGTAGTCTTGCTTGCGGATTCGGTAGAGGCGGCGGCGCGGGCGCTGAAAGACCCCACCCCTTCAAAGATTGAAGAAGTAGTGCATAAGATTATTAATAATAAATTTATCGATGGCCAGCTTGATGAATGCGAATTGACCCTTAAAGACATTGAAAACATTTCAGCGGTGTTTATCCGAATGCTTGGCGGCATATATCATAGCCGCGTAACCTATCCCGAGAGAACTCCAAAAAGTGAAAATAACGGTAAAAAACCTTCAGAAGAAAATTCCCATCAGCCCGAAAAGGATAAAAGAAGCGATTCTTGAGGCCTTATCATCGCAAGATATAAAAAAATCCGGAGAGATAACTGTCTGTTTCGTAAACGACAAGAAAATCAGGGAACTTAACTTAAAGTACCACCGAAGGGATGCCTCTACCGATGTCCTGGCATTTGATATCAGCAGCCCTCAAAGCCTAGACGGCGGTTTATTTGCCGATATAATAGTTTCAACAGAAACGGCTATCTGTAATGCCAAGATTTATAATACCTCGCCTTTATACGAATCATGCCTTTATGCCGTACATGGCGCGTTGCATCTATCGGGTTACCGGGATAGTAATACAAAAGAGAGAGAATTAATGCAGTCCAGGGCGGAGCAGATTCTCGCTAAGTTGAAAATCAAAAGGGAGAGCTAGGTAAAATATGCCTATTCATAAAAGCGAGGCCATAGTTTTAAGGAAGCGCGATTTTCGAGAGACCTCGATCATCGTTGATTTCTACACCCGTGATTTCGGTAAAATCGGCGGCTTGTTAAAGGGGATAAAGACAGAGCCGGCTAAGTTCGCCAGTACCCTGGAGCCGTTTTCCCATAACGAGATCATATTTTACACCGGCAGGACTTCGTCTTTACACCTGGTAAGCCAGTGCGATTTAATCGATGGTTTTGACAGTATAAGGCAGAGTATGCTCAAGGTGGGGCTGGCTAGTTTTATGATGGAGTTGTTGGATGCGGTCATGCCGCTTGAAGACAAGAATGAAGAGATATTCGATTTAAGCCTGGCCTGCCTTAAGGAGTTAGCGGTTACCAGTAACGCCGAGAGGGTAAGCACTATTTTTAAAATCAAAATGCTGGCTCTTTCCGGGTTTAAACCGCATTTTGATTCTTGCGTTTCCTGCGGGGACAGGATTTTCGGGGTCTCAAAATTCAGCCTTACCCTGGGGGGGTTGTTATGCGTGAAGTGCTGCGCGAAAGACCCTGCCAGCCGTTCGATATTCCGGGGGACTATCGCCACAATTTTGCATATAGAGAAGAATGATTTCAAAAACAGCCTCAACCTGGGAATGAATCCCGAGATAAAAAAGGAGTTGGATGTCATACTGAATGCCTTTTTAAATTTCCACCTTGAGAAAGAACTAAAATCCCAAAGAGTATTAAATAAATTAGCTGTGGCAATATAAAAAAGGGGGTAGGTCAATGAAGATAGTCATAGTCGGCCCCGGAGCGATGGGGTGCCTATTTGCCCATTTTTTGACTAAGGCCAAGGAAGAGATATGGATTTTAGATAAAACCAAAGAACGGGCCGCTCAAATCAGCCAGTGCGGGATAATGGTTGAGGGGGTTTCCGGAAAATACCAGGTAAAGATAAAGGTAACCGCGGAAGTAAAAGAAATAGGCCGGGCAGACTTATTGATTATCTGCGTTAAATCCTACGATACCAGGGAAGCGGTAATCTTATCCAAGTGCCTGGTCGGCGAGAATACCAGTGTGCTTACTCTTCAGAACGGAATCGGAAATATTGAAATTATCAGCGAAATAGTCGGCGCTGATAAAGTAATCGGAGGGGTGACCAGCGAAGGGGCGACCCTTTTAGATATAGGCAGCATCCGGCATGCCGGCAGGGGCGAGACGGTAATCGGCCGTATAGACGGTAAGATCCCGGTCCAGCTGCGTTTCATCCGCGAGATATTCAACAAAGTCGGCCTGGAGACAAGGATATCGCGCGATATAAAAGGGCTCTTGTGGTCGAAGCTTATAATCAATGCCGGGATAAACGCGCTTACCGCGGTTACCCGTCTGCATAACGGAAGACTGGTTGAGTTTGAGTGGACGCGTAAGATCCTGCGCGAGTCGGTTACCGAGGCAGTCAAAGTAGCCAAGAGAAAAAGGATAAAACTGGTTTACGATGACCCGCTGGCAAAAGTTGAAGCGGTTTGCCAGGCTACCGCAGTCAATGTTTCTTCCATGCTGCAGGATGTGTTAAAGAAGAAGCGCACCGAGATAGATTTCATTAATGGAGTAATCGTCCGCCAGGGGCAGGAGCTAGGTGTCCCTGTCCCGGTAAACCAGGTCTTGCTGGATTTAGTGAAGACCATTGAAGCAAGCTATACCCAAATAGTAACGGGGAAATGAGAAGAGAGATATACAGTAAAACTGTAAGAAAATATCTGGTAATCTTGTTGGCAATCGGGTGGGTGGTTACTTTAATCCGCTTGAGATAACCTCCGGTGCAAAAAAATGAAAAAAATCCTGTATTGCTTACTGGCGGTTTTCTTGTCCGGATGCCAGAATAGCAAGCTTTACGATGAGAAACGGGTAATGATGGGGACGTTTATTGAGGTAATATCCCCCGATAAAAATGCCGCGGATGTAGTTTTTAGCGAGTTTAGCCGCCTGGATAATTTGCTCAGTAAATACAAGCCCGGCAGCGAAATCTCTAAGTTGAACAAGAGCGGTGATTTAAAGGTCAGCCCGGAGGCTTTTTACCTGCTGAAGAAATCAATGGAGTTTTACCAGGCTAGCGATGGCGCGTTTGATATTACCATCGGCCCGCTAGAAGACCTTTGGGGCTTTACAGACAGGAAATATTCCTATCCTTCCGAAAAGAAAATTAAAGAGGCCCTGAAGCTGGTAGGTTCGGATAAAATTATTTTGAATGACAAGGATTGTGTGGTAAAATTTATGTTTTCAGGGATGAAGGTAGACCTGGGAGGAATTGTTAAAGGTTACGCCCTGGATTGCGCGGTGAAGAAGTTAAAAGAAAACAATATTAATAGCTGTTTAATAAACGCCGGCGGCCAGATTTCATGCCTGGGGGATAAGTTCGGCAGGCCCTGGAATATAGCCATTGATAATCCCAGAGGGAAAAAAGCCATAGGTTACCTGGAATTAAAAAATAAGTCCGTAGCTACCTCAGGAGACAACCAGCGGTATTTCATAAAAGATAAAAAACGTTACAGCCATATACTGGATCCCGAAACTGGTTATCCCGCGGATACGGGAATCGCTTCAGTAACGGTTATAGCCAAAGACGGCTTGACCGCCGATGCCTTAGCCACGGCTATGTTTGTCCTGGGGAAGGAAAAAGGCTGGGACTTGGCAGATAAATTTACCGGAGTTGAATTTAAGATAGCAG
>CAYPRG010000044.1:0-9169 GCA_964413025.1 uncultured Planctomycetales bacterium
GCTTCTTTCTCATCGCCCATCTGGTAATAAGAATCCGCTATTTCATATTCGGCCTTCTGGACCAGCTCGGTATCGGAACCATACATCCTGATGATACCCTTAAAAACTTCTATTGCCTCGGGAAACTTGCCGAGGTTGTAAAGGCTTGCCCCTGAAAGATACATGGCCTGCGGCTTAAGGCTGCTATCTTTAAACTCCTCCTGGAAATTTTTAAGGATTTCACAGCTTGAATTATAATCCTGCCTTTGAAAATAGGCTAATCCCAAAGCGTAAGAGGCATCGTCCAAAAGCTTTGAATTGGGGAAATTTCTCTTCAGCGTCAGAAAACTCATAATCGCCCCGTCATAATTAGAAAGTTTAAGCAGAATAAGGCCCAGCTGGTATTGGACATAATCGCTGTACAGGCTGTCAGGGTAATCCTTTAATATACTATCGTATGTTTCCTGAGCCTTCAGGTATTCTCCTGAATCCTGATAAGCATCTCCTATCTGGCAAAGAGCGCTGACCTTGACAATCTGGTCATCGGTATTTTGAGCTATTTTTTGAAACTCATCTATCGCTTCCTTAAACTCACCTTCTTTTAACAGGGCCCAGCTTAATCCATAATGCAATTTGTCGGCCATCTCCTGGGGGACGGTTCCCGGGGCGATCTTATCCTGGGCTTCTTTATACGCGCTTACTGACTCTTTATATTCAGCCATATTATAAAGCAAATCCGCCTTCCCCAGATAAGCCTGGATTAAAACCGCCGGCTCGCTGGCCCCGCTTATTATTTCATTATATAAATTCTTTGCCTCTGCGGGCCTCTTTGTCTCGGTCATCAATATTGCTTTGCCTAATCTCAGAATATTCTGGCTTATTTTTTCTAAATTATCGGCTTTTAATCCGGAGAAAACATCTTCGGCTTCTTTATAACGCTTTAGTTTCAAGTACGACCAGCCCATGCCCAGTTTGGAAAGCGCCTCGATTTTCTCATCATCCGTATTTGAGAGCACTTTGAAATATTCATCGGCCGCTTCAGTAAAATTATTCAAATAATAATCCGCTTCCGCCATGTAGTAATACATATAAGGGATACGGGCGGAATCTTTGGGGTAGGCTTTAAGATAGGCCTTGATTTTTTCTTTTAAACCCTGATAATCTTTCAAATTATACAGGCATTCAATTATCTTAAAGGATGAATCCTGGGCCTGGGATTCTTTGGGGAATCTTTCTTCGACGATCTTAAAATATTCCAAGGCCTCGGAAAATTTGTGCTCCTGAAACAGGCACCAGCCTAAAGAATAATAGCTGGCTACGGCATAAACAGACTTAGGAAAACTGTCGACTACTTTCTTGTAATATTCCCCCGCCTTGCCGAAACTGTTTCCCCTGAAATGCACTTCGGCAGTCCAGTAAAAAACCGCGTCTTTGATATAGGCGGCCCGGGGATCATTCGAAATCGCCTCAAATTTACTTAAGGCCTCCAAAAATTTATTCTGATGGAAATAGCACTGGCCGATCAACAGGTTTACTTCGGCGGCCTTTGGAGAGGAAGGGTAATTCTTCAGGAAACGCTCAAGCAGGCCCAGGCTGACTTCATAAAATCCGTCATCAAGTGCCTTCCTGGCGACAAATATCGCTTCTTCCTCTTTAGAGGAATCCTGATCCTGAGCCTGGCAGGCGATGGTGAAACAGGAAACACAAAGCATAAAGCAGGCACCCAGAATTAAAAACTTCTTTCCAAGAAACTTTAAGCTTTGCATTTTTTAATTTTAACCTTTCGCGTTTTACTAACAGAACTATATCACTTCTTTATTTGCTATACAATACCTTTCTCAAAAACTGGGCGGTGTAGGAACTGCCGGTTTTAACCAGCTCTTCGGGGCTGCCGCAGGCAACCAAATGGCCTCCCCTGTCTCCTCCTTCCGGGCCCAAATCAATCACATAATCAACGCTTTTTACCACCTCTAAATTATGCTCAATCACAATGACAGTGTTATTTTTATCCACCAGCCTTTGCAGGACAGAAAGAAGCTTTTCCACATCCGCGAAATGAAGGCCGGTAGTAGGCTCATCCAGGATATACAAAGTCCTTCCGGTAGAACGCTTGCTTAGCTCCGCGGAAAGCTTCACCCTCTGGGCTTCTCCTCCGGAAAGAGTAGTCGCGGATTGGCCCAAGGCAATATACCCCAATCCTACATCATAAAGCGTGACCAGGATGTTTCTAATCTTGGGAATGTTGCTGAATAAGCCCAGGGCCTCCTCTACGGTCATCTCCAGGACATCGGCAATGGATTTACCTTTATATTTGATTTCCAGGGTAGCTTCGTTAAAACGCCTGCCTTTACAAACATCGCACTTCACGTAGATATCGGATAGAAAGTGCATTTCAATCTTTTTGATGCCGTCGCCTGAACAAGCCTCGCAGCGGCCGCCTTTAACATTAAAAGAAAACCTGCCGGGCTTGTAGCCGCGCTGGCGGGACTCAGGAAGTTTGCTGAAAATATCCCTGATCTGGCCGAAAACATCGGTGTAAGTAGCCGGATTTGAACGCGGGGTCCTGCCGATAGGAGACTGGTCGACCTCGATTACTTTATCAATATGCTCTATACCGCTGACTTTACCGCAAAGCCCGGGTTTTTCTTTTGACTTATACAGTTTCTGCGCCAGGCTGCGGTATAATATATCGTCTATTAAGGTAGACTTACCTGAACCGGATACTCCGGTTATACAAATAAAAACCCCCAAGGGAAACTTTACGTCTATGTTCTTCAGGTTATGCTCTCTGGCGCCTTTGACTTCTAATAATTCCCTATCCTGCCAAGGCCTGCGCCTGGCGGGAAGAGGAATCATTAATTCTCGTCTTAAGTATTTAGCGGTCAGGCAATCCGACTTTTTTAATAATTCTTCCTTTGTGCCGGCAAAAACCACCTCACCTCCATGCCTGCCCGCGCCCGGGCCCAAATCCACAATATAATCGCAGCTGCGGATAGTGGATTCATCATGCTCAACCACAATCAAAGTATTGCCTAAATCCCTGAGGGCGACAAGAGTAGCAAGTAATTTATCATTATCCTTCTGATGCAAACCAATGCTTGGCTCATCCAATATATACAACACCCCTACCAACCCCGAACCAACTTGGGTGGCCAGGCGGATCCGCTGGGCTTCTCCTCCGGAGAGAGTCGAGCTCTTTCTATCCAATGTCAGGTAATCCAAACCAACGTCAATACAAAAACGCAACTTCTCGATTATCCCCTTTAAAACCTGATGAGCGATTGTCTTTTGCCTGGAGACCAATTCTATTTCGTTAAAAAAACGGTGCGCCTCTTTTATGGACATCTGGGCCACTTCCCAGATATTTTTATGATTAATTTTAACCGCCAAGCTTTCTTCCTTGAGCCTGGCTCCTTTACATTGCGGGCATGACAGGCTGGACATAAATTTAGAGATCTCTTCTTTCAGGTAATCGCTGTCTGTCTGATGGAATAACCTTTCTAAATTTGGTATTACCCCTTCAAAAGGTTTACCGCCGGCGAATTCCTGCGTCCCATAAAGGATAGCTTTCTGTACATCCTTGCTTAATTTTTTAAAGGGCATATCTAAATCGAAACTCATCTGTTGGGATAATTCCCTGATCAGCCAGCGGTAATAAAGGATATAGCCCCTCCCGCCTCTTTTCCACGGCGCCAGCGCTCCTTCGTTTATAGATTTATTCCTATCGGGAATGACTAAATCCTGGTCAAACTTAAGCTTAGTCCCCAGGCCGTTACACTCGGGGCAGGCCCCATAAGGCGAATTAAAAGAAAAAATCCTCGGCTCAACTTCAAGATAACTCATCCCGCATTTCGGGCAGGAATACTGTTCGCTAAAAACGGTTTCGCTGTTACGGCCGGCTGCCGCGCCATGAGTTACAATAATAATCCCCTTGCCTACCTTAAGGCTGGTCTCCACGGAATCAGTAAGCCTCTTTTTTATTTCCGGTTTGATCACCAGCCTGTCCACAATCACTTCAATATTATGGACCTTGTATTTTTCTAGCTTTAGCTTTTGGGGCAGCTCAAGAACTTTGCCATCAACACGGCAGCGCACAAAACCGGATTTTTGGATCTGGCTGAATATCTCCCTGCATTCCCCCTTTTTCCCTCTGACTATGGGCGCCAGTATCTGTATTTGCGTGCCCGCCGCCAACTGTAATATCTTCTCTATTATCTCCTGGGAACTCTGCCTCTCTATGGGTTGGAGGCACTTATAACAATATACTTTTCCTATCCGGGCGAAAAGCAATCTTAAGTAATCATAAACCTCTGTCTGGGTGGCTACCGTGGAACGGGGATTTCCCCCGGCTGTCCTTTGCTCAATGGCAATCGCCGGAGACAAGCCTTCAATATATTCAATATCCGGTTTTTGCAATTGCTCCAGGAATTGACGGGCATAACTGGAGAGGCTTTCCACAAACCTGCGCTGGCCCTCGGCGTATATCGTATCAAAGGCAAGGCTGGATTTACCTGAACCGGATAAACCGGTAAAACAGATAAGTTTATTGCGGGGCAATTCCAGGCTTATGTTTTTAAGGTTATGTTCTTTTGCCCCACGGATAATGATATGTTCACTTTGCATTGTCTATAAGGTTTTTGACCGCCTTGTTACGAGGCTCTAAATCATACGCCATCTGATAATAAGACTTAGCTTCCTTAAGTTGATTTTCTTTAGCATATAAACCGCCCAGCTGTAACAAATTAGGCACAAAATAACGGTTAGCCCCGAAACTTTTCAAACCGTATTCTATTGCCTTATCCGGCTGCTGCATATCTTTAAAACATGAGCTCAGGCGATAGTACAGAAAAAAATGCCTGTTCCTGGCCAGGGCTTTGTCGTAATGCTGGGCTGCCAACTCCGGCCGTGAAGTAAAAAAATAGTAATTTCCCCAAACCACATCCACAAGAGAAGTATGTGAATAATACTTTGAGAATATTTTAATCTCCTCAAAGGCTTCCGCGTACTGGTCATTCTCAAGATAACTTTCTATCAGGTCTTTACGCAGAATGTTCTTCTCGGAGGTATAATCAAGTATCCGCTCCTGGATTACTATATCATTTTTCCAATAAGTACTATTTATGATGGTTAGCAGGCCGTAAGAAACAACAAAAAATAGAATAACCGCTCTCTGCTTCCTGATAGAGTTAATGGCATAAGCCAGAATTACAAAAAATCCTATTGAGGGAATATACAGCCAACTCTCCGCCATCATCGCCCCATCAAGCATAGGATAGCCATCCAGCGATAGAAAAACCGGCAACAACCCGATAAGAAACCAAGCCATGCTGAAAACCATTATCTTATTCTTCTTCAGCTTAACCATGGTAAAGATATACAACAATATAAAACCTAGGGACAGAAACAGCCTTGGGTCCAGAAAACCTTTGATGAACGGGGTAACCCTTAAAGGATGCAGGCCCAACGGCAGCAAAAGAAGGATAATGTACCTGAAAATAATGTTAAAAAAATTAGCCGACTGTAAAGAAAATGATAATAAAACCGGGTGAGAATACAACCCGCTATCCCCGAGGATAAGGAACCTTAAAACCAGGTAGGATAAATTGAGCAGCAGGAAAGGCGCAATAAGAAAATAGTATTTCCTGCCCGGTTTCTCAATAAATATGATTAAGGCAATAAATATAAATAAAATTAAGGCGTTTTCGCGGGATAAAAGCGCGAATGCCGCGGATAACAAACTAAAAAGATAATACCTTTTCGCCCGCAGCCTTAAGAATTTTAAAAACAGGGCCAGGCTTAAGAGGGTAAAAAAACAGCTTAATAAATCAGCGCTGCTGGATATGTAGGATACTACCGAAGTATGTATGGGGTGTACCAGGAAAAAAACAGCGGCAACCGCGGATATTTTAAAGTTAGCGAAAAGCAAAAAGAGCAGATAAAAAATCAATACGCAATTGAATAAGTGTAACATAACGCTGGCGAGGTGATACCCCAAAGGATTTAATCCCCATATATTATACACCGCCCAGTATACCAACATCTGAACCGGCCGGTACATCCGGTCATACAACTTCACGCCCACCCAATGGTCGTACAAACTCTGTTTAAAAACTGACGGCATCAACTTCAGGGATTTCCCTAAAGGGTTATTTACCACCAGGGCTTTATCATCCAGGACAAAATTATTGCCAAGGCTGTTAAAATATACCAAGCCGCATAACCCGATTAGAATAATTATCAACAATCCACTTTTCATGCTAATTAAAAACATCCATTGACTGCGATTTCTCTATTAACTGCCTGGCCTGGCCTTCCTGATTCAACTGGTTGTAAAGTAAAGCCAAATTTACATATACTTCTTTATCAAAAGGATTCAACTTTAATGACCTTTTAAATAACCTGAGCGCGCTGGTAAAATCTTTTGTTTGGGCATAGTAAACCGCCAGAGCGTTATTCGTCTTCACATCATAGGGGTCGATCTTTATCGCCTTTTCCAGATTCTCCAAAGCCGAAGGATACATTTCGCTATAAAGGTATACTATTCCCAGGGCGCGGTATATCTTATAATCCTCAAAACGCCCCTGCCTTGGCATAGCCTCATATTTCTTAATCAGGTAATCCCTTATGCCGCTATCCGGCCTTGACAGGTCCAAAAGGTTATTAAAAGAAACTGCATTAAAACCATCCATATCTAAAGCGGCCTTCCATTCTTCCTTAGCCCTGGGTAAATCATCTTTAGAATATATAAGCCCCAGATAACCATGAGCATCGGCATAATCATGTTTTATTTTCAGAGACTGCTGGATGGCTTCAACCGCTTTGCCTACCTGATTGTCAGATAAATAAGCGTAAGCTATATCTTTATATAAAATCATTTTACAATTATTATCCTGTTTCAAAGCCAGGGCTTTAGAATACATTTCTATGGCTTTGGTGTTCTCTTTTTTATTCAAACAGACCCAGCCCATATTCCTATATACCGTAGAGCTGTTGTCTACGAACTCAAGGGTACGGCTAAAAATCGTATAGTTATTCTTCCAGAATCTGTTTTCTTTAAAAGTAATTGCTGATAAATATACTATCAAGACCAAAAATAATACCCTATAGAATAACTTTCCGGAATATTTCCCAAGTTTGACGATGAGCCAGGAGATTATTATAAATATACCTATGGCGGGTATATAGAGCCAATGTTCCTCTATAATTGCCTTGTGTTGAAAATAATACTCGGGGTTTCTCAGGGCAACAGAGCCTACCGGCATAACCCATATGAAAAACATCCCCAGCGAGAAAAAGATGATTTTGTTTAACCTGTAAATGATGAACGCGGCTGCTGCGACAAGGGCTATAATAGCCGTATAAAGAACCAGGTTTTCCTTTGTGATTTGCACAATGCTAACGGTGCGCAGCATGTAAAAATCAGCCTGCATGAAAATAAGCTTAAGGTAATCAGCCATAGCCCTAAATAGGGTAAACAGGCTGGCCAGAAAATCCGTTTTGTAATAAGGCGATATGATATCGGCCGCTATTCCCAATGCCTTTGACCTTAACAGCAAATAAAGCGCCGGAACAGCTAAAAAAACCAGGTACCACCAACGGGCATTAGCTTCCGCGGGGCCCAGCTTATCTTTGTTTATTTTTATGTAAATCTCCCTTGTAAATATCAGGAATAGCGGAAAGATAATAGCTGTTTCTTTGGATAACAATGCCAGGATAAAACAGGCAAGCGATAAGGCGTAATATTTGAGGCCGCGGGCTTTCAGGAATAATACCAGGGAAGAAACGGTAAATACCACCAGTAATATATTTGCCCTGCTGGTAATATGGTCGACTACAGACCTGTTTACCGGATGTACGGCAAACAATAAAGCCGCGAAAAGCGATACCTCTTTCTCGCCGAACAAAATATTAATCAGGAAATAAATCAATATGGCGGCGAGCATATGCAACAATAGATTGGTCAGATGAAAACCAAAGGGGTTCAGGCCCCATATCGTATAATCAAACATATTAGTAAGAGACTGAAAAGGCCTGTAGTATTGGTATCCGGCGGATGCGAAATAGTAAAGCGGCTTTGTAAATACCTCTTTTAATAATTTAGGGCCCCTGATAAAATCGTTGTTTACCACGGTGAAGATATCATCCCAGACAAAACCATTCCCCAGGCAATTCAGGTAGGCCGCAAGCACCACTAAAATAATGATGATGATGTTTCTTTTATTGATATTCATTACCAGCCGGCTTTCTTATCCTTAATTTTATAGCCCGCACCTCCTCATAAACACAAAGGTGCGGGCTATACTATACTGCCTTGCTTATCTCTTCTTCTTTTTCTTGCCGCCTCTTTTCATCTTCGCGCAAGAGACATCACCTTGCTTATCGATGAAATAAAGATACCCTTCTTTTCTCTTGATGCCGCACTTAGCTACCTTCTTGGGACTGCCTCCCTTTTTCTTGCCTCTAGCCATCTTCGCGCAAGAGACATCACCTTGCTTGTCCAAGAAATAAAGGTAACCTTTTTCTCTCTTTACTCCAACCTTTAATGCTTTCTCTGCCATATTGTTTTTCACCCCCTCTCTCTTAAATATTTTTTAAGCTCCTACCCTGACTGGTTCCAAAATATTCTTTAAGACCGCTACCGCCGATAAAACCGCCAGGTAGCTGGTCTTGGGATTATCGGGATGAATAATGTTCTGGGTGCAGGTCACCACGCTGCCGGCATCAGATTCAATCCTTACTTCATGGATATTCTTTGTTATCTTCGGCGAGGCAATGATGCGCACCCGGGTGCGCCTGGGGCCGATACCGGCGATACTTAAAGTCGCCGCGACATTAATATTCTGGGGGAAAGCTTTTATCGCCGCGAAACAATTACCTTCAAAAATAACTTTTTCCTCTTTTAAATTATCCAATCCTATCTTCTTCTCTGCTACATACGGCACGCCTTGAAAAGCCTTAGGCGGTTTTTTTGTAGTCAAAGTAACGCTGTTTATCCGGCTGCAATTAAGCGCCTTTAAAACGTCCATACCGGCAATAGCGCCGCTGGGGATATAAAGCCTGGCGTTATGCCTCCGGGCTAAATCATATAATTGCCTGAAATCATCTAATAACCCGCCTACGCTCATAACTATTATACTGCGCCCTTTACTTAAAACGCGTTTCGCAATATCCGCCGAACATTTGGCTGATG
>CAYPRG010000045.1:0-9134 GCA_964413025.1 uncultured Planctomycetales bacterium
GGCTGTAATTGTTACGCATAAAATTCCGGTAATAAAGCAGGCAGGTATTTAATATTTTCTTATCGCTGGCCTTAAGATACGCCTTTTCCTTTAACCGGTTGCCTAAAGCGGGTAAAAGATTAGCCAGCGCCCAAAGATATCCCCTGGCAAAAGTAATCCTGCTGCTGTGTTTACCGCGATAAAGGAAACGCGGCATATGCCACAGATGGCTTAACAACATACTGTCATCGGTAATATTTTTCCACATGAATAGCAGCTCGTTCTTGATTTCCTTGTGCCTTACATAATTCACCGTAGCAGCGCCCTTATGATACACCAGGCTCTTCGGCTCATACAGCACTACAAGCCCTCTTTTCTGCGCGCGGTAAGAAATATCAATATCCTCCCAGCTGTTCGGCCGGTAAATATCGTCAAATCCCCCCAGCCATAAGAAATCATTCTTCCTAAAAACCATTGCTCCGCCTACCGCAAAGACAGTTGGCGAGGTTTGAGAAACCTTATCTCCATTCTTTGTCTCGGCCTCATTCCACAAACTTAAGTATCCGCCTTTAAACCTGCCCATCTGCATACCATAGTTAAAAGTCTGCTTATCCCAATAGTACAGCTTGGGAGCTACGGCAAATACATTGCTATTCTTAAAATGCTCCTTTAACGGCTCCAGAAAACCCTCCTGGACCATAATATCATTATTCAATAACACGATAAGTTCACCGCTTGCTTCTTTAACCCCCCGGTTACAACTCCTGCCAAACCCTGAATTTTTATTATTGCGTATCACTCGTACTCTGGGGAACTCGTCCTTAATACACTGATAAATATTATCCTCACTGGCATCATCCACAACCAGGACTTCGTAAGCGCCATTTTTGAAGTTATCTATCGCGTAGATAGAAGAAAGGCATTTCTTCAGTAAATCCAGGCCGTTGTAGTTGGGAATCACCACGCTTATTGTCAATTCATCAAAAGGAACTACCGCTCTCTCTTTCCTGAAAGCTACTAACAGCCTGCCCAAGAGTTTCTCAAAAAAACGCTCACCGATAAAAAGTAAGGCTGCGGGCAAGGCAAAAAAAGACAAAACTATGCTAAGTACGCCCCAGGCGAAATCAAGGCCCATATTGACTAGATACTTAAAACTCAAACCTAAAAACCAGGCAACTTTCCATAACGGATTCAAAACAAACCTGAAGCCCCGCGAAGTATATATGCTGTTTAACTCATTCTCTAATTTAAGCCTTACCTCTAAAGCCTCTTTTAATTTATTTGCCAAAATAGCCAGCTCTTCTTTATAGTTTTCCAGTTCAGCTTTAAGCTGTGAAATAGAGTTATCTTTTGCCAGCCCCGCATCCAGGCTGTCCCTAAGCTTGTTGCCGAGGTTAGTCAGTTCTTCTTTATGATTGATCAGCTCCTGGTTAAGCTGCAAGATAGAGCTGTCTTTTGCCAACCCCGCATCCAGGCTGTCCCTAAGCTTGTTGCCGAGATTAGTCAGTTCTTCTTTGTAATCGCTGAGTTCCTTATTAAGCTTAGATATATTATTGCTAAACTCCTGCTTAGCATCGCCAAGCTGCCTTATCAAATTCTCTTTATCAGTTTTAACGCATTCGCGGTCTTTCTTTGTCTCAACCAAGTCTTCAAAGATACCCTTCAGGTCGCTCTCAAGCTTTTTGTTTTCGAAATTTAAAATCCTCTTAAGTTCGGCAAAAACCTCTTTTGTTATTGAAGCCGAGGCTTCCGGCCCGTGCTCCTTTACTAATTTTAAAAAAACCGGGGTCATCAGATTAAAAAGCTGGCCGCTATCCTTGCTCTTCCCGTATACCGTAAAGTATCCGCTGCCGGATAAAGCATAGGGCAGTTTATCGGGGAAATGTTTAGCCACCAGCAAAAGCCTGTTTCTCTCTATGGCCTCGCGAGCAAAATCCTCGTTACAGCTGCCGTGTAACTTATGGTAAGCAACACTAAGAGGAATATACGCCAACCGCCACCCTCTCTTCTTTAGTCTGAGGCATATATCCACATCTTCGCCGAACATGATAAAATCTTCATCCAAAAAACCAACCTGTTTTAATGCCGACCTCCTAAAGATAACCGAGGCCCCTGAAATCGCGTCGACTTCGTCCTCCTGGTTAAATTCTTCGCCGCTTTTGCCGGCGCCTCTTTCGTCCCAGTAAAAATTCGGCAATTCATACAGCCCGGCATTTTGAATAGTCCCGTCGTCTTTCAAAAGTTTGCTTGTTCCCGCGCCTATTGCGACATCCTTCTCCATTGCCCTAACTAACTCTACCAGCCACTTTTCGCTGACCTTGACGTCATTATTAAGAAAAACAACATATTCCCCGGCTGCCTTAATAATGCCGAAGTTGCAGGCCTGGCAATAATTATTTACCTTGTTTTCTATAATCTTGACCTGGTGCCAGCCGTCTTTCACAAATTCCACAGAGCCGTCTTCAGAGCAATTATCCACCATTATTATTTCAAGTTTAGACTTCGGATAATCCATGCCGGATAACGAATCCAGGCACTCCCTCATGAGCTTTTTACCATTGTAGTTTACGATGATAATACTTACAAAAGGATGGTCTTTCAGCATTATCTTTTCCTTCCTCTGGGGACTTTAAATTTCCAATTATGCTCCAGATAAACCGTGCCGTGATCTAATTTATCTGAAACAATATTGAACCGGACCAGGCCGTGGGAAAATAACAAAAATTTTTCCTCTCCCGGATCCCAAGCCCCCACTGAAATCCTGTATTCACCGGGAAGCAGCCTCAATCTCGGACTGATTAAGATTTCGGAATTAATCTCCCGGCAGGGCAACTCTTTTGTGCCGCCGTAACAATATATGCCGTCTGAACGATAAATACCTACCCACAATATTAAAGGCTTGTCCGCCTGTTTATTTCTCTTCAGATCGGTTTTTATCCTGAATTCTCTTTCGGTGACAAAAACAGAGTCTTCGCCGCCGTATTTATTCAAGCACTTTACAGACTCCAGAATTATAGAATCGCTCTTTAATTCAGCCTCCCACTTATCTATGAGGTAATTAAGATTGGGGTAATACCCTCGCTTATCTGGAACCTTAACAGAAGGGACGGGCGAATGGTTTCCCCAGGTATAGGGCAGGCATAATAACTGGCCGAACATAGGGATTCCCGCTACTTCTAATTTGTAGCAAGCCCTGTGATAGTCATAGGCAAGCGTTTCATTCTGGTCCCAGATTGCCGTAGATAGATAATAAACCCCGGGCATAAGAGACAACTCTTTACATTCAAACTCAAAATTCCCTTTTCCTCTGCCCATACGCTTCAAAGTCAAACTATCAAACTTCGTATTAGGCCCATAACAGTAAACACCGTCTTCCCGGAAGATCGCTACTCCAAAATGAAAATTATTGACCTCTTCTTCTGCCTCAAAAGAAACCCTTATCCTCACCTTATCCTTCGGCCTGACCCTGTTGGCTCTTATTCCCCATTTATTAAGTATGTCCACGCCCTTTATCTTTACCTCTCCCGTGCCTCTCTTCTCTCCCCACTCCGCCATATCTGTAGCCCAACGCTTCGTCTCTTTAACCATATCTAACCGGGAGGTATCTGAAAGTATCCTCTTTTTATTAACCAGCATCTCGTACTGCTCAATGGCATTCCTGGTATCCCCTTCAAAAAGTATCTTTCCGTCTTCCATCAAATAAGTCTTATTGCATAATCCTTTTATTACCCCCATATCCTGGGTGACAATAATCATTGACTTGCCCTGCCTTTTAAATTCCTGCATCTTTTCAAAAGATTTTTTTTGAAAGTAAAGGTCTCCAACCATTAGGATTTCATCGGTGAGCAGAATATCAAAATCATCATGTATTGCCACGCTAAAGCCCAAACGCATCCTCATGCCGTTAGAATAGCTGCCTAAGGGCGCATTTATAAAGTCCCCTAATTCAGAAAATTCTAAGATGTTCGAGAAACGCTCATCCGTCTCCTGTTTTTTTAAGCCCAACAGGCTGGCGTGAAGATAAATATTTTCTTTCCCGGTAAATTCATCCTGGAAACCTGCCCCTAACGTCAACAACGAAGAGACCTTCCCATTAACCGTTACCTCGCCTTCGCTGGAAGGCAAGAGCCCGGCAATGATGTTTAAAAGGGTAGTCTTACCCGCGCCGTTCCTGCCTATGATACCCACAATCTCTCCCTTACCCAAAGTCATATAAATATTTCTCAGGGCCCAAAAATCTCCTGACGCAGGCTGGGGATGCCTGAAAAAACTTTTATTATCGGAAGCCTCCTCATTATTTATGAACTTGGGAAACTTCTTACCGACATTCTCCGCTCTCAATAACTGAGTTTCCATAGTTAAAAATTAAGGTGGTCCATAAATCTACTTTCGTATTTTTTAAAGACAGAGTAACCGATGATCAACACGGCGACAGACCATAATGCCGGGTTGATAAAGGTATTAAAAAAATCTGCCTCCTTCGGCAGGACAGAAGAGTAATCACCGATAAAAGCTATCCTGTATAAATTAGTGATCCCTGTCAGGGGGTTCAAAAGATAGAACTTCATAAAAGTGGGGCTGCACTTAGTTGCCAGCTCTTCCAAAGTATAAACGCCGGGAGTCAGGAAAAATAAAGCCATAAGCATGACTTGGATAACGTATTCAGTATCCCGGTAGATCACCTGCAGGCTGGCGACCAAAAATGACAACCCCATGATCATGCAGCTATGGATGAGAATGACCAACGGCAAGAAAATTATCAACATGGTAAGCTTGACTTTAAAGGCGATAAGGAACAACACCATAATCAGTAAAGTCGGCAGAAAATTAACCAGATTAACCAGCACCGCTGATACCGGCAGAAGGTATTTCGGAAAAGATATTCGGCCTACTATATTCCTGCTATCCTGTATAGACCTGCTTGCTCTCTGGATCGCGGAAGCGAAATAATTCCAGGGCAGCAAAGCGGTTATCAGATGGATAAAGAATGGGTGGCCTCCGCTGGTGGCATGGAAAAAATCTGAAAATAATATTTTGTAGATAATAGCGGTGCAGAACGGGATGATCAACATCCACAAAAAACCAAAATAAGGCTTTCTATGCTGCAGCTTTAAGTCCCTTAAAGTCAGTTCAAAAATCAATTCTTTATATTTGAATAGGTCTTTCATAATTTTTCAGCTACGCTCCTGCCGTCCAAAAGGGCGTCTTCCATAGACATATAACGCCATGAGCCGTACCTACCGCAGGTAATAATATTCTTTGACGCAAGGAACTCCAGGATTTTTCGCCTTGCCTCACGATAGTTCTTATCATAAATGGGGTAGCCGTATTTGATATCATTTATATCCTGGGCGCAAATCACATCATTTTGACGGAGTATTCCGACTTTTTTCAACTCCTTCTTTATACGCGCAACAATAGTCTTCCTGTCTATCGGTTTATCTTTAGAGTATGACACTTCCACATACAACGAACCTTTGTCCTGAGGGGCCAAATCCGGAGAAAAATTATGGAAAAACCCTACCCGGAAAAAACAAGCTTCCTTATGAGGAAAATATATCCAATGCCTGCCGCAGTTTTCCTTTTTGTCTACTCCCAGGTTTAGATTAAAGATAGAATTCCATTTCAATTTAGCGAACAGGGAAAGCACCCTGTCCGGCAAGCCGCTGGTTAACGAAGGCAGCTCCGGCAAAGGGATAGTAGAAACCAGATAATCAAAACTTTCTATCCGGCCGGAAGCCAACTTTATTTCTTTTTTCTCAAGGTCTATACCGGTAATCCGGCAATTATTATGAAGGTTCCTGACCTTACCTGCTAAAGCAGAAGATAATTGAGTTATACCACCTTTTTTAGGGTACCAAAAACGAGCGTTATAACCAAACTGCCTTTGATTCTCCTCAACCGTTCCTTCGATAACTTCCTTCAAAGAAGGTACAGGGATAAACCCATCCAGCCAGCCGCAATTTAATTCTTGAGGAGGAACGGTCCAGAATTTTTTATTGTAAGGTACCATGAAATGCCTGGCTATACCTTCGCCAAAAGTCCGTTTTATCCAATTTAAAAAATCCAGGCCGTTTTTAGTATCCACATGGCCGTTCTTATTAGCTTCAATAAAACCCAGGACGCACTCTTTAACAACCACGGGAGACAGACCATAAAGGTTTGCCTGAAAGGGATAGCGGGTATACGCGCCATCAAAATAAATCCAGGCGCTCCTCTTGTGCTCCGCTAGATTATTTCCCAGAAAACTTTTGACAAGGTTGAATGTGTATTCCTGCCTGAAATGCAACAAGTGGCCGTCGTAATCAAAAGTGAACCCATTAATATTTTTAGAACGGCAGAGGCCTCCCGCAGTGGATTCTTTTTCGAAAACCTGACAGTCTATCCCCTTCTCCTGCAGATGCCAGGCTGCGCTTAACCCCGAGAGCCCTGCCCCTAAAACGATAATTTTCTTTTTAGCCATAGGCTTCTATCCTGCTCATTTTTCTGGCTAACACCAAGCTCGCTAAGATTACCAGCGTTATGATAAGCGAACCCAATATTCCGGAAACCCGGCTTATGGCTACACCGCAGGCTGAAAAAAACAAACCCAAACACACCATAATTAATAAAACTTTACTTTTGGAATAGCCTAAAGCCAAAAACCTTAGCGCCAGGTGGTCGTTGCTCTTTTTAAAAGGTAACCTTCTTTTAAGCAGCCGCATCAGGATAAGAAAAGCCGTATCGAATATGGGGAAACCCAGGATAAGCAAAGGGCTCAGTAAAGCAATCTTATTTTCTAAAGTCGCGTAGCTTATCACCAAAGCAACCGCAGCTATAAAAAACCCCAGAAAATGGCTTCCGGAATTGCCCATATAAATCTTAGCCGGAGGCAGATTATATCTTAAAAAAGCAAAAAGCCCTCCCAGCAAAGCTAAAGTCAAAGCCAGAGTAATATTATCGCCGTTTAAGAAAGCAATCACCGAAAAAGAAATAACCACGACCACCGCTATGCCTGCGGCTAATCCATCCATGATATCGAGAAGATTAAAAGCATTGGTAATGCCGATAATCCAGATGAAAGTTATGATTATATTAGCCGCGTCTCCGATATAAACGATATGCGTCCTGTTGCCGGACAATATCAATAGAGTTGCAGCGATAATCTGCACAAAAAATTTTGCCGGGATAGACAACTCGCGCAAATCGTCAATTATCCCAAGGACGAGCATTATAAACGATGAAATAATAATCCCTGCTGTTTGCTGGCATAAGCTAAAGGAAGGAAAAGATATTACCAGGTAGGCAACCAGAAAAGATAACCCTATGCTCACTCCGCCTATAAGAGGGATACCTTTAGAGGTTAAAAGATTATATTTTAAGGCGATCCTTCTGAGCAGGGCCATAAGAACTACTCCTGCCACAAAGCCCAAAAAAACCGCGGGAATATACTTAAGTAACATTTCCAATGGAACACCCCACAGTGCTTGTGCCATTTAGTGACATCCACCGAAGCAGCTTATTCTCCGCGTTCATCCACGTACATACGCACAGTCTTCTGTGAAGGCGGATAAACCTTTTTTTATGGCAAAAGTTATCGCCAAAGGCGATTTCCTTGTTACCTTATTAATACGGCAAGTAACGTTTGATTATACTGCTAAAAACGAGTATTTTCAATAGTTTATATTCCTGAAATGAAGAAAATCAGCGTATGCTTTTGAGCAAATCGGTATACAGATTTTGGGTGAGTTTGGCCATATTAGAAAGGCTAAAGTCCTGCCCCAGGGAATCCTTGGCATCATGCCCTATTCTGGCCCTTAAATCCTTATTTTTCAGCAAATTGGTTAGCTTCTCTGACATATTATCCATATCACCAGCCCTAACCAGGAAACCGGTCTTATCTTCCACTATTACCTCGGCAATTCCTCCGGTGTCGGTGGCTATTACCGGCCTGGAGCAAGCCATTGCTTCCAATACAGAAATAGGCATCCCTTCCCATGAAGAAGTAAGCACAAATATATCCAGGGACCGCAATATAGCGGGGATGTCTTTACGCCAGCCGGCCATAATAAACTGCCGTTCCAATTTAAGGGAACTAATCAACTTTTTAATACGGCTGCGCAGAATCCCATCGCCTATTAAAATGAATTTAACATCCGGCATGGTTTTGTTGATCATCGCCGAGAGTTTTACAAAATCCTGCGGGCATTTCTGGGGTTTAAGACAAGAAACCATCCCCACCGCTAAATCATCGGCATTTATACCCAAATCCCGCCTAACATCTTCTCCTCCCGCCCGGAAATCGGCATAATCTATCCCGTAATGGATAAGCGTGTATTTATCATTACCCCCTACTCCATAAGCCAATCCTTTTTCTTTATCGTGATTTGAAACAACAATCAGCTTGCCGGTTACAGCCGCCGAAATCTTCTCCAGCCAAATAAAAATCCGCTTTACCAGCCACGGCTGACAATCGTTAAAACTCCAGCCATGGACAGTGTGGATGATAATTTTTACTCCGGCAAAACGCCCTGCCCAGCGGCCTAAAACTCCCGCTTTTGAACTATGGGTATGCACAATATCAATATTATTTTTCTTGATAAATCGGTACAGCTCAATCAAAGCCAGGAAATCTTTCAGGGGGTTTATTGAACGCTCCAGAAAACGGGATTTCTTCAGGACCAGCCCGTTTATGGAAGATGCGTCCTGGCATAACAGGCCATCTCGGCAGGTAAACAAGAATGGATTAAACTGCTCTTTGTCTAAAAGGCTGATTAAAGCCAGTAATTGCTTCTGGGCTCCTCCAAGTTCCAGCTTAGTAATCACGCAGAGGAGATTGGCCTTAGGCATAATCAATCCTCTTTCTCTATCACCTTTGCTTCAATATCTATTATCCTGCTTTTTTTCGAAGATGGACTTATAACCCTTCTTACCATGATATAAGAATTAACCATGAATAATAAAACTAAAATCGCCCCCACCAACAGCCAGAGGGCTGGTTTGAAAAATATCAAACCAAAAAAAAGGTTCAAGATTATCATTAAAGGCAATAAGCAACCTGTTTTACTGATAAAAAGCATCTTTTACCTTAAAATTTCTCCCAATGGGTCAACTCGCCCAGGTCTCTTTTTTTAATAACCACGGGGATGTTTTTATCCTCCGGGTAACCCAGGGCA
>CAYPRG010000046.1:0-6216 GCA_964413025.1 uncultured Planctomycetales bacterium
TCCTCTTTAGATAGATGGCAGTGCCCTAATACAGATACAAGTATTTTTTTTGATTCTATAAGGCATATAAATAACGTTACGGATGAGGTCTATGTGATGGGTTATCACGGAACTGTGAATCCAGAATATGTTTTGGGCCGTACGAAGGCAAGGGCAGTAATAAGGGGAGAGCCGGAGAATACAGTTTTGGAGATTTGCAAAACCAAAGATTTATTTGGAATAAAAGGCATATCTTTTGCAAACAACGGCGGGTTTATCTCGAATCCTGACAGAGAGCCGGTGGATTTGGAAAGTCTGCCTGTTCCGGCCTACCATCTTTTGGATGTTAAGCGATATTTTTATGAGGTTTTAGGCAAGAATTTTTTCTTATTTGAGCTAAGCCGGGGGTGTAAATATAACTGCAAATTCTGCAACAAGATTATGTATGGGGCAGGAGTCAGATACAAATCAGCGGCGCAAATTATTAAAGAGGTATCAGTAGCTGTAGAAAAATATAATGCAAAAACAGGATTTTTTATGGATTTAGATTTTCTGTCTAATTCGGAAACTACAGAAAAACTCTGTGATTATCTTATTAAGAGCAAGTATGGATTTAAATGGACTTGTCAAACCCGTCCGGATCATTTGAACCCGGAAATTCTAAATAAAATGAAAAAAGCCGGGTGTCAGTTAATTCACTTAGGGATAGAAACAGGTTCGCAGGGGTCATTGGATTATTTTAATAAGAATATTACCGTTAGCCAGATAGAGTATTCAATCAAATTATGCAGAAAGGCCGGCTTGAAAACGTTAGGTTTTTTTCTTTTTGGCTGGCCCGGTGAGTCAGGTGAGGATAGGGTGAGGGCTTTTAACTTTATTAAAAAGCTCAATACCGATTTTGTTTCTTTTCATAAAATATTATTTTACGAAGGGATTGGTAATCATAAGGAGAATTTAGCTTCTGGTGGGAACGTGGATAAATTTATGCGTAAAGGATTGGTTAAATATTATCTGCGGTTCTCTTATTTGTATAGATTGGACTTGTTTGCTATTTTAGGGGGATTCAGATTATGGTGGAATCGCATTAAAACTTTAAGATGAAATCCACGGGAAATGATGACATGCGTATTATTAAGAGGTCTATTTCCTGGGTTTTGCCTATGTATAATGAAATAGGATATATACCGTTGACTATTAATAAAGTAAAAACGATACTTTCTGAAATCGCTTTTGATTATGAGATAATTATAGTTGATGGCGCCTCAACCGATGGTTCTGTTGATAAATTGGGAGAATTATTTTCTTCAGACAAGAATATTAAGATAATAAGAGATTGTGGTAATAAAAAAATAGGCTATGCCTTGAGAAGAGGATTTTCGCTGGCAAGTAAGGATATAATTATCTATACAGATTTTGATATGCCATTTGACTTCTCAGTAATTAATAAGGTAATAGGCCTAATCGATAGCTGTGATGTTATAAAGGGCTATAGGGTTGGGGGGAATATAGGATTCTTAAGGAAAGTTTATACTAAAGTATACGAATTTATTATATTCATTTTTTTTAAAATACACATGCGGAATATTAATTTCGCTCTTAAGATATTTAGGCGGACATTATTAGATTGTATCAAATTAAAATCTGGTGGCCCGTTTATTGATGCCGAATTATTAATTAAAACTCATAAGGCAGGCTATTCAATAAAGGAAATCGGTGTTGTTTATAATCCCCGTATTCACGGAAAATCTAATTTGTCTTCAATAGTAGTAATACTAGAAACTTTGCGCGAAATGTTTCAATATTGTTCAGAGATAAAAAAATATAATCTAAAACATTATGCTGGCTGTTCTTAAATCAACAGTGATTATTGAGCGCGTAGCTTTAGCCTTTATTTTGTTGTTATATATAACATTAGCATGCATTGATATAGGCTTGCCTGGTATTGATCAAGATGGCGCTCATCTTGCTGAACTCACATATGATATGGCGAACGGCAAACAAAT
Organism: uncultured Planctomycetales bacterium; assembly: GCA_964413025.1. Taxonomy (GTDB): domain Bacteria; phylum Omnitrophota; class Gorgyraeia; order Gygaellales; family Profunditerraquicolaceae; genus CAYPRG01. The sequence goes on from CAYPRG010000046.1 coordinate 1,983, forward strand.
TAATCTTATGCAGGTTGGGCGCGAAGGCCTGTTAGATACGTATATAATTATGCCATTTTTTTGGATATTTAAAGATCCGGTTTCTGCCGTAAGATACGGTTGTATTTTTATCGGCGCGGTGGGGTTATTTTTCTTCTATATTTTTTGTAAGGGTTATTTAAACAGCCGCCCTTGGGCTTTAATTGCCACAATCATGCTCGGCACGCATTATTCTTTCATTGAAAGCACAAGATCTGCCAGTTGGTGCAACTTCAATATTTTCTTGCCTCTGTTCTTGGCTTTAGTGATGTTTCAATATTGGTACAATAGCAATAAACTATCTGGTTTTTATGCCGGCATGTTTTTTTTTGGGGCTTCTATTGGGACAAGGATACACGCTATATGGTTTATAAATGCCCTAATTATTTGTTTTATTTTTTTAAAAGCATATCAAAGATTTCCCTCAAAATCAGCAATGGCCAAAATATTTGTTATAAGTACTGCCTTCTTTATAATAGGTGGCTGGAATCTCGTAATCTATAATATCACGGGCAATTTAACGATTCCCTTAACAACAGATGAAATTAAAAAATGTATTTTTATAAATCGTGATTATTTTGGTACTTTCAAGAATATTATTGGAGATCTGCTTAATAATCCCGTGCGGTCTCATACCTTTGTTGATTTGTTAAAAGGGACTTATCAAAATTTGGTATATGTAATGAATGGACAGCTGCTTACTACTTGGACAGGGGGAATGCGCTATTTACAAAATAATAAGTTTTTAATTTTTCCGCTATACGCAATTTTATCTCAGGCGTGTTTATTGTTTATTTTTTTGCCGTATTTATTTAAAAAAAATAATGTTATTTTTCCGGTCAAAAAAGCTCTCTTTATCACAATAATATGTATTGGCGGGGTTTTGCAGTCTTTAATTACGCCGCAAGATTATGCAAGTTATCACCTTTATATATTTATTCCTTTTTTTACCTTATTAATAGTCACTACTTTAATGTTGTTCCACGCTGTTTTTCTTAAAAATAGATTTGTAAAGATTGTTATTGGTATCATTCTTTCTTTAGCTATATGCCAGCAGGTATTATTTTTCTATAAAGCAAAAATTATTTATAGGACAACCGGGGGTTTTGCAACGCATAGTGACGCGGTGTATAGGTTAGCTGATTGGATTAAGGAGAATGAAAATTTTAAATATGTAGCGGTGAATTGGGGATATAGTGCCCAGGTATACCTATTAACAGGGGGAAAAACCGTACCACTTGATTTCCAAAGGAATTTTGATGTTTTTCACCTATGGAAACTTAATGACAATTTAGATTCTATCAGAAAGGCGTGGAGGCCTGTTTTTCTAGATAAGCAGGCCTTATATATTTTAGCTTCTTACAGGCATAATAACCTGGAGACCGCTACTTTTAATAAATTAGTCGGAGAATTAGGGCTAAAGCTGAAAATGATTAAGGGTTTTTATACCAGAGACAACATATTAACTTATGAAATTTATAGTTTATATGATTAAAGGAGGCAGGCATTAAGAATGAAAATCGCACTTATTCAATGCCCGGTTTGGGGAACGTATGATCCGCCTGTAGGCTTGGCGCAATTATCAGGCTGCCTGAAGCAGGCCGGCCATCAGGCGGCTGTGTTTGATATCAATATCAAACTTTACCGTCAGCGTTCGGAAAATTACAAGAATATCTGGGCATGGGAACAGTGCGGGTTTTGGTATGATAACCAGAGCGTGAATAAATTTTTTGAAGATAATAGAGCTAGCATAAAGGAGCAAATAAGCAGGATTACCGTTTCAGGCGCTAAAGTTGTATGTTTTTCAGTCAATGCCGCGTCTAAGTTATCCAGCCTTAAACTGGCTGGGATGATAAAAGAGGTTGAAAAAGGGGTAATTATTATTTTTGGGGGCCCTTTGTTTTTTGAGAAAAGGTTCATCGCTGAAATCCTGGATACAGGAGTAGTGGATTTTGCCGTGTCGGGAGAAGGCGAAGGTGTTCTAACAGGCCTTGTCCGCGCGTTAGAAGCGGAAGAGGATATCTTTTCCTGCCGGGGAGTTTATCTCAAGCGCGATGGCCGGCTGATTAATACCGGAGAGAATGATTCGCGGGTAGACCTGGATGCTTTGCCTTTTATGGACTTTAGCGGACTGCCTTTGTCAGATTATGACGATACTAAGCATATTGCCTTTATGGCCAGCCGGGGTTGCGTCCAGAGGTGCGCTTTCTGCAGTTCGCGCGCCTTTTGGCCGGGTTACCGGGCAATGAGCGGAGAGAGGATATTCAAGGAAATCGAATTCCATATTGAGAACTTGCGTAAAATAAACCCGGATTTAAGCCATGTTGATTTTCTGGACCTTGTCTTAAACGGGAATATGAAGTCCCTGACCGGCTTTTGCGATTCGGTGATAAAATCCAAGCTTAATTTTTTCTGGACGGCGAATATGATCATCCGGCCGGAAATGAATGCCGCGGTCATAGAAAAGCTTAGAAAATCCGGCTGCGAACATATTATATTCGGGATTGAGTCAGGTTCACAGAGGGTGCTGGGACTGATGAATAAGAATTACCAAGTAGAAGACGCGGATAGGATAATCAAGGGGCTGCATAAAGCCGGTATCAAAGTGACGGCAAATTTTATGTTCGGTTTTCCCGGAGAAACAGAAGAAGATTTTCAAGAGACCTTAGGGTTTATTAAAAGAAATGCGAAATTTTTAGACAGGGCCTATCCTTCAAGGACCTATTGCGCTATCGAGGAGTTCAGTTATTTGTCTATGCATCAATCCGAGTTTGACATAAAAAAAGGTTCTCCTAATCATTTATACTGGGAGTCTAATGACGGAAAGAATACCTACCCGGAGAGGCTTAGGAGGTGCGAGGATTTTTGCGCCCTGGCTTCTTCTTTGGGGGTGGAGGTGGGAAGCGGTGTCCAGACCTCGGTTGAATTGGACCGTTATTTTAATTTAGGGCATTACTATGAGGCAACAGGGGATATTGAGAAGGCACTTGATTGTTTCCTGAAATACCGCGAGATCGATCCCGGCAATGAGGCTATTGCCAATAAGATTAAAAATTATTCGATAGGAGCCGCGCGTTGAAACGTTTTACCTGGAATATTCATTATGCCTGTAATTACCGCTGCCCTTATTGTTTTTTTGAAGGCAGATGGGTGGAATATAAAAAGAGGAATGTCTATTTTTCGGTGGATCAATGGATGGGGTATTGGAATAAGATTTATGATGAGTACGGCCGTTGCTATATGCTTATTACCGGAGGCGAGCCTTTTATCTACCCGAATTTTATAGAACTGATGGAAAAACTTTCAACAATCCACTATCCGATAAATATCTCTACCAATGCTTCCGGTGACTTGAGTTCATTTGTCAGCAGGATTGACCCGGAGCGGGTTTCGCTGTCGGTCAGTTTCCAGCCGCATTTTGAAAATTTAAAATCGTTCTTAGAAAAAGTCGTTTTCTTAAAGAAAAACCGTTTTGGCGGTTGCATAAATTTTGTGGCATATCCTGCTTTCCTTAAAGATATAGGGCATTACTTGAAAGAATTTGAATCTATCGGTGAAAAATTAAAAGTAATTCCTTTCTGGGGGAAATACCAGGAGAAGGAATATCCTTTTGCTTATACCCCCGCTGATAAAGAACTGGTCGGCATTGATGATTCCTGGTTCAACAAGGTAAGAAAGAAGGGGTCTATCTGCCCTGCCGGCCATAATTCGGCTTTGATTTTTCCTGACGGCAAGGTAGCCAGGTGCGGGCAGATCGGCGAAAGCATGCTTATCGGTAATTTTTTTGATACACAGTTTAAGCTGTTGGATAAAGAATTGCCTTGCGAAGCGGAATTCTGCCCTTGTGATGAAAACAAATTATTCGGCGAGTAAAATATATGAATAACTCTCAGCTTAATGACCAGGAATTCAGGGAGAAAAAGACGGTATTGAAATCTTCTCCTAAGACCATTTTTATTCAGGCTGCCGGGCCTTGTAATTCCAACTGCGCTTTTTGCTCACGCGCCCCGGAATACGAGATATTTAATCTTTCGGCGCATCGGCAGCGTTTTGAAAAGAGCCTTTATCCTTACATCGCTAAAGCGGAGACTCTGGCTCTGACCGGCTCGGGAGAATTTTTGCAGTTGCCGGAAGCGCGGGATATACTGGATTTTTTTGACCAGATGTCTCCCGATACGGAGAAATTTTTTGCCACTAACGGCTCATCTTTATTGCC
>CAYPRG010000046.1:6316-9096 GCA_964413025.1 uncultured Planctomycetales bacterium
AGATGTCTCCCGATACGGAGAAATTTTTTGCCACTAACGGCTCATCTTTATTGCCCGAAATATGCGAAAAGATCGTTTCCGGGAGGAGCAGGTATACTATTCATGTTTCCCTGCACGCGAGTAACCCTGTTTTACACAGGACAGTTACCCGCAGCGACAATTTTGACAGGATTTTGAAACAGGTCAGCTATTTGATTAAACTGGCAAAAAATGAAGGTAAAGTAAGGATAAATTTAATCTTTGTTGCCACTACGCTTAATATTGAAGACCTGCCTGATTTCGTGCGTTTGGCTGCCCAGCTGCGTGCCGATAAGGTAGTCTGTTATTACAACTATATTTATATCCCGGCGCAAAAATATCTTTCTTGTTTCTTTAAGCAGGGAATGGCCAATAAGATGCTTGATGAAGCTGAATCTTTTTCAAAGAAGTTGAATATTCAATTGGACCTGCCTCCCAGGTTTGGGCAGAAGAATTACTCCAGGGTAGATGTCTGCCGGGAGCCTTTCAGCCAGATCATGTTTAACTCCGAAGGGCATGCCTTGCCTTGTGATGCCTCTGAGGATTGCCATGAGGTCCTTTCGGACAGCAAAGATTTTTTTGAAATATGGAATAGCGCTTATTACCAGAAATTGAGGAAGTCATTGATTGATGGCAGCTGTTCATGCTTCAAGCATTGCTTAAGGGCTAATCCTGCCTGCGTGAATAGTTTTAACGCCCATGTAATCCATAGAGGAAGAAAAAGCGGGGAAGAAATAGATGAATTATGGGGGGATAATTTTTAATGATTAAATTCGCCTGGGATATTCATTATAAGTGTAATTTCAGGTGCCCCTATTGCTGGTTTTATAAAGAATGGGCAAGGTTAGCCGGCCGCAGCCTTTATCTAAAGCCTGATGAATGGATGGTGCATTGGAAAAGGATTCATGACAAATACGGAGAAGTAAAAATAGAAATAGTAGGGGGAGAGCCGTTTATCTACCCAGATTTTATAGAACTGCTAAAAAAGCTTTCTTCTTTACACCAGATAAAGGTAACTACTAATCTTTCCGGCAACATCGAGCATTTTGTCCGGGAAGTAGACCCTCAGAGGGTAGAGCTTGATCTAAATTTCCATGTTCTTTTCATTGACCTTGAAACAGTAGTTAGAAAAACATTGCTCCTGAAAAAAGCAGGATTTAAAGCGGGGATATGTTATCTTGCCTATCCGCCACAGATGCATAAAATCGCTTTTCTCAAGGAGAGGTTCCACAGGGAAGGCATAAACTTTGCCCTGGCCGCATTTTGGGGAGAGTATGGCGGGAAGAAGTATCCTGAGGCTTACAACGAAGAAGAGAGGGGCCTCATCCGTCCGTTTTTAGGAGATGTCGGCAGGGTCGATTATCACCTGGAGGCAAAGAGCCCCAGGGGAAGATTGTGTAATGCCGGTTACAGCTACGCGGATATACAGGCAGACGGAAATGTAGTCAGGTGTTCCGGGCTAAGCGATCAGTCCATCGGCAATATTACGGATGAGCAGTTCCGGCTTTTAGAAGGGCCGTCTCTTTGCCAGGCAGAGAGTTGTTCCTCCAATGAATATAGTAATCTTGTTAAGGAAGTTTAATGGAAAAAGAATGTTACACCGAAGAATTCATCAATAATAAGCAGCTGAATGAAAGCGAGATAGCTAACGGTAAAATCGTGCTTGATTCTCTGCCCCGGATCCTGATGATGGTTTTGACAACAAGGTGCAACCTGGAATGTATCATGTGCTCACGGGGGAATCCCAGAAGAGACGCGACTATCGCTTCCGAAAAAGTTAAGCAGGTGGTAAGCCTTTTTCCTTACCTGGAGGCCATTGATTGGCAGGGAGGCGAAGTCTTTTTAGTAGATTATTTTAAAGATTTATTTATAGAAGCAAGCAGGTACCCTAATATTGACCAGAGTATTGTTACTAACGGCCTATTGCTTAATGACGAATGGATGGATGTTTTAGTCGAATCCAGGGTGAACCTGACGTTTTCAATTGATTCAGTGGAAAAGAAAACTTATGAATATATAAGGCGAGGGGCGAGGTTTGAGGCTTTGTTGGATAATCTTAAGGCTTTGCGCGCTGTGAATATGAAGAACAATAATACTATCCAGTTACATCTTAACGTTGTAGTCATGCGTTCTAATTATAAGGGGTTGGGCCTGTTCCCTGGGTTTTGCCGGGATTACGGGATCAAACATCTGCGTTTTGATTTTTTACGGCCGGATGTAGCTAAGGATGAAGATGTCCTGATAAATCCCGATTCAGACGCCGTTCAATACCTGAATAATATATTGCCCAAGATAGAGGATGAGTGCAGCAAGTCCGGGGTCTGGTTTGAATATACGCTCAGGCCTTTTTTAGCAAGCACAAATGTTTTATCAGGCGGCCCGGCTGCCGAGAGGCGGCCAGTCAGGTGCAAGCTTCCCTGGAAAAAAATATTTATCGATGCTTCCGGAGACGGGGCTGCCAGGCCTGATTGCCTCTGTGAACATGGCATAGGGAATATAAACACTGACTCAATCGATGAAATCTGGAACAGCAAAATTATGCAGTCATATCGCCAGAGATTAGTCGAGGGTAATATACATGATTGGTGTTCTAAGGCATGTATCAGCCATGCCGTGGATACTTATCAGCTGGAGGGCGGGAATTACTAAGATGGATAATTATTTGAATATTTATGAATCGGCTTTGGAGGAATGGGGAAAGCAAAGTTTTGACCGGAGTATTGAATTGTTTGGGGAGTCTTTAAAGGCTGCCCAAACAAAAG
>CAYPRG010000047.1:0-2757 GCA_964413025.1 uncultured Planctomycetales bacterium
TCCGGGTTTATTCCGGCGTCATTCAGACGGGGTCATATGTCCTTAATTCCACAAAAAATAAAAAAGAGAGGATAGGCAGGATTTTGCAGGTCCATGCCAACCAGAGGGAGGCGCGGGAATATGCCTGCGCGGGTGAGATCGTGGCTATAATCGGTCTGGGTAATACTACTACCGGAGATACTATATGCGACCCGAATAATCCGGTATTATTGGAGGCGATGCAGTTTCCTCTGCCGGTGGTCTCTTTAAGCGTTGTTCCTAAGACCAGGGCGGACCAGGATAAGCTTGGCAAGGGGTTAGCCAGGCTTTCCGATGAAGACCCGACATTCCTGGTGCAGGTCGACGATGAAACAAAGGAAACCATTCTTACAGGCATGGGAGAGCTGCACCTTGAAATTATCGTAGACAGGTTAAAAGAAGAATTTGGCGTGGAGGTAATAGTAGGCAAGCCCAAGGTGGCTTATAAAGAGACAATTTTAAAAACCGCTTCCGGCGAATATAAACATGTCAAGCAATCCGGCGGCAGGGGCCAGTATGGGCATGTGGAATTTAAAATTTCTCCGCTTGAACACGGCAAAGGTTTTGAGTTTAAAGACAGTATAAAGGGGGGAGCCATCCCTAAATCTTATATTCCTGCCGTGGAAAAGGGATTGATTGAAGCGATGCGTTACGGCGCCTATGCCGGTTATCCGGTGATAGATGTTAAAGTAGATTTGATTGATGGTTCATATCATGAAGTAGATTCTTCTGAATTGGCATTTAAGCTTGCCAGTATTGCCTGTTTCAAACAGGTCTTTCTCCAGGCAGAACCGGTATTGGTTGAACCTTATGTTGCCCTCGAAGTTACTACGCCGGAAGAATATGTCAACAGTATGGTAGGCTATATCTGTTCTAAGAGAGGTAAGATTCTGGTGATGGAAACAAAAGGCAAACAGAAGATTATTTCCGCCGAGGCGCCGCTTGCCGAGATGTTCGGTTATGCCACGAATTTTCGTTCATTGAGCAGCGGCCGCGCTAATGCTTCGATGGAATTTAGAAGGTATGATCAAGTGCCTAAGGAAATTGCCCTGAAGGTTATCGAGGAAGACAAAAAGAGAAGACAAAGAGAGCAAGGCGGGTAAGTAGATATACGGGCGTGGAAAAGAGGAGGTTCCTATGCTAAAAAATAGCTGTAAATTGGGGTTAATATTCTTTGCATTTTTAATTATAAATTCCTGCGTTTTTGCCCAGGAAGAAACCCCTGAAGCAACCCCTAAGGCGCAATCCGATTGGCTGCATAATCAAAACCACAGTTTTTGGATTAAAGAACCTCTTGGCTGGGAGCGGGCAGAGAAAGGCCTGACAGGCGACCTGGCTGAAGAGTTTATCAGCCCAAAACGCGACGCCTTTATCGAAGTTTACGCCGCAAAGCTGGCAGGGTATATGTCCGTTGAAATAATGGCAAATAGCTGGGAAGAAAGCACGAGGAGAAAATTGAAGTATTTGCAGAGGAGGATTTCTTCCGAGAAGATTAATGTAGAGGGGGCTAACGGTATATTACGGATATATCAATCTGACCGTAAAGGGGATATGCTTAAAACATATACGCTGTATGTTTATCAGAACGGCAGGACATTCGTGATAGTGGGAATTTTTCCTGAAAAGCTGGCGGTAGATTATGAGGCAGCGGTAAAAGAATCATTGTCAAGCTTCAGGTTGGTCTCTCCTTGAACCTGTCACAATAATGGAGCAGAATATAAATTGAATCTATGAAAAGATTATTAGTTATTACGCTGCTAGGTTTTGGGCTTATTGTGGGATATGTCAGGTACCTTGAAAAAAAGAATTTATTCTATCCCATGAAAACAATCGAGTTTTATCCTTCTGTATATAATATGCCTTTTGAGGACGTCTATATAAAGACTAAAGACGGGTTGACCATTAACGGCTGGTTCCTTCCTCATGGGAATGTCAGGTATACTTTGTTATTTTTCCACGGTAACGCCGGTAATATCGGGCATAGGCTGGAAAAGCTGCAGATGCTGAGTGATATAGGTATTAATATATTTATTATTGATTACAGGTCATATGGTAAGAGCCAGGGTAAGCCTTCAGAAAAAGGTTTGTACCTTGATGCGGTTTGTGCTTATCAGTATCTGGTGGATAACCGGATGATCCCGCCCGGGCAGATTATCGTTTATGGAGAATCATTGGGAGGGGCAGTAGCTATAGATTTAGCTTCAAAAGTTAAAGTCGGAGGGTTGATAACAGAAGGCACTTTTTCCGACGAGGCAGATTTGGCGTGGACGGTTTTTCCGGGGATGCCCGCATTTATTTTACATAACAAGTTTGATTCCCTGAAGAAGATAAAAAAGGTTAAGGCCGCGAAGTTATTTATCCATAGCATAGATGACGAGATTGTCCCTTTTGAATTAGGGCATAAGCTCTATAGCGCTGCCGGAGAACTCAAGCAATTCGCGAAAATAAGAGGGGGACATAATAACGCCTATACGGTTTCAAAAAAAGAATATATTTTCGCGGTCAGCTCTTTTGTCGGCACCTTGACAACCCCCTGATAATGTGTTATATTTGATTGGTGATTTGACAATTTGGAGTTAAGTGTTACTGAGAAAAGCAAACCAAGAGAAATCTTGGGACGCAAAGCTAAAGGGTCCGGACAATTGAAGGACAGCCTGGTTGCCAAAGGACTAAAAGAACCTTGACTTTGCTTCAAGGTTTTTTTATTTTTCCGACCCTAAGCTTTGGCTTAGGGTTTTT
>CAYPRG010000047.1:2857-9067 GCA_964413025.1 uncultured Planctomycetales bacterium
TCCTTAACTGCAAATGTTTATTCGCAGGTAACGCCTCCTTTGGAAATTAATACCTATAATGCTTACCATGTTACCGTTATGCAGGGCGATATGGATGCCGCCCGTTTCAAAACCGCTTTTTTGAAAGATGTTAATTTCCGTCCTCAAGCGGTCCAGGCATATGGTAACGATTCGCCGGTCAATAAAATGGGCCAGGGGGCAATAAATGCTCTGACTTCGTGGGTGGATGTTCCCAGTAAGATTACCGAAGAGTCGGGAGAGCGTAATGTTATTGCCGGCTGTACCCTTGGCCTGGGGGAGGGGTTAGTTGTAGGTTTAGCGCGTACCGCTTCAGGTGTTTATGATATGGCGACCTTTAGCGCGGCTCCTTATAATAAGCCTTTGATGGATCCCAAGTATAAAGTGGAAAAGCCTGAACAAGAAGGTTTCAAGGTTAAACTGATGAAGTGGTAGCATCTGAGGGTGGCCGGAAGCTCGGCCGTTTTGAAAATCCCAAGCCTGTTTTTCGCTTGGGATTTTTATTTTATGGGGTATAATAAATAAACACAATTCAGTTATAGAGAGGAGGCAGTAAAAGTGAAAAAAGTTGTTTTATTGAGGCACGGAGAAAGTATCTGGAATAAAGAAAACAGGTTTACCGGCTGGACCGATGTGGATCTTTCAGACAAAGGTAAGGAAGAAGCAAAAAAAGCAGGGCAGGCGCTTAAAAAAGAAGGCTTTATTTTTGACATAGCGTATACCTCGGTTTTAAAAAGGGCAATCAGGACTTTATGGGCTACTTTGGATGAAATGGACTTAATGTGGATACCGGTGTATAACTCCTGGAGGTTGAACGAAAGGCATTATGGTTCTTTGCAGGGGTTGAATAAGTCTGAAATGGCCGCGAAATACGGCGAGGAGCAGGTTTTAATCTGGAGAAGAAGTTATGATATTCAGCCTCCGGCTCTGGAAGAATCCGATTCCAGGTATCCCGGCCATGACTCCAGATATAAAGGGCTGGATAAAAAAGATATCCCTTACACTGAATGCTTAAAAGATACGGTAGCAAGATTTTTGCCTTATTGGCAGGATACGATTGCTCCGGTAGTCAGCTCAGGGAAAAAAGTTATTATTGCTGCCCACGGCAACAGCTTAAGGGCATTGGTTAAGTACCTTGACAATATTTCTGACCAGGAAATAGTAAAATTAAATATTCCGACCGGGATTCCTCTTGTTTATGAGCTTAGCGATGAATTGAAGCCTATCAGGAATTATTATCTGGGCGATCCCGAAGAGATCAATAAGGCTATGGAGAAGGTGGCAAATCAGGGGAAAGCTAAATAGCCGGGTTATTTCTGCCCCTTGAAAACTCGTTTTGATATGCTATACTTTTATTAGTGATGGAGTTAAATTACTCGGCAAGGGGCCAAGGTATTGGCGGGCGCATAAATGCCCGAGAAACTATTAGTTTCCCCTTGCCCTTTTTTATGGCCTAATCCCGCAACTTTTATGGCAAAAAAAATATTATTGATCGATGATGATTCTCAGCTGATCGAGCTGGTGGCGATGAGGTTAGAGGCAAACGAATACCAGGTCTTAGCCGCTTTCAGCGGCCAGGATGGTTTGAGTATGGCTGAATCCGAAGAGCCGGATTTGATCCTTCTGGATATTACCATGCCGGGTATGGATGGGTTAGAGGTGCTGCGGAAATTAAAATATAATTCCAAAACCAGCCATATCCCCGTTGTGATGCTCACCAGTAAAACTGAATCGCAAGCTATTTTTCGTTCCCAGGAGTTAAGAGCGGTAGAGTATATTATAAAGCCTTTCGAACCCAAGGAGCTATTGTCAATAATTAAGGTGCATACTTCTTGAAAGGGGGTCAGTTAAAGCCGTGAAAAGTGATAATCTTAATGATAATAAATTTATGAGGCTGGCCATTAAGAAGGCAGGACAGGGGATTAAAGAAGGGCAGGCTCCTTTCGGGGCATGCATGGTCAAAAATGGCAGGGTTATTTGCTGCGTCCATAATATAGTTTGGGGCAGCGCCGATATTACCGCGCATGCAGAAATTAACGCCATCAGGTCGGCCTGCAGGATATTGCGCACCGTTGATTTGTCCGGCTGCGCGATTTACTCTACCTGTGAACCATGCCCGATGTGTTTTAGCGCCTGCCACTGGGCGGGATTATCCAGAATAGTGTACGGCGCCAGCATCGAAGACGCCAAGAAAGCCGGCTTTGGCGAATTAAGGATTTCAAATAGTAAAATGAAAAAATTAGGCCATAGCCGGATGGAAATAACCGGGGGGTTTCTCCGGGAAGAGAATATACGGCTGTTTAAATTATGGTCTAAGCGTAAGGATAAACGGGTATATTAGGAAGATATTGATTTGATTAATCTGGCGAGGTTTTTCTTGTCTGTCTTTGGAACGTAAGCGAATTGCACGCCTATCTTATATTTTCTTTCGGTTTCTTCAAAAGTCTCCATGGTTTTTATCCAGGCAACCCGCCCCTCTGCATAAAAGTGTTTTTTCTTGGGAAAAAGTTCCAGCCTTATATTTATTTTGGCGTCTGTCTTTAGAGGCGCCTCGCTTATAAAACAAATCCCTCCTTCGGATATATCTATGGTCTGAGAGGATTCAGTTCTGTTGCCCTGCAGTAGGACTTCGATGTTAGCCTGGTAGTTGACTCTGACAAAACGCCTGATTTCGGCACCGATATATATTTTTTTGATATAGAGATTAGCCAGGAGTTTTTGTGTGCTTGAGACAGCCTTTTCGGGAGGGTATGGCAGGGCCCCGACATTTATAAATACATTATCTATCCTGCTTCCGGATAGATAATCCCTGATTTTATCTTTTAGCGATTCGCAGAGGAGGGAAGTCCTTTCTTCCGTGGTATTCGGGTAAATGAAGCTATAGACCCCGTTTCGGTAATCTTCCAGTATGATCTGAGGTCTATGTTTATCCGGCAGGCTAAGTTCCCGGAATGTTGTTTCAATGATATCACTCAAATCTTTGAATAACTTCCGGGGGCTGGATTTAAACCTGGTTTTGAATTCCTTAAAATTAATGATCGATAGGTTGACCAGATAGCTGGTTACGCTTTTTTCCAGCAGTTCGTTTATCTTTTTTCTAATATTTTTATCCAGGGTCTTGGTAATATAGAATTTAGGCACGGTAAAATAGAAACTGCTGCCTGTCCCTAATTTTGATTCAGCCCAGATTTCGCCTCCGTGCCTTTCAACCAAATCTTTAGCGATAGGAAGCCCCAGCCCTAAACCCTTTTTTTCCGCATCGGCGCTTTTTGAGACTTGCACAAATTTTTTAAATATGTTAGGCAAGTCTTGTTTGGCTATTCCGATTCCCGTATCTATTATCCCCACTCTTACTCTATCATCCAGGATTTTTGTCTCAACCTTTATCTGGCCACCCTTTCCGGTAAATTTTATGGCATTATTGATTAAATTCGAAATTACCTGGCTCATTCTTTGGGGGTCTATGAAAATATTTATCTGCTCTTTTGGCAGGTGATAACTTAGGCGTATGCTTCTTTCTTTGGCGGATTTCTTAAAAAACTTTGATGAATCGGCTATTAAATCATTAAAGTTGATTAATGAATAATACAGGTGCAATGTCCCTTTTTCAATCCTGGCTACGTCGAGCAGTTCATCTATTATGCGCCTGAGCCTTTCCACGTTTTGTGCTCCTCTTGTAAGCAGGTTTTTCTGTTTGCTATTGATCGGCCCGGCTGTTTTATCAGATATAAGCATGAGCGCTTCTTTTATGATTGAGAGAGGGGCCCTTAATTCATGGGAAACAGTGGCGACAACTTCGGACTTTGTTTTATTTATTTCTTTGAAAGCGGCTAGTTTTTTCTCAATGCGCTCATTTTCTGCCTTGAGGTGGCTTGCTGAGCCAGAGAGGAGTTTATATTTGGAGAGAAGCTTTTGATAATGGTTGTCCATAAGCATAATCATACTACCTGAAACGGTTTAAGTCAATAATTTGGTTTAACATTGAGTTTGGGGGTTTTTTATGGTAGCATATATGGAATATTAAAAAAGGAGCGGTTAAATGGCTAAATTAAAGATTTTAATTGTTGATGACGAAGCGGTTTTTCTTGAGGTAATGAGCATGCGCATTGAGAGCTGGGGGTATGATTTGATTAAGGCGGAAAACAGCAAGGATGCGATCGCGTCGCTAAAGGAAAATAATCCTGATATTATAATTTTAGATTATAAATTACCTGATAATGACGGGATTTCTACATTAAAAGAAATGCGGAAGACCAATAAAGAGATACCGGTAATTATGTTTACCGCCTATCCCGATGCGGAAATAATGAAATCGGCGGAAAAATTAAATGTAAGCGCATTTATCCCGAAATTAAGCGCTTATTCCGATCTGGGGTCTTCTTTAAAATCAGCTATAGACATGGTGGAGAAGAAACTGGATAAAAGTAAGCAGTCAAAAAATGATGAGACCAAATAAAAAGGGTTTTACTCTTATTGAGATAATTATCGCAGTCATTGTTTTAGCTATTTTAGCAGCATTTACTTTGCCTACCATTCATACGTTACGGGAAGACGCGAAAAGGTCCTCGGCTAAAGAGGCTTTAAAGCAGATACGCGGCGGCATTGCTGCCTGGTATGTCAAGGGCGTGTCTTCTGGCGATGCCAAATTTCCCACTCTGGAAGAATTGACCAACTCAGTTATTCCTTCTGGGGTTCCGGTTAATCCATATAACAATAAAAAAAATGTTACATTCGGCATGAAAGAGGCCCGGAATGATTCCGCGGGTTGGATCTATAATCCCAAAACCGGCGAGATTTATAGCGCGGCAGTAGAAACGCAGGGTGCCGGGTTTTAGTTATATGGCAAAAAAAATTTTACTTATCTTCGCAGCCCTGGTTATATTAATCTCAGCCGGGGTAATTTATTTAAACCGCGTATACCTGCCGACGAAAGTCAAGGCCCTGATTGTCAAGGGCATCGAAGATACCACTCAGAAAAAAGTTTCGCTTGATTCGCTTAATTTCAACGTTTTTAAAGGGCTGGTTTTGAAGGGGCTGACTATATATGACGATACCGGGATATTACTTTCTCTGGAAGAAGGCTCCTGCACTTTTCTTATCCTGCCGGTTTTTAAGAAAAATATAATTTTACCCACCATCAGGCTTAAGTCGCCGGTATTATTTTTGGCGAGAAAAGCCGATAACTCGCTTAATATCCTGGAGCCTTTCTTCAAAAAATCCGCTAAGGCAGGAAAAAATGGCTTTAACATCTTATTCTATAAGATTAGCATAACCGATGCCCGGATTAATTTTAAGGATGATACGCTCACCCCTTTTTTTAGCAAAAGCATAAATAATATCAGCCTGGCTGTAACATATTCCCTGCCTAATAAAGTAAGTTTTAACTTGAAATGCGAAATCCCCGCGGTTTTGCCGCTTAAAATAACCTCTTTAGGCCAATATAATATAACACAGCAGGAACTCAAGGCCAATGTGGCAATAAAAGATTTATCACCCGGGGAATTTTCAGGGTATTACCGTGACCTCGGCCTTGTTTTTCCGAATGGAAAAATCGATGCTGACCTGGATCTTCGCTTCAAAGATAAAGAGCTGAATGTTGATTTGGACCTTCAGAGTAAAAGCCTCGCTTTCACAAGGGAAAAAATTTCAGCCAAGCTTAATTCAACGGTAAAGGCCAGCCTTAAATACAGCCTGAAAGATAAACAGTTGGGATATTCCGGCAAGGCGGTTATTTCTGATTCTGCGGTATCCGGCATTGAATTTGCCGGTAAAATAGACGGCATAAACGGAGAAGTCAAGTTTGATAATTCCGGATTGACTTCTGAAAATTTAAGGGCAAATTGCCTTGGCCTAGCCGTAGCAGCAAAAATGAATTTAACTGATTTTAGCGACCCTTTAATTAAAATCCATGCTACTTCCAGTTTGAACCTCAGCGCGGCCCAGAATATATTAAAAGACAAGTTCAAAATAACATTCCCCGCTCAAATTCAGGGGCAGGGGCAGGTTTTTTTAACGGTAGAGTCCGGGGCGGGTTCTACCCGGATAGACGGCTTTATCGATGTTATAAATTCAACCCTAAAATTCGAGAAAAACGGGCCTGTTTTTGAGAATATCAATGGAAAACTCAAATTCACTCCCAGCCAGCTTTCCTGGCCTGATTTAAACTTTAAATACCTCGGGATCAACTATAAG
>CAYPRG010000048.1:0-8820 GCA_964413025.1 uncultured Planctomycetales bacterium
CAGATAATCCGATATAGGCTACCCGTAGTGACGAAGTAAACCGCAGCAGACGGCAAAAATTTTCAGCGCCGGAAGCGAAACCATAAAATTAATCGTTATTGCTGTAGTTTGGCTGCCTCAACTAAATTGCGCATTAGCATTGTTACGGTCAACGGCCCCACGCCGCCGGGCACAGGGGTAATCCAGCTGGCGCGTTTTTCCGCTGTTTCAAACTCTACATCGCCTACGATTTTATCTTCAACCCGGTTTATACCTACATCAATTACTATCGCGCCTTCCTTAATCCATTCGCCCTTGATTATCCCGGCCTTTCCCACTGCCACAATTAAAACTTCGGCGCGCCTTACATGTTCTTCTAATTTTCCGGCTTTACTTGTGCCGATATGAGCTACTGTGACTGTGGCGAATTGATCCAATAATAACAGCGCTAAGGGCTTGCCTACGATTTCGCTGTGGCCGACTATCACTACTTCTTTTCCGTATAAATCTACACCGGTCTCTTTTAATAACTCCATCACTGCCGCGGGCGTGCAGGGATGTATTCCTTCTACATCTTTTTCCGGACGGACAAACCGGTTTATTTTCTTGTAATCTATCTGAGCAGGCAAAGGCATCTGGATGATTATCCCATTTACCGATTTATTAGCATCTAACTTCTGGATGAAATCTATGAGATGGCCTTCATGGACGTCATCCCCTAATTTATGCAATTGATATTCAATGCCCAGGGCCTCCGCGGTTCTGGCTTGCGACTTCACATAGCTGGCCGCGCCGGCATTTTCTCCCACCTGGATACTGGCTAAAACGGGTTTGAGCTTAAGCGACAATACCCGCTGTTTGATTTCCTCTTTTATTCTCTCCGCTACAGGCTTACCCTCTAATAATTTTGCCAACTTTATCCTCCACTTGTAATCTTATCTGCCTTGCCCTTTTTTCTTTTTGCTCCAATTCCCTTCTTATCTTTGAAGCCAATCTTTTATTATTCAAAATTTTTAAGTTTATATCAACGTTAAAATACGCGCTGGTAAAAGCAGATTCTAAAAATACTGCCGCCACTGCCACGTCGCTTGTTAAATTAATATTGCCAATTTTTACCAAAGGAGGGCATAGTTTGATTCCTTCAAAACAAAGGCGGGCTGTCATAAAAGGGATATTCAGGACATCCCGGATTTTCTTGCTTTTATATGCCGCCACATCTAAATCCACTAAATTGAGGAATTCATTTCTTAGATTTTCGGATTTTTCCAGGATATCTTTTAACCCTGCTTCATACCTGGCATATTTAGGCTTGCCCAAAGTGAAATTGACCACCATGCTGATTAAAGCCGCGCCCATAGCCGCGTTAAACGCCGCCGCCGAACCTCCGCCGGGAGCCGGCAGTTTAGCCGCTAAATCATCCAGGTATTTTTTTAAGGTCCTGTTTTTATAGCTCATGATAAACCGAAGATTTCCCCTTTGGCATTGATATCAATATTCTCACCTACCGGATGGCTGGGCAAGCCGGGCATAGTCTGCATGGCGCCGCAGAGAGGATATAAAAATCCCGCGCCAACGGAAGCGCGTACGTCTCTTACCGGTAAAATAAAATCGCGCGGCCTCCCCTTCAAAGCGGGGTCGTGCGATAAGGAAAGATGGGTCTTGGCCATACAAATAGGCAGTTTATCGTAACCCCTCTCTGTGTACATTTTAATCTTTTCTTCGGCGTGCGAAGAATACTCCACATGCTTTGCCCCGTAAATCCTGGTGGCGATTGCCTTGATTTTTTCTTTTATAGGTATATCCAAAGGATAGAGAAACTTAAAATTCTTTTTTTCTTTGCTGGCGCTTATGACCGCTTTAGCTAATTCCAATCCTCCCTTGGAGCCTTTTGCCCAGACTTCGCTTAAGGCACAATCATATGCCCCGAATTCCTTGGCTTTTTGTTTTACAAAATCTATCTCTTTGCCGGTATCGCAGGAGAACTTATTAACCGCGACTACTACCGGTACGCCGAAAGTTTTCACATTCTCAATCTGTTTCTCCAGATTACAAATTCCCTCATCAATCGCCCTGATATCTTCTTTATGCAGGCAGGCGTCTAACGGCTTACCGGCGACAATCTTGAACCTTCCGCTATGGGCCTTAAGCGCCCTTATAGAACAGACAATCACCGCTACATCCGGAATAATACCGCTTGCCCGGCACTTGATATCAAAAAACTTCTCCGCCCCGCAATCCGCGCCAAAACCCGCTTCAGTCACTACATAATCAGAAAGCGCAAGCGCAATCCTGTCCGCCAGAATAGAACTATTTCCGTGAGCGATATTGGCAAACGGCCCGGCGTGGACAAAACAAGGCGTATTCTCGATAGTCTGAATCAGGTTAGGCCTGATAGCGTCTCTTAAAAGCGCGGCCATGCTTCCCGCGACTTTCAGGTCTTCGCAGGTCACCGGCTTCCCGTCAAAGGTATCGGCAAGGATTATTCTGCCGATGCGTCCACGCAAATCCTTTAAGCTGCTGCTCAAGGCTAAAATCGCCATTATCTCGGAAGCCACGGTAATATCAAAACCGGAATCACGGGGGATCCCGTTTTCTATCCCGCCCAGCCCGATTTTTATATTTCTTAAGGCCCTGTCGCTTACGTCAACTACCCGGCGCCAGTATATTTTCTCGGGGTTTATATTAAGCTTGTTGCCCTTTAATACCGAATTATCTATGAAGGCCGCGGCCAGATTATGGGCCAGGCCGATGGCATGCACATCGCCGGTAAAATGCAGGTTAAAATCCTCCATGGGCAAAACCTGCGAATAACCGCCTCCGGCAGCGCCGCCTTTTATGCCGAAAACCGGCCCCAGCGACGGCTGCCTGATACAGGTAGAAGTCAATTTTCCCAGCCTGTTTAAAGCCATGGAAAGGCCGATGGTGGTCACAGTCTTACCTTCGCCCAGAGGAGTCGGGGTAATCGCGGTGACTAAAACATATTTCCCTCTGGGTTTATTCTTTATTTTATCCAAGATACTCAAATCAATCTTGGCAATATGATGCCCGTAGGGAATAAGATATTTTTTGTCAATTTTCAGCTTTTTGGCTATCTTTTCTATCGGTTCTTTTTTGGATTTTTTTGCTATTTCGATATCGGAAAGCATAGTCTTAATATGTGTAGGAAGGATCTAAATCGAACGCGTCCTTGATTAAATCAAACTTAGGCTTATCTCCGGAATACACCACTGAAACAACATCAAACCTTGCCTTTTTATCCAGGAGTTTATTTTTCTTAAGGAAATTAAGCGCTACCTTGGAAATCTTCCTTTGCTTAGCCCGTGAAACCGCCTCTTGGGGAAGGCCAAAGCTAAGGGAATTTCTTGTTTTTACTTCAATAAAACAAAAGGTATCTTTGTCGCGGGCAACGATGTCTATTTCGCCGAGTGCGTCCTTATAATTCCTGGCCAGGATTTTATAACCGTTCTCTTTTAACAATCCTACCGCGGCTTCTTCTCCCAGACTGCCTAAATACAAATGTTGTTTAGACACCGGCAAAACTAATCCTGTGAATTACCGACGGCCCGAATTTCTTTAAAGCGCTTTTGTGGCTTTTCGTCGGGTAACCTTTATGTTTTTTGAAACCGTACTGCGGATAAACTTTATCATACAAGGACATGATGCGATCCCTGGTGACCTTGGCCAGTATGGAAGCGGAGGCGATGCTTTTTGATTTACCGTCGCCTCTTATTATATTAGCGTAAGGAAGCTTAATATCAAGCTTTACATTGCCGTCGACAATAACGTGCAGGCGCTTAGAACCCGTAGCCCCCATCTTATCCAGCAGGGAGGAAATCGCCTGCTCCATGGCGATTCGGGTAGCTTGAAGAATATTTATGCGGTCAATTATCTTTTCATTGACTATTCCCACTCCGGATATGGACTTATCGAGGATCTCTAAAAAGGCTTTTTCCCTGGCCCGGGCGGTCAACTTCTTGGAATCATCTATGCGGTTTTTAAAGCGGGTTTGTTTCAAAGCCACTGCTGCCGCGACTACCGGGCCTGCTAACGGCCCACGTCCGGCCTCGTCTACTCCGATGACTAAATCGTAACCTTTTTTCTTAAGCTTTTTTTCGTAGTAGAGCACTTTAAGCAGGTTTTTGTTTCTCTTCCTTGCTCTCGATTTTGGTGGCGCGTTTTCCGATCTTGCCTCTTAAATAATAAAGCTTTGCCCTCTTTACCTTTCCGGAACGCACAACCTCAATGCGTTCGATACTGGGCGAATATAAAGGAAAGGCGCGTTCAATACCTTCGCCGTAAGAAACTTTTCTTACGGTAAAAACAGTATTTATCCCGCCGCCCTTCTTGGCGATAACCACTCCCTCGAAGGGATGCAGCCTCACCTTATCGGCGCCCTCCATGATCTTAACCAAAATCTTTACCGTATCGCCTACCCCGAATTGCGGGACTTCTTTCTTAATCATACCTGACTCGATCATTTTAATCTTGTCCATTTTTTGTTTCTCCTCTCTTTCCACAAAGAAGGTCTGGCCTTCTTTGCTTTGTTCTCTTAAACGCTGTTTTCTTTCTCCAAATCTCTATTTTTTTATGATCACCTGATAGAAGTATTCCCGGCACTGCCATATTTCTGAATTTAGCAGGCCTGGTGTAATGAGGATATTCTAATAGATTACTCTCAAAAGATTCAAAGTTCAAGGAATTTTTATCGCCTAAAACTCCCGGGATAAGCCGCACTACCGAGTCAACCAGGACCATTGCCGGCAACTCCCCTCCGGTCAAAATATAATCGCCGATGGAAATCTCTTCATCGGCAAGATGAACCCTGACCCTCTCGTCTATGCCTTCGTAATGCCCGCAAATCAGGATTAAATGCTTGCACTTTGCCAACCTTTTAGCTATCTTTTGGCTTAACCCCTCTCCCTGCGGGCAGAGAAGAATCACCTTGACCCTAGTTTTTTTATTCTTTACCGATTCTTTCAGCGCCTCTACCGCCTTAAAGATAGGCTCCGGACTCATGAGCATACCCGAGCCGCCGCCAAATGGCCGGTCATCGACTTTCTTATGTTTATCGGAAGAGTAATCCCTTAAATTATGAATATGGATTTCAACCTTGCCTTTATTCTGCGCCCGTTTGATTATAGACTCGCCGAACACAGGCTGAAAACACTTTGGGAATATAGTGATAATATCAATGCGCATTTTTATCCTGGTATCTGCTGAAAAAATCTTTTTTAAATTCATTAAACCTGTCCTGGCTGATTGCTTCTCTTATATCGCGCATCATCTTTAAGAAAAAGTGGATATTATGTGAAGAAACCAATTCCAGCCCCAATATCTCCTGGGTATTAAATAGATGGCGCAGGTAGGCACGGCTGAAATTTTTACAAGCGTAACAACCGCAGTCAGGGTCCAGGGGTTTAAAATCTTCGCTGAAAGCGGCATTCCTGACGGTTATCTTGCCAACGCTAGTAAAGGCAGTGCCATTTCTACCGTAGCGCGTAGGCACTACACAATCAAACATATCCACGCCTAACTCTACCGCCTGGATTATATCTTCAGGAACTCCTACCCCCATAAGATAGCGGGGTTTTTCCACGGGCAATAAGCCCGATACCAGATTGACAATATTATAACGCAAAGCCTTGGGCTCGCCAACCGAAACTCCGCCGATGGCATAACCGTCAAACTCCATCTCGACTAACCGCTTGGCGCAGGTTTCACGTAAATCTTCATAGGTCGCCCCCTGGACAATACCGAATAAAAGCTGGCCATTATTATCTTTATATTCTTTTGAACGCTTTACCCAATCCAGGGTCCTTTCCATGGCAACTTCCGCCTGGTCTTTGCTGCAGGGATAATGCACGCATTCATCCAGAGGCATCATAATATCCGAACCTAAATCTTTCTGTACCCCGACCACATCTTCCGGGGTTAAAAAATGTTTCATCCCGTCAATATGAGACTGAAATTCCACCCCTTTATCGCTTATTTTTCTCAGAAGCGCCAGGCTGAATATCTGGTACCCGCCGCTATCCGTAAGGATAGGCGACTGCCAGGACATAAAATTATGCAGGCCGCCGGCTTTCCTGATTATCTCCATCCCGGGGCGCAAAAAAAGATGGTAGGCATTGGATAAAATAATCTCCGCCCCCGCATCTTTTAAATCGCGGGGAGCCAAAGCCTTTACCGTCCCTTGAGTCCCTACCGGCATAAAAGAAGGAGTGTTTATTTCGCCGTGAAGCGTGGCTAATTTTCCTAAACGCGCCCCTGAACTTTTATCTTTATGGATTAATTTAAATGCGCCCACTTTGTATTATATGATTAGCATGGCGTCGCCATAGCTGTAAAAACGGTATTTATTATCCACGGCTTCCTGGTATGCCTTTTTAGCCAGCTTCTCCCCGCAGAACGCCGAAACCAGCATGAGAAGAGTGGTACGAGGAAGATGAAAATTAGTCAAGAGACAGTCTGCCAGTTTAAATTTATATCCCGGATATATAAACAGGTCCGTATGGCCCTCTCTTACTCCCGAAGAAAAAGCCTCCAGGGCGCGCAAAGAAGTCGTTCCCACGGCGATTATGCGCCGGTTCTTTGCCCGGGTATTCTTTATAAGTTCCGCTGCTTCATCAGTTACCTTGAAATACTCCGGCTCCATTTTATGCGCGGTGATATCCTCGGCCTTGACCGGCTTAAATGTCCCGATACCAACATGCAAAGTAATACAGGCGACATTTATACCCCGGGATTCTATTCCGGCAATTAACTCTTTGGTAAAATGCAGCCCGGCGGTCGGAGAAGCAATTGCCCCTTCCTGGCTGGCATAGACGGTCTGATAATAAATATTATCCAAATCCTCAGGGCTTCTTTTTATATAAGGAGGCAATGGCATAAGCCCTAAGGCATAAACGCTGGCCGCATCCTTAAGATTAAAAGTAATTTCGTTTTTAGCGCTGATAATGCCTTCTGATTTTCCGCCGTTAAAGATTACCTTCTCTCCGAGTTTCACCCGGCTTGGCTTGATCAGAGCGCTAAAAGTCAACCCTTCTTTACGATTTAAAAGCAACACCTCAACCTTGCCGCCTGAATTCCTCTTACCATGTAAGCGGCTGGGTAAAACTTTGGTATCATTCAAAACAATCAGGTCGCCTTCCCTGAGATAATCCGGAATATCCTTAAAAACCCGGTGCTCCAGGGTGAGCTTTTCGCGGTCTAAGACCAAAAGCCTGGCAGTATCCCTTTCTTTTAAGGGATACTGCGCGATTAATTCTTTGGGAAGATTGTAATCAAAATCCGATAGTTTCAAGATTTGCCTCTGGATAATAATATTCAAGTATCTGCATAGCGCTAAACCCGCGTTTAGCCATAAAATAAGCGCCCCACTGGCATAATCCTACCCCATGCCCCCAGCCCAACCCTTCGAATACCACATCGTCGTGGACCAAGTTTACCGAGAAATTAGCGCTCCTGATAATATTAGGGCCGATTATATTCCTGAAATCCTTGGCCGGGATTTTACTTTCATTTTTCGCTGTTTTTATCTTCAAATCGGTGACCCTGCCGGAGCCGTCTCTAGCCATTATCGTAATATCTTCTATGCTGTTTATATTGTACCCGCCCTTGACCAGTTTGTCCCGGACCTCTTCGCGGGTTAATACATAATGCCAGTTGAAATGCGGCGAGCCTTCGCAGAAATTACAGGGCACACCTTTAAGGGGAGCTATATTGGTTTTCCAAAGCAAAAAAGCATCTTCAGTATGGCCGCCGCAGGTGGAATGAAAATACGCCGGAAAGACTTTATCCTGAAAAGTAAGCATCATTCCGGCCGTGGCGAAAACAGCGCTGGTGGTACGGTAGCGTTCGGAAGTTTTCCCGCCATAAACCTGCGAATATATATCGCTGGTCACATCATAATCCCTGAGCTTGTTTTCCTGCATCTGGTAAACCGCATAGGTGCGGCAAACTATTGCCTGCGCCTTTAATGCCTCCATCGGCCAGTAATGAGACACCTCATGGTATAAAATCCCTCTGATATAATCTTCTAATTCCACGTAATTGACGGCGATAAGCTTGCCGGACTTATTCTTTATAAATTTGACGTCTCCTCTGAAGGTACGGCCATTTATTATAATCATATCCGCGTTATCGGCTGAAATCAATACGCTATCGGCGTTAAAATTACTATCTCCCATTAAAATTCCGTTCTTGTAGGAAGTCACCGTAGTCATCAGGTTTCTGCCGCGGGCCGAAACCTTTTTCCTTCCGGGGACTGATATTTCGTAGAAACCGCCGACTTTAAGATTCAGGGATTCCGCGTTCTGTATAATAGCTACCCGGATATATTTAGCCGGCCGGGTAAAAGAACCGGCGGCAGGCAGGCCTAATCCCCCGAATAAAAATATTGCCAGTATTATGAAAGTATTTAATTTCCGGTTCATCGGAGAGGCTGTGCGGGCTTTATTGAATAAACGCAACCGCAATATTTTTGGCGGTATATCCCTTTTTCCTTTGCTTCATAATGGGCTTTTTTAAAACCCGGGCGAAAATCTTCATAATAAAAATTCACATTTTCCTCTTCTTCAAAATGTTCGCCTATGCCGCGCAATAACCCCTGGTCCTGGTAGGGGCTGACTAAAAGCGTGGTGGAAAAATAATCAAAATCTTTTTCTTTGGCCTCCAGGACTGTTTTAGCCATGCGAAGTTCCCAGCAGATAGAGCATCTCCCCGGCCCGGCATTGTTTGAAGATACCAGGCGGAAAAATTCCTCAGGATTATATTCAGGGTAAATCACCTCTAAATCCACGGCCTTGCTGAAATCTTCCACTGCCTGCTTTCTGTTATCAT
>CAYPRG010000049.1:0-4543 GCA_964413025.1 uncultured Planctomycetales bacterium
ATAGCTGCCCCGACCTGGGACCTGATGCGCTCGTGGAATTCGCTGATTTCGCTCATCAATGTCGGCTGATAACCGGTTTCCGACGGGATCCTGCCTAAAAGCGCGGAGAGCTCGGAACCTGCCTGGGCGAAACGGAAAACATTATCAATAAAGAACAAAACCTCGTTGCCCTTCTCCAGAAAAGTTTCAGCCATGGCTATACCGGTATGCGCGGCTTCAAAACGCGCGCCCGGAGACTCATCCATCTGCCCGAAAACCATTATCGAGCGTTTTAATAATCCGGTGCGCTCAAATTCATAATAAAGTTCATTACCTTCCCTGATACGTTCACCTACGCCGGTGAAAACGCAGGTACCCTGATGCTTAGTAATAATATTATGGATGATTTCAAGGATCAAGACTGTTTTACCTAAACCTGCGCCACCTAAAATCCCGGTCTTGGAACCCTTGACCAGGGGAGAAAGCATATCAATGACTTTAATCCCGGTCTCCATGATTTTAAATTCCAATTTACCTTCATCTTCGGTAAAGGTATCTTTCCTGGCGGACATGCGCATTCTTCTGGTGGCTATGTATTCCTGGGAGACAACCGGGCCTTTTCCGTCTATCGGCTGGCCCAAAACATTTAAAACTCTTCCGTAAAGACAATCTCCGACGGGAACAGTAAGGTTATGGCCTGCGGCTACAGCGCTTGAGTTTCTTCTCAGGCCATAAGTAGGATTAAGGGCGATGCAGCGGCAGATGTTAGGCTCACGGTGTTCCACGACCTCCAGAATAACTTCTTTATTGTCAAAAGTCGAGGTCTTGATTATTTCGTATATGGAAGGTAAATTTTCCGCGTCAAACTGGACGTCTACTACTGAACCGGAAATAGCGATTATCTTCCCCTTGCCGCCTTCCATATTTTATTTAACCTTTCTGTTTGCTTAATAATATCTTTGAAGCGGAAATCTCCCTGATAACTTTATCTTTAAGGGCGTGGACCTGGCGGAAATACTCAAAGGCAAGCTTATGGGTTAAATGCCCTAATTCCTGGGTGCTCCCTTCAAGATGCATGATTCTTGCCGCGAATTCCGCCTGTTTTGAAGACCAGAAAATATCCTGTAATTTAAAGGCCGTCCAAAGCTCTATGATCACTTCCAGGACGCTTTTTAAATCCGGTTCAATCATCAACTCGCTCAACAAAGAAGCCGCGGGGGCTTTAGCATCTTTTCCTTTATCAGAAGAACTATCCGCCCAGGGCAAAAGCTGCAACAGGGTGACTCTCTGCGAAGTCAAAGATATAAATTCAGGATAGACAATTAAGATACGGCCAAACCTTCTATGGTAACCCTTTATCAGGTAATCCCTGATTTTTTCCGCCTCCAGGTAATTCAACTGATCAGAGATACCCGGGAAACTCATAAAGCTCTGGTTCATATCTTCCAGGTACCTGGCCCCGCGCTCGCCCATGACAATAATCTCATCCTTGGCTTGCCTTTTCTGATCCAGAGCGGTATTGACCAATACGGTATTCAACTCCCCCAGAAAGCCCTCGTCGGAGGTAATAGTCAGGACTGCCGTAGGCAGGGCTTTACGTTCAAATAAATATGGGTGAGTTACTTGCTTAGCCAATAAAAGCTTGAAACATTCATCAAGCTCTTTAAAAAAAACTTCATTGGCCTTCTGCTTCATTTGAAAAGAGCGGAATTGGATTGTCGCCGCTGTCTTTAAAACATCAACGATGTCCCCTAAGGTGCGGGTCATCTCCAAATCCTGTTTTAATGCCGCGGCTGCCCTCATCTCGCACTTTTTCCTTTAAGCGTTGCTCACTTTTTCTTCATCTGATTTCAGCATCCGGCAATATTCCGCGATGCACCTGTCCATGTCCTCGCGGATGTCATCGGTCAAATCCTTTTTTTCAGTCAACCGGTTAACCAGGTCAGGGGCGTCATTGCTCAGATAATTGTAGAAGCCGTGAATAAACCTCTTTAAGGTTGACAAAGGTAAGACCTCAAGGACCCTGCGCTTAAAAGCGTAAAAAAGAGCAATTTCTTCTTCCACGCAAATCGGCTTATTATTCACCTGCAAGAGGAGTTCTTTAAGTGTTTCGCCACGCTGCATTCTCTCAAGCGCCTCAGTTGATAGGCGGGTACGCAGTTTTGTCAAACGCAACATTTCGCGGTATTGGGCATATTCTAAACGCAGGCCCTTGCCCAATTCCTTAATTGCCGGACATTGTACCTTGCTTCCGATACGTGAAACCGAGAGGCCCATATCGATAGCCGGCTTAAAACCTTCGCGGAATAAAGAGGTACTGATATAAATCTGCCCGTCGGTGATGGAGATAAGATTGGTCTGGATATAACCGGTGATATCCCCCTGCAATGTTTCAGCCACAGGCAGGAAAGTCATTGTCCCGCCGCCTTTTTCTTTCTTGAGCCTTCCGGCGCGCTCTAATAGCTGTGAATGCAGATAAAAGATATCTCCCGGATAAGCTTCGCGGCCGGGAGAACGCTCTAATAATAATGACATCTGGCGATAAATCCAGGCGTGTTTCAATAAATCATCAAATATTACCAACACATCGCGGCCGGAGTACATGAAATAATCGCCTAAGGTCGCAGCGGCATAAGGAGCCAGGTACTGCTCCGCGGCTGAGGCATCTGCTGAAGCGCAAAGCACAATGGTATAACCCAAGGATTCATTTTCACGCAGGGTGTGCAGGATTTTCTTTAACGCTGCCTGCGGCCCGCCTACCCAGCAATAAATACAGACTACATTTTTCCCTTTTTGGTTTATAATCGCGTCGACGCAGATAGTGCTTTTTCCGGTCTGCCTGTCACCGATGATCAATTCCCTCTGCCCCTTGCCCACCGGGATAATCAGGTCAATAATCTTAGTGCCGGTAGGCAGGGATTGGTCAACCGGCTCCCTATCCATGACTCCCGGGGATTCTCTAAAAACCGGGTAAAAATCAGTCGGGATTATATCCCCCTTGTTATCCAGGGGTTCCCCCAAACTATTGACTATCCTGCCTAAAAATCCTTCCCCTACCGGTATATTTATTAATTCCGCCAAAGAACCGACCACGTCTCCGACGGATACTTTGCTTTCCTGGCCCAGGATAATCACATTTACTTCTCCGGAGTTAAAACCTATGATCATCCCCTTGACTCCCTGGGGAAACTGGACCAGCTGCCCGTAAACACAGGAAGGAAGGCCGTCTATTTTGACGATACCGTATTTGACTTCTTTTACTGTCCCGACTTCTCTTATGTCTAAATGCGGTATCTTGATATTTATCATCTGGGCTTAACGGTTCTTAATATAGGGAAGGGCCTTCTGCAATTTATTCCTCAGGCTTCCGTCTATAACGAATTCTCCGATCTGGATAATAAAACCGGTGACCAGCGCCTGGTCTATGGTCTCTTCTATAACAAGCTCATATCCTAAATTGCTTGAAAGTGTCTTTTTTATGCGCTCCTTTTCCTCCTCAGTCAAAGGAGAACTCGAGATAACCTTGGCCCTGCCGGATTTAACACTGACTCTTTCTTTATCAAGATTCTCTATATCCATAACCAACTCTTCCATCAATTGATGCTGCAAACCTTCTATGCCCTTTTCGGTAAAAGTATACCGGATCATCTCCATGGCAAGGTTCAGCGCCCGCAATTCAATAGTTGCTGCCAGGTTCTTCTGCATCTTATCAACTATCTCTTTGCCCTGGGCAATAATTTTTTGGCTCTCATTCCTGGCGTCATCTTCTAATTTATCGCGCAATGCTTCTGATTGCTTCTTGGCGTCTTCCATCAGCCTCTTGGCTTCAAACCTTCCCTTATCTATCTCGGCGAGCTTAACCAGCTTAAGGCGGCTAAGCTCTTCTTTTATCTTGGCTTCTTTAGATAAGGCTTCTTCCTGGAGTTCTCTGAGGCGGATAAGCGCGGAACTGAGGTGCTTGTAAAATAAAATCCTCAGCACTACGATCAAGATTATAAAAGCCACAATTTGGATTATGATTAGCTGGGTAAGCATATTATGATAGGTTGCCTATCTGTTTATCTGAATAAATTGAAGACCACCAGAAGCGCTAAAATAGCGATTGCCTCGGCAAAAACAAATGCCGTGATCATGGACATCAGGATTTTGGCAGCTGCCGAAGGGTTCCTGCCTACCGCTTTCACCGCGGCAAAGCCGACAATGGCGATTACCGCCGCCGGCCCTAAAGTAGCCAAAACCATGATTAAAATTATTGTAGCGTTACGCATATAATTCTACGATTAATATCAGGTCATTCCTGGCCATCTTGGCTATGCCGTATTTTATCCTGATAGTATCTTCGGAATAAGCCATCTGGGGCGCCTGTTCTTCTTCGCCGAACTCATCGGTGCCTGCGCTTTTTGACCAACCGCCCCTTATCCTTACATTGCCGCTTCTTAAGCTGTATAAAAACGGCTGATGGAAATCTAAAACGCAAATCTCCCCGTCTTCCGCCGGCAAAATCACTTCTCTCGCGTTTCCCTCAAAAACTACTCTTCTTGGCTCAAGTATAGAAAGCCTCATT
>CAYPRG010000049.1:4643-8614 GCA_964413025.1 uncultured Planctomycetales bacterium
ACTTTGTTCCTGCCGGTCTCTTTGGCTTTATATAATGCCGCGTCCGCTTTGCCCACCAGCGAATCCAGGTCTTCGGCGTCTTCGGGGAAAGTCCCTACCCCGATGCTCACGCTGGACGGCAAATAGAGGCTGACGGTGTTGCGCATCCTTTCGGCAACCACAAAAGCGCTCTCCTTATCGGCGTTATCCAGGAAAACCAGGAATTCCTCGCCGCCGTAACGGAAAACCATATCTCCTTTACGGATAGACTCGTGGAATAATTTGCAGGCCTTACGCAGCAATTCGTCTCCTGCCTGATGCCCGTTTGTATCGTTGTACCTTTTGAAATGGTCGATGTCAATCATCAGCACGGAGAACTTCTCAATCATCCGGTTCATCATGAATATTTTATTGTTCAGGTAAACTTTAAGGAACCGGCGATTATAAACTCCGGTGAGCGCGTCCTTTACCGACATCTCCGCGAACTGCTCTTTTTCTTTCTTTGAAGATAAAAGATTGGTCCTTTCCGAGGCGCGCTT
The DNA here is from genome assembly GCA_964413025.1 of uncultured Planctomycetales bacterium. Lineage (GTDB taxonomy): Bacteria > Omnitrophota > Gorgyraeia > Gygaellales > Profunditerraquicolaceae > CAYPRG01. The sequence goes on from CAYPRG010000049.1 coordinate 5,162, forward strand.
GACCACAATCTTTATTTCCGCCATATTAAAGGGTTTTGTGATATACCCATAAGCCCCCATCTCCATCGCCTCAACGGCCAGTTCAATAAAAGTATAGGCGGTCATGACCACGATGCTTATATCGGGATTTATCTTCAGCGCCTCCGAGATAACCTCAATGCCGCTAACAGGCTCCATATGCAATTCGGTGACCACCACCGAAAAAGGAACGTTGCGCATTATTTTTATCCCTTCCTCGCCGTTAACCGTAGTCCAGACTTTATATCCTGCGCTCTTTAAAGTAGTTTCCAGGATAGTACTATCTTCCAGCTTATCTTCAATGATTAAGACATTTATTCTTTCCATAATGAGTATTCCTCCCTCGTTAAATGAGCACGTAAATCCCCCTTCCTTCCTTGCAAAAAATGAAGAGGGGGGATAAACTCGGGCAAACAATTTACGTTCACTTCGTTCCGTAAATTGTGCCCTCGTTTATTATAATATTCTTTGGTTTAAGAGTAAAGATAAATCTTGCGGATTCTTTAGGATTGCTGAAAAGCGGTGAAAAACTTTATCCAGGCGTCATTCAGCTCCTGGATATCTTTGAATTTATAAACACTACGCATAGCGTCTTCCCAGGTCTGCTTTTCTTTCAAGTTTTTTAGCGCCAGGCAAAATTCCGCGAATTTATCGCTACCGTATTCCTTGATTAAAAATACCATTACGCTTTCTGCTTCAGCGTAGAATATTTCCGGCATCATCAGGTTTGCCCGGTTTATCCCCCCTAACTCATTCAAATCCATAAAAAAGATTGTCCTGGCGATTATCCTGGTCATCCTTACCCCTTCATGGGTCTCTCCCCTCTCGCAGTACATAGCTACCCCCTCATCCACCCAAAGAGGCAGTCTTTTATCGTAGCCGATGAACTCGCGAAAGATTATATGCCCCATCTCGTGCGGCAGGACAGTCTCAAAAAATCCTTCCCTGCGCACGTAGGTATAAATCTCATGGGCAATGACGCGCGAATGAGCCCCCGACCACTCCGGTTGACTGGTGATACGGTTGTATTCCTCTTTGTTCCTGAATAAATAGATCTTAGCCCGTTTATACCAGGTCCAGAATTCTTCATAACGGGTAAACCCAAGCTTTGTGGTAATAGTGTTATAATAACCTTCTGCCCGGTCAATCACTTCATTGATATAATCCGACGGGGCTTCCTGGTAATAAACGATAAAATGGGTACTCTTCTTGATTTGCCAGAAAGTAGCGGATAAATCAGCGGCAAAAGCCGAGCCGCTTAATAAAAAAAAGGAGAGTATTAATTTAAGCGCAAATCTCATTAATTTTTTTAAGGTTAAGAAAATAAAAAAATGGGGACGTTTCTATTTTTTCTTCGGCCTTCCCCTGGCTAAACTCCCTGTTTTAATCCCGTAATATTCCTGTAACCCTTTTACAAAATTATCGTTTCCGATAAAAGGATGCTTAGTTAATCTATCCGTATTTATTATACTACTATCTACTACAAATTCAATATATTGCCTCCTTCTTCCTGCTTCATAATCAGACAATCCGATAAAAACTGGATTATCGGTAATTATTGAATCGACATCCCCTTTCGCATAATGATTATAACTACTGAATTTGTATTCTTCCGGCAACCTAACAATCCCTTTTCTTACGGGGTTAAGTTCGATATATTTACCGCATTGTAAAAGATATGCGTCGGTATCTATTATATTGCTCTTGAATCTCCCCTGCCATAAATGACCGGTATAGTCATTTCTTTTTTTGTAATAGCTGAAGTAACTTAAATTTAATTGCTTCATAAACTTAGATAATTTACTTTTAGCCGTAAGCCAAACAACCAGATGGAGATGATTGCTCATGAAGCAATAATGATAGATGGTTATCTTGTTATCCTCTTTTAACTCCCGAATTAAAAAATAGTAACGTAGTTTGTCGCGGTCTGTGTTAAATATATTCTGTTTATTATTTCCTCTGCACATAATATGCAGAGCCGTATCAACTGGCGCTAATCTTCTTGTCCTAGGCATAAAAATCCCCCCTTCCGCTATTAATAGACGCGAAAGGAGGGGAAATCTAACTAAAAAATAGAAACGTCCCCAATTAGAAACGTCCCCAATTATTTAGACTTATCTTCCCCACCCAGGATATTATCTACGTCTTTAGTCTGGAAACCTTTTTCCTCTTTTGCATTGTGTTGCTCAGGCTTAAGCTCAGTAGCAAAATCTTCCTTTTTCTCGGAAGCAAAAAAGGTATCGTGCTGGATGATATTCTTAAGTTGTTTCTGCCACAAAACATAAAAACTCCCGCCCAAAAGGCCCAGGAACACGATAATCAACAGGATTATCCGCCAGATAGTCGCCGCGGGGAACGGCCTTAACTGAGAGAGAAAACTGCGCACCAACGCCAAATCCGCCTTAGCCGATTCTAAAATCTTTGAATTTTCCCGGTAATTAGAAATAAGCTGCTCGGGGTTAGAAGGCGAGTTTTTCTGGTTCTCAACGACCTGGTTTAACTTTGAATCAATATTATTCTTTAAGAAAGCCAGCCTGTCGGAAAATTCGGTATTCTTCAGCAGGTCGGAAAGCTTGACTAAATCTTTTTGTATCCCTTCGATTTCGCCGTTCGGGATAGTCCATATATCGCGTATCTCAATATCCTTCTCTAAAGTCTCTCCCGGTTTAAGTTCATACTCTCCATAGGCAACATAACAGCCCTGCTGGGTATCATAAACAATCTCTAAATCGCCCTTGTCCACAACATCCTCCGGCCGGACTTCTTTAGGCATTACTATCTTGACCGGCACCTTTTGCACCTGCTCCTTGGAAGGATTGACCGCGATAACTTTTAAGACAATATTCGCCTGCACTTCGCCTGCTGCCAATAATAGGAAAGATAACGCTAGCACAAAAAATCTCCACCTATTCATCTTCATTCCTTTCATAATCGGTAATTGTAATTGGGGACGTTTCTATTTTTTTCTTTCCGTCGGGGATTAAAAAATAGAAACGTCCCCAATTTCCTATTTCTTATATTCATACCAAGTCTGAGTAATCGGCTTATTAGCCAAATTATCAGTCATCTGCTTAGTCAACTCTACTGCCGCTTTCATTTGTTGCGTCTTATTCTTTAAATAGATCATATCATTTTTCTTATCCGCTGAAACCTGATAGAGTTTTTCCAGGTTCATCCCGGTTTCTCCGGTTATCTGCTTTACTGACTTAGCCATAGTGGTCAACTGGTTATAAACCGACTCTAATGCAGAGGCCGAACTGCTCGCATCTTTAACATCCTTGAGTAAATCTTTACCTACTTTACTCAGCGCGGTTTCAAGAATAGAGAACTGGCTGTTCATGGCGTCTGCCACCTGCTTTAAGCCGCTGATACCCGCGGTAGAACCCAAGACCGCGGAAACCTGGTTATAGACTGCTTCTATGTTTGTCTTGATAA
>CAYPRG010000050.1:0-8566 GCA_964413025.1 uncultured Planctomycetales bacterium
CGGGCAGGCAATGCCCTCTAAAAAGCCAAAATAGATTTCCCCTTGCCATTTTTTTGCGCCCCCGCCTTAACAAAACCCTTGATTTTACTTTTTAGCCAAGCTATACTCTTTACTACTATTTGCCCTGTCGTCTAATTGGTAGGACTTCAGATTCTGGATCTGACTATCATGGTTCGATTCCATGCGGGGCAGCCAAATTATGCGCTCAAGCCTTTGATTTGCGCATGGTTCTCCTCGCGCAGGCAAAATCATATTTCCAATAAAAAGGAGGTAAAAATGAGCAAGTTATTTTTCGCGTTACTTTTTATCGCGCTTGCCGGCTCTTTGTGTTTTGCCGAAGAAGCCTCGGTTCCGTCCGGCACTTCTTCCGCGCTCCCATGGGGAACCATGGCTTTTACCGGCACAATTACTAAGGTGTCCTCCGGAACTATCATGAAAAGAACAAATTTAGAGATAATCGCCAAAGATAGTAACGGGGAAGAATCAACTTTTATATTAGCCGATAATGCCGTTGTTACCGGCAAAGACGGAAGCAAGGTGAGCGCGAACTGGCTAAGCGATAACGATAAGGTCTCCATAGAGTACACCATGGACTCAGACGGCGTCAAAACAGCAAAGTCGGTTAAGTTGTTATCAGGCTGGTAGGCGGTATACATAGCCCGACGGATTTCCGCTATAATGAAATGAAACGCGACCGGATTTTTCTGGAGGAGCTTGGCTGGAAAACAAAATGGATTGAATTTCAGGGAGGGCATGTTTTAGCCCCGCAGTCCGTTTATTCTGAAGCCGCGGAATGGTTAGCCGAACAGCGGAACGGCAATTGAAGGTTTTAGCCTTCACCGTGCAGTATAAACACTGACCAGAAGAATGGATGAGGGTATTTTTGTTTTATCTCTTTTCTGGTTAAAGAGACCGCCTCGGATTTAGATTTGCCGTCTTTTAAGTGTCGGTATAGAAGCTCCATATATTCCACAGTAGGCTCTGAGGCAACTCCCCATAGGCTTACCAGTACTGTTTTCGCCCCGGCATATTGGAAGACCCTGGCAAAATTAAGCAGGCCTTCACCATCCATTACTTTGCCCCTTCCGGTAACACAGGCAGACAAAACTACCATATCCGCATCAAGGTATAAATTTAAGACTTCGGTAAGAGTAAGAAGGCCGTCGTCTTTTCCCTGATTTTCCACCTGCCCCAGTAATATAAAGGGTTCGTTAATACCTTGGATCTTGCCTGGCAAATCTGCATGGGTAGCAAAATGCAATAGGCGGTATTGATTCAGTTTTACGTTATGCAGATTAGTCTCGTTAGCAAAGATACCCAAGAGAATATCCGGGGGTTGGAGTTTAGCGTCAAAAATCCGGGCAATCGATTTTATTTCTTGTTCTGTTTCAGGAAGGGGAGTGAAGTTAACAGCTCTACCCCAATTTATGTTGGTGGCTAATGCGCGGAAACCACTCCTGTTAATATCCTTAGCCAGTAAAATAGGCTCAGGCTGTTCTTTTTGATATGCAAGATATCTGGGGTCATCCTTATTGTAAATAGGATTTCCTAAGGCGAAGAGGGGCCTTGAAGCTTTAGATGGCCCGAGCATGCGGTTTAAGGCCAGCACCGTAGCGGATTGGTAGTAAGAGATGTTCCATCTGTCTACAGCAAAAACTGTTTGCTGTAAATTTTTTCCGAAATTTACCGCAAGGGCTTCAAATGGAAGGCGGCCCAATATTCCGTCGGGAACAATAATAATATTGGTTTCTGGAGTGGTGTCTTTCAGGGCATCGGCGAGAAGAAGATTATAGAGCACGTTTGCTTTTTGTATGGAAAAATCCTGATAAGGTATATTTTGAGTCTGGGGGTCTGGTTCAAAAGGCAGGCAAAACTCGGTGACCATATTTTCGATTTCCTCTTTGCCTTTCGGGATTTTGATTATTTCTTTAACTCCGCCTTTTTTTACCTTGAATAGATAGCTGGCATCATCGCAAAGAGCGTATTCTAGAAGTACCTCATTTTCTTTTAGAGGGATTTGCTCCGCAGGAATTGGCCGGGGGTAATTTAGTGAGGCATATTTAGGGTAATCTTTACGAACCCGAGAGATGAAAGCATCGAGTTGTTGTTTTAAATCTTCTCTTCTTTCGCTAAACGCCTTAAATGCTTCTTTACCTTTTTTATAGGCATCTTCCCATGTGTTTTCAATGGCAGAGAGCTGGCTAAGGATATCCTGTTCTTGTTTGCGTAACTTCGGAGGCAGCTCAAGGGTTTCATATTTTTTCACAGATTCGGCCATCGCTTCTATCAATGCCCTTGCCTTGGTTGATTCGGCAAAATAAAAGGCAGCGGATGCGAAATCCTTTCCAAAGGCGCCGAATTGAGAATCCATTTTCCCGCCATTAAAAGACCTTTCAGCGAGGGCAGCTGTGAGGGCCTTATATGGCCGGATAAAGCCGCCATAAAGCCTTCCGGAAAAGAAATCAGCCCTATTCCGCATATTTATTCTTGCGGCTTCCGATAAGGATACCGCGTTAAGCAATTCCAGAGAAGCTTCTTTAGTTGAACCCATTCCTTTTAAGGCCAGCCCTTTTTGGGTATGGAAACGGATACAGGAAAGAGGCGCGGCATTCCAAGCGGGTGATATTTTTTTAAGGATCGAAATAGCGGCGTCGTATTTATTTGTGGCTAAATAAAGTTCAACGAACGCGCCGTTAATAATCTCAATGCCGGTTTTTTCTTCTTCTCTCGCCTCCCGTAATTTTTCTTCCGCAATCCCGTATTTTTTTTCAGAAATGTATATTAGCGCTAAATTGCTCAAAATCGCGTCTTTTTCAAGAGGAAGGTTTAAATTTTTGATTATTCTTAATGCCTTCTCATAAGAAGATAAGGCCTTATCATAAAGGCCTAAAGAATGATAGAGGATGCCAAGATTATTCAGGGCTGTTGCCATAATCTGAAGCGCGTTTATTTTTTTGGATGTTTTTAGAGCTTCGCCATAATAAGATATGGCTTTATCATACTGAGCAAGTGAATAATAATTGAGGCCGATGTTATTTAGGGTTACGGCCATGTCCTGAAAATCATTAAGCCCTTTTTGTATCTTGAGCGCCTCTTCGTCGTAGGCCAGCGCTTTATCGTAGAGGCCTAAATAATGATAAGCAAGGGCGATATTAACCAGGATCGTAGCTTTATGTTTGGGTATCTCAAGCCCTTTTATTATCCCCAGCGCCTCTTCGTCGTAGGCCAGCGCTTTATCATAGTGGCCTAAAGTGCAATAAATGTTTCCAATATTGATTAACGTTGTGGATATCTCTCTGTGGTTATTAAAATTTCTTCTGATCTTTAAGGCTTGCTCAAGGCAATAGAGTGCTTTATCATATCGGCCCAGGGAGGAGTAGATGCTGCCGGCGTTATTTAAGACTGTTGCTGCGGAGCCGGATTTGGCGGGTTCTGAGGTTGCCTTCAATGCCATATCGCAATAAGATAAAGCTTTATCGTATTGGTTTAGCCGGGCGTATATAGCGGCAATATTGCTGAAACTTATAGAATAGTATTGAGCCAATCCGGAGTCTTCGTATATTTTAAGGGCCTTTGCGCAATAATAAAGCGCCTCCTTATCGCGCCCCATGGATGCATAAACAGTTCCGATATCGTCTAATGCAGTGGCTATTTCTGCAGGAGTCCCAAGCCTTTGCTCTATTTCTAAAGCCTCATTTAGATAACGAAGCGCTTCGTCATATTGATTAGAAAACATGTAAATCCTGCCGACGCTTCTTAGGGCGGTAGCGATACCTTCCGGTTTTTTAAGCTCTCTTCGGATCTCCAACGCCTTCTTGAAATAATGAAGCGCTTTATCATATCGGCCCAGAAAACGGTAGCTAATGCCGATGTTATTCAGGGTTATTGCTGTTTCCCGAGGGTCGTTAAGCTTTTTCTGTATCTTAAGCGCCTCTTCATAATAATGAACTGCATTCTCGTATTCATTAAGCCGGTAATAGACAACTCCTATTATATTCATAAACGCGGATACGTCTTTTGGGGTACCGATTTTTTTGTAAATATCCAATGCCTCTTTGTAGTACTGCAGCGCTTTATCGTATTGATCGAAAGACTGATAGATCGCGCCGATTGTCTCCGCTGTTCTTGCTTCCTCTGGCAGCATATTCAATTCCTTAAATATTTTTAATGCTTTCTGAAAAGAGGAGAGCGAGTTATTGTATTCACCGGATTTATGCGATGTTTCTCCCTGGCGGAATAATTCCATGGCGTCATTTCCGGTGTATGAAAAGGCCGGTTTTAGGATGACCAACATAAGAAGAATTGATACTATGGCGGGATATCTCATTATCATCAGTAATTTGTTAGTCATTTAAATTAAGCAATGCTTAAAAAGCCGTTATCTTATAAAAGCTTAAATCATTTCTTTTTAGCTGCTTTCTTAAGGCTTCTGCAATAATCTTGTCGCCGAAGGTATAATTTTTGATGATAATCTCTCCGGCAGAAGAGGTATCTTTAATAGGTTTTTTAGTCAGGAGCAGGGCCAGTTTATTTTTTTCCATAAGCCGCTTCCCGCTAGAGATGGTATTCGCAACTTTCCCTTTAATTTTTTCCTGGACAAGCAGATTAATTTCATCCTCATTAATTACAAATAAATAAGCATAACAGTCAAAAGACACAATTACGTTACTCATTCTAAATTTATTTTCCTCGGCCGGAGTTCCTGTAATGCCTCGTGTTTTTACAATTGGCCGGGTGAATTCAAAAGAATAATTTATTAATTCCGATGGGCGATTAGAAAAAACCGCAAAAATAATGATTACCGCCAAAACAGGCACTAATGCCGGCGTAAACCTTGGCATAGCCCTAAAAGGTAAGGCTAGGGTGTTTGCTAGAGCACTGAGGGCCTGGGTAAGCCGCTCATATATAGGTATAGTTTGTTCTTTTTCCCGTAGAGTTTCTTTAAAAGTGGCGACTATCTTTTGGCAATAGGCGCATGATTGAATATGCTGCTTTTTCGCGCTTTCCAGCGCCTCGCCGCCATTTTTGGCATACTCTTCCAGCCCCGTGAAATAAAGGCAGTCTTTGCTTTTTTGCGGCACTGTGCCTTTAAAATCCATGGATTTTTCTTTTTTCCAGAGCGAAAGCAATTTATTGAACTCTTTATTATCCATATTCAACCTTTCCGTTAATTAGACGGCTAATCAATGCCTATTTTTCAAAATAATTTCATAAGAAGACAATTTTCTTTCTATGCAGTTTTTTACCTTTTGCTTGGCGCTGTCGGTTTTATTCTTGATATTCCCCAAAGAGCTATGGCCGAATTTTTCATTGGCTATTTTAACGATTTCTTTGTAAGGCAATTCGTAAATTTCCCTTAGCTCCAGGTTCATCTTTTCTTCTTCGGGAAGTTTTTTAATGCATTCTTCTAAAAACATAAGCATCAGCCTGGTTCTTTTGTCTGCCTGAAAATCGTTCCCGGCTGTCCTGTTATCGATATCCGGGTCTAAAATTTCCCCTTTTTTAATCCCTTCCGGGCCACCAGCGGCTTCTTCTGTTTCTGCATCCGCAGGCTTCCTGCCGCCGTTCTTCTTTATAATATCTTTTGCCTTATTGATCAGAATCCTGGTGAGCCAGGTTTCAACTTTAGAGAGGGATAGGAATTTGTTTCTTTTAATATAGCCGGTGATCAGGGCTTTTTGCGCGGCGTCCTCAGCGTCGGAGTTATTTCTTAAAATCTTCCATGCCAGGCTGACAAACTTTCCATAAAGCCTTTCATAAATAATATCGTAGGCGCCGTTTATGTCCTGCTGGGCAAGCTGCATTAATTCCTGGTTGGATTTGGCTTTTAGGTTTTCCGGGGAGGGGCTATTTTCCATATGGTTAATTTTACCCTTTTATAACCTAAATACAAGTTAAAAATATTTTGAAAAAGCTTTCTTTTAAACAGTCTAATCTAGTGAAGGGAGGTAAAATGGAAAGATATGGTAGAGTTAGCGCGGCGTTTTATATGATTAGTAACAGCATAGTGGGAACGGGAGTTTTCTTTTTATTAAAATTTTTATCGCAGGCATGTTAGGAAAGGAAGGCAGGATGAAAAAAATAATGTTAGCGGCAGCGGTATTTTTTGTTTCTTTGGCGCCAAGCCATTGTTTTGCCTCAAGAGAGGATATCGCGCTGAGCCAGGATTACCAATTGGAATCGGAGAAGAATATTTTTGAGGATAAGTTCAGTTGGGGAATCGATTTTACCTATGGGCTTTCCAGCGTCTCTAGTTTATTAGGATTAGGGGCAAACCGTTTCTCAGAAAAGCCTTCGGAAGAATACCTTGATACGTTAGGAATGTCTTATTCAACCAGTGATTTTTCATTGGCGTTAGGCGCGAGCTATCTGGTGACTCCGAGGTTGGAGTTATCCGCGGGAGTGCCGCTTAGTGTTGTTATGGCGGAAGTTGAAAACAGCGGGAGGCGTAAGGTGAAACATCCTCAACTTAAATTCGGAGTAGGTGATGTTTATGGCGGAATTTCTTACGCTTTACTGGCAGAATCAAAAAATAGGCCGTTAGTTGTCGCTACTTTTGAGGTAAAATCGGCGCTTTCAAAATATACATTTATGGGAGATGGTTTTGTAGGCCTTACTCCCGGGGTATATTTAAGGAAATTTATCTCCGGGCCGGTATATGCTTTGGGGCTGGCGGGGTATACTTTTCGGCTTAAGAGAAGAGGCGCTGACCCGGAAGAAAATATAAGATACGGAGGAGGTTTTGGTATCCTGTCAGAGAATAAAAGGCTGGAGTTTTCTTTAGGATGGACTCAGACCGGCAAGACAAAAATTGGAGATCGGACAATCATGGATTCCGAACAAGATTTGACCCTGGGTATTGATTTTACTACTATCTTTGGCGGACAGACTTCTACGATAGGGTTATTCTTAAGCGGGCTGGAAGATGGGCTGGATTGGGGGAAGAATACCGCGGGCCTGTTCATCGGCCTGACTTTTTAAAAAGGAGGGAAGAATGAAAAAATTGAATTTAAGTATTTTGTGGCTGTGGCTGTTTGTAATTTTTGCTCCCGCGGCGTTCGCTTTTAACACAACGGCGTTGGATGATGATGTAAAAGAGGCACTAATTAAGAGAGACCTGGCTAAGGCATCGAGAATAGCGGATATCTGGAGGCAGGAGGAAAATACCACCCCAGTTCCGCACTTGCTTTTAGCATACAGTTATTATTCCAAAGGCGAATACCAGAAAGTGCCGGGGCTGCTTAGTACAATAGATACTCAAGATAAAAAAGAATCGCTTTTGTCCTGGGCTGAAGAATTTAGCCGCGAATACCCGCAAGAACCGATTCCCTATTTATTAAAAGGGGATGCCTGTATTCGCCTGAAGAATTACAGCCAGGCGATAAAGGAGTTTGATATGGCGGAAGAATTCGCCCCCCGTCTGTTTTTGGTTTACGCGGCTAAGGGGATGTTTTATGCTTTTCAGGGCAACTATGATTTGGCTATAGAGAATTTTAATCAGGCGATAAAACTGCATCCGGGTTCGGCAGATTTATATAACAACCGGGGGATCGTTTATTATTGCCTGGGTGATTATTTATCGGCGCTGAACGATTTTAACCAGGCCATAAAGATAAGCCCAGGATTCTCCCTGGCTTACCTGGGCAGAGGAAAGGTTTATCGTTACTTGGGAAAAGACGGCCAGGCCGCGGATGACTTTAGAAAATCCGGGGAGATTGATAAAGAAGGGTTCGCCCTCAGCTCTAAGGCGGTCAAAGACCCTTTGACCGGGAAAATGATGCGTCAATTCAATCTTAATTTAGAGACTAGCCCAAGCAAATTAGAAGTAAAAGTCCCGTTTTTGAAAAAACCGTTGATAGACGGGGCTTTTGGCAGCCTTAAAGGAGTAGATTCAACCCCCGAAGGCCAAATAACGACGATAAAAAAAGGAGGCCGGAGTGAAAAAGCGCCGGGTAACCATTTTATTCTTCCTGCCCTTTCTTTCCTCTTGTATAACGACCGATTCTTCTTTGAAGCAGAGAGAGCCGGAAGAAACTAAAACTTTTGTTGCATTTTCCTTAAATGCGGCTGAAGTAAAGATCAGGAAAGCGGTAGAGCAAGGGCGGGATTCTCGCAAAGATTTTCCTGAAGTTCATCGCCTGGGTTATATGGCAAGGCCGGTAGGATTAATATTTGACCCGGCCAGCGGTGATACCGTTGTTATCGGAGAAAAGTCAAAAAGCCCGAATCTTTTCCTGGACGATTTTGTTTCAGCCTTGAGGTCGCTATATATTAATGGCGCATATCCCCAGCTAACCATCGATCCCGAAGGGGAAACTCCCGAGGCACGATGGCACCGGGTAAAAATGACAAAGGCAATTGAGGATAGCCATTTTGGCAGGGTATTTTTTGAAAGCGACTACCTTTTAAAGAAGATAAGCCTTAACCTGGTTAAAATAAAAGTCCCCAAGTTTAAGACGCAATATCACCTGATGATAGAAAAAAGAAGAGAGGATACGGTATATTCCCGTTTCTGGTTCAAGCCTTCATCCGTGGATGTCCTGATATCTGAAAATGCCGTGTTTAT
>CAYPRG010000051.1:0-8436 GCA_964413025.1 uncultured Planctomycetales bacterium
TCTCCCCAGGTTAAAATAGTTACTTTCCTGGGTTTGCATTTCGGTAAGCCTGAGGATTTCCAGTATCCTTTTAAACATCAGGTTATCAGAAAAATCTTTTTTTAAAACCGCTGAAGCGCCTAAAATATTAGCATGGCTTTCTGTTTCAGAGTCAGGCGCTCCTTTGGTTAATAGCACGACTTTTATCTCGCGGTCAAACTTCCTTACCTCTTCTAAAACCTTTAGCCCGCCGTAAGGGACTAAATTATCGCTTAAAATAAGCAGATAGGGCCTCTCGGATTGCAACCGGGCCAGGGCCTCATTACTGTTAGGCGCGCATTCTACATCGTAAGCCATGGAAACAAACATTTCATACAACTCATCCCTGAACTCAATATCGCTATCCGCTATTAGGATCTTTCTGAACATATCACTACCCTCCCACTAAAAAAATTACAGGTTTACAATTTTTTTGACTTCCTGACTTTATCTAACTCGGCGAATATTTTATCTATTTCAAGCGGCTTAAAAAGGCAGCCCTTGATATCAATCAATAAATCCGAGGCTTCCTTTACTTTGTCAGGATAACCGGTAATCAAAATAACCCCTAAATTGGGTTTTTCCTTGCGGATCTTTAAATACAAGCCAATGCCGTCAATATCCCCCAGGATTATATCTAAAAACACCAGATCAAAATCTTTCTGTTTTATAATGGACAAGGCTTCGCTGTCTGTCTTAGCGGTAGTGACATTATATAAATCGTCCTTGAGCAATCTCTTAAAGTAATCCAGGATCACCTGTTCATCATCAATAACCAGGATATTAATTGCGCTTTCTTTCTGGGTATAGTCTTTAATAGTAGCTTCTATCCGATTGATATCAAAAGGTTTTTTCAGGGAAGAAACCGCTCCTTCTTTTTCTGCCTTCTCCAGCAAATCATCCACCGCGTAACCAGTCATCATCACGTAGCGGGCTTGAGGCCTTATATTCTTGAGCGCCCTCAAAGTTTCCAGGCCGTCCATCTTAGGCATTCTCACATCCAGAAAGATGATATCAAAATCTTCCTTGCCGGCTGATTCAACTGCTTTGAACCCATCAGCCGCAACAGTTACTTCTAAGCCGTTAAGGCTCAAGAATCGGCTTAAAAAATCACGTATTAACGCTTCATCATCCACCACTAGAACCTTTATTTTTTCCTCAGGCATATTCTACCTACCATATAAAAACAAACCCCGCACTTTAGGGTGCGGGGTTTGCCTAAAACTTACAGAGAAATATTACTTCTTTTTCATATTCTCTATTATATCATTGACAAACCTGCCGGCAATATCTCTGCAGCCTAAGCCAAAAGCCAAAGCCAGGCCTAAACCGATGCTACCCAAAACTATGCCTAATGTCAACTCTGTTATACGGATACCGATTTGAAGCTGTTCCAAAGCAACAAATACCGCAAAAACAATCACTATTGTTTCAACGATACCGCTTAAGATTTTGCTCTGCGAAAGCCCGGCATTATTTGCCGCGGTCTGGACTATATTTTTCAATATGGTAGCCATAAACATACCTAATATCAAAATAAACATCGCCGCGATAACGCTGGGTATATAAGAAACTACCTGCTTTAATAATTCTGCCGCGATAGTTAATCCTACGGCATTAATAGCCACCATAAAAGCAACTAACAACGATAACCAGTAACATATTACGCCTACCAATTCGGAAAGCGAATAATTAATGCCTCCCTTTTCAAGCAAGCTGTCTAATTCAATGCGAGCGGACAAATCATCTAGTTTTACCGCTCTCAAACCTTTTGTAACCAATGTCTTGATTAACTTAGAGATTACCCAACCGATAATAAGGATAATCACCACCAAAAGCACGTTTACCACAAACTGCCCGATCTGGCCAAGTACTACCTTAGCTGGTTCTAACAGCACTATTACCCAATTACTATTCATCCCTGCCTCCTTTTTTGTGGTCTGACTTATTGTAACTCTAACATGATTATCGGGTTATGTCAAGAAAAAATCTTTAAAATTCTAATTTCATCCCGTCATAGGCCGCGACGACTTCAACCCCAAATTTCTTAGCTAACCCTTCTGCCTGGATGCGCGGTTTTGCCTTAAGCATATTCATGCCGAAATGGGTAAGGATTGCCTTTTTAGGTTTTATCTTGCTGATCAGCATAGCGGCATCGGAAAAATTAAGGTGGTCGATTTCAGGCCTGGGCTCAAAAAATACCAGGTTAAGAATCAAGGCATCGGCGCGGTAAAAATCTTTCAACCGCTCAAAATACCTTGTATCGCTTATCAAAGCCAGGTTTGTTTTATTCAGCCTGAATTTAATCCCGTAAGTCTCCACAGGATGGATATGCCTCATAGAAGTAGTAAACTTGAAATTGCCAGCCTGATAATCTGTATTTGCCTTAAGCAATACTATTTTCTCCGGGAAACCCATTACATGTTTCAATATTACCGTATCCTCTTTAATAGAATCTTCCGGGCAAAATACCAATCCCTTTTTTTTGAAACCTCCCTCGGTCATTGCCTCAATCATCACGTTAATATCTCCGGAATGGTCCAGGTGGCGGTGAGTGAGGATTATGGCGTCCAGCTTAGAAGGGTCCAGCTTCGGCTTACTCTGGGCCATCCGCACTATGCTTCCCGGCCCCGGGTCAATCAGCACATTCGTCCCTTTATAAGAAATCCATATGCCGCCGGAAGCCCGCAGCTGTTTGATCATCACGAAACGGGCGCCTGATGTACCTAAGAATTTTATATAATCCCCCCTCTTTTCTCTTTTAACCGCTACTTTAGCCATAATTTTTTAAGTTCCTGGTCGATGCGGTCCTTCTGAGAAAAACTTAGCTCGGCCTTTATTTCATCATCCCGGCTCTCCCGGGCTTCTTTTGAACAGATAAATTCTTCTACACCAAGGACTCTTCCCTTGAAGGACCTTACGCATAACCGTAATTCTTTATCGTCGGATACTGTAATTGTATTTTTAGGGTTAGCGAATTTCTCCGCGATTATCTTTATTCTCTCATCCGCGGTTTGGCTTCTAGAGAATACAACGTTGACCGTAGTATTAGAAACGCACTCTTCCTCTAAGCCGGGATACCCGTCAAAAACCACTATGACCTTATTCTTAGGGCTGCCGGTCAGCCTGCCGGACTTAATTAACTCTAAAAGGGCTAATCGCTGGTTTTTTATTTTTTTATTGCTGCGCCGAACGAAGTGGGGATGATTTATTAGATTGTATCCGTCGATGATGTACTGTAAGGACATATACCAACCCTCCTATGCTTGCGAAAATCGCTATGAAGGAGAAATTAAGCAGCGACATGGTGAAAGCGAAATCTTTGCTCACCCCCACCTTGGCAAAAAAGAATACAACAGTGGCATCCCTTAGCCCCAGGCCGCCGATAGAAATAGGCAGCAAGGTAATCGCGCCTATCAAAGGCAGGAAAATAAAAAAATAAAGTATGTTTATTTTTATTCCTAAAGATAAAGCGACAACATAAAAGGAAACCGGTGTAATCGCCTGGATAAAAACAGAGAGTATGACATTCTTCAAAATGACCTTTTTATGCTGCCTGAAAACATGTATCTCGTGGTGGAGGTTCCTTATGGCTTCCCTTATCCTGCCCGCCCCAGGCGAAGATAAAAGCATATTAATTTTTGAATATAAGAACTTATTAAAAAGCATCGAGAGTATAGCGATTAACAAGCCGATAATGAAAATCATGCAAAACAACACGCTTTTATCCTCTATCACGAATTTCCAGCCGAACAATAAAGCCAACAATGCCAGGATCACCAGGCCGATATATCCGCTTAATCTGTCAAGGAATACCGTAGCCACCACTTCGCGGGGGCGCTTGGTCTCTGCGGCTAAATCCATACTCCGCACCACATCCCCTCCGATCGTTGAGGGAAGGAACAAGCTGAAAAATATACCTCCGCAAAAAGAAGTGATGATTTTTTTGAAAGGAAGATTTATCTTGATCGCCTTTAAAAGCATGTGCCAGCGCAAGAAACAAAAAACATAACCAAGAAAATAAGTAAAGCAAGCCAAAAATAAAAACCTGAAATCCGCGTTTTTCAGGATCTCTAAAAGGCTCTTCTCGTCAACTTGCTTGAATAGAATGACAAGCAGGATGATGCTTACGCCTACCCTGAGAAATATTGAGCTAATTTTTTTTAAGATCGGCATTTATCTATCCTTTGATTTCTAAAGCTCTTTGCCGGTTAATTTCTTATACGCTTCCAGGTATTTCAGGCTGGTCTTTTCAACGATCTCCTGCGGCAGCTGGGGGGCCGGCGGATTCTTATCCCAGTCTAAAGTTTCCAGGTAATCCCTGACGAATTGCTTATCAAAGCTTGGCTGTGTTTTTCCCGGCTGGTATTGTTCGGATGGCCAGAAACGCGATGAGTCAGGAGTCAATGCTTCGTCAATCAGGATAATTTCACCATTATGCATCCCGAATTCAAACTTGGTATCGGCGATAATAACGCCCCGGGAAAGCGCATATTCGCTTGCCTTTTTATAAATTGCCAGGCTCACTTTTTTAAGTATGCCGGTTGCTTCGCGGCCGATTAAAGCCTCTATATATTCCTGATCAACATTCATATCATGGCCGGCATCCTGTTTTGTGGAAGGGGTAAATAATACCTCGGGAAGGCGCTCTGATTCCCGCAAACCCTCAGGCAGCATTATCGAGCATATTGACTGTTTATCTTTATATTCTTTCCAGCCCGAGCCGGAAAGATAACCCCTGACTACGCACTCTGCCAGGAACGGTTTTGTCTTCTTAACCAGCATTGAACGGCCGAAAAGTTGCTGGCTGTATTTCTGAAGCTCCGCAGGATACTGATCTACGTCAGCGGTGATAAGATGATTAGGAGTGATGTCTTTTAAGAAATCAAACCAAAAACAAGAAAGGCTGCTTAAAACCTTTCCTTTATTCGGTATGCCCGTGGGCAAGACCACATCGAAACAAGAAATCCTATCGGTGGAAACTATCAGCAGCTTATCACCTAAATCATAAACATCTCTTACTTTGCCGCGTTTATAAAGCTCTAAGCCGCTGAATTCAGTAGTCAATAAAATTTCGCTATTCAACATAGAGGTTACTCCGTTTTTAAGCGTTTTTGCAAAGACTCATACTCATCCCACATTTCGGCGGGCAATTCTTTTTTGAATTGTTTGAAAAATAGCTTTATGCCTTTTAATTCCTCCAGCCATTCTTTCTTATCAATATTAAAAAGCTTTTCCAATGGCCCCGGGGCGAGCTGAAGCCCGGTCATATCTATATCGGATGCCTTGGGGATATAACCAATAGCAGACTTTTCCGCCCCCACCTTATTATTGCAACGGTCAAGTATCCATTCCAGGACCCGCAGGTTATCTCCGAAACCCGGCCATAAGAATTTACCGTTTGCATCAGCCTTAAACCAATTCACGTGGAAAATCTTCGGGGCACGGGCCATCCCCTTGCCCATTTCCAGCCAATGTTTAAAATAAGACGCCATATTGTAACCGCAGAAAGGAAACATAGCCATGGGATCCCTGCGCACCTGTCCGATTTTACCTACCTGGGCAGCAGTCAGTTCAGAGGCCATAGTCGCCCCCACAAATACGCCGTGTTGCCAGTCAAAAGCCTCATAGACTAAAGGCGCCAGATGCTCCCTGCGCCCACCGAAAATGATGGCTGAAATGGGAACACCATGGTGCTGATCCAGCCTGAAAGATGCTGAAGGACAATTTATAATAGGCGCGGTAAAACGGCTGTTAGCATGCGCGGCTTTGATTATATTCCCCTGCGTGTCACGCGTGCCCGGCTTCCATTCCCTGCCCTGCCAATCAATACCTGATGGCGGAACTTCACCGTCAGCGCCTTCCCACCAGACAGTCTTGTCCGGCTTAAGCAGGACATTTGTATAAATCGTATTCCGGTTGATTGCCTTGACCATATTAGGATTGGTCTTAGAATTTGTTCCCGGAGCAACGCCAAAAAAACCTGTCTCGGGATTAATCGCCCAGAGAGAACCGTCGGAATCAATACGCATCCAGGCAATATCATCGCCTACGGTCCATATCCTGTAACCTTTTTTCTTCAGGCCTTCAGGAGGAACAAGCATAGCAAGGTTAGTCTTCCCGCAGGCGCTGGGAAATGCCGCGGCGATATATTCGATATGGCCGTTAGGCTCCTCTATTCCCATAATAAGCATATGCTCTGCCAGCCAACGCTCCCGCCTGCCCATAAAACTGGCGATGCGTAAAGACAAGCATTTTTTCCCTAAAAGCACATTTCCGCCATAGCCGGAACCTACGCTCCAAATCGTATTATCTTCGGGAAAATGCAAGATGAGCCTTTTATTGATATCCAATTCCGCTTTGGAATGTAAACATTTAGTAAATTCATCTGTTTTCTCCAATAACTTAAGGACATCTTCTCCGACTCTGGTCATAATAAGCATATTCAGGACTACATAGCGGGAATCGGTCAATTCTATCCCAACCTTACTGAATTGTGAACCTACAGGGCCCATGGAAAAAGGAATGACATACATTGTCCTTCCCCTCATCGCGCCATCAAAAAATCCTCTTGCCTTCTTATACGCGGTTTGAGGCTTCATCCAGTTATTATTAGGTCCGGCATCGTGTTTCCTTTTGGTGCAAATAAAAGTAAGGTGTTCGGTGCGAGCAACATCATCAATCGCGGTGCGGTGCAAGAAACAGCCGGGAAGCTTCTCTCTATTAAGCTGGATAATCTCGCCGCCAGCCATAGCTTCCTGCTCTAACTTTTCTCTCTGGGCGTTACTGCCGTCTATCCAAACCACTTCGTTTGGCTTGCACAACTGAACCATCTTTTTAACCCAGTCTTTCAATTTTTTATTGTGTGTGGGAAAATTATCCATCTTATTTATTCCTCTCCAGGTATTTAAAGGCGGAATCCGCGGCTACTGCTCCGTCAGCGCAAGCAGTAATCACCTGATACAGGGTCTTTTTACGGCAATCCCCGCAGGCAAATATGCCTTCGCAAGACGCAGCCATATTCTCTTCGGTAACAATAAAACCCGCCTCATCCAACTTCAATTTGTCCTTTGCAAATTCTGTATCCGGATGATAACCGATATATACAAACACGCCATCGCAGGCAATATTCTGCTCGGCGGAAGTATTTACGTTTTTTATTTTTACCGATTCAACTCTGGTTGAACCGGCTATCTCGGTAACTACGCTGTCCAATATGAAATTTATCTTATTGTTGGCTTTCATCCTTTCCTGCAATATCAAAGACGCCCGCAGTTGAGGCCTCCTGTGGATGATATTCACTGACCTGGCAATACGGCTTAAATATAATGCCTCTTCCGCCACTGTATCGCCGCCGCCAATAACAATTACGTTTTTATCTTTGAACAACGGGCCATCGCAGGTAGCGCAATAAGAAACTCCCCTGCCGGTCAATATATCTTCTCCGGGGACACCGAGTTTTTTAGGCCGCGCGCCCGTAGCTATAATCATCGACTTAGAGGAATAACTTCCGGAATTTGTCTTAATTGATTTTCCCGCGCAATCTATATCCAGCACCTGGTCTAATTCTATCTTGACCTCTAACTCCCTTACCTGCTCTTCCATGCGCTTAATCAATTCATGCGTAGATACGCCTCCGGGAAAACCGGGGAAATTTTCAATGCTTTCGCTCATCAATATCCTGCCACCCAGGCTCATCCCCTCCAAAAGCAGTGTCTTCAGGCGGAACCTTCCGGCGTATAAAGCAGCGGTTAATCCTGCCGGCCCAGCTCCGATGATAATCAGGTCATACATGCATAAACTCCTTATATACTTCTTCGGCGTGATAGGAACTACGCACCAGCGGCCCGGAGAGGACCGCCTTAAACCCCAAACTAACGCCTATTTTTTTATATTCCTGGAACTGTTCAGGGCTGATAAATTCTTTTACCGGATAATGCTCAAACGAAGGAGCTAAATATTGCCCCAAAGTCAGAACGTCACAATTATTATACCGTAAATCTTTCATTATGGCAATAACCTCCGGCTCTGTTTCGCCCAGGCCTAACATTAAAGATGATTTGGTATTGATGCCGGGAGCTAATTCTTTAATTTTACCCAATATATTTAAGGAAAGCCGATAGCTAGCCTCAGGCCTTAACTGGGCGTATAAACGGCTTACTGTTTCCATGTTGTGTGCCACCACCGTTGGGCAGGCGCCTAATACACTCTTCAGGCTGGATATCTCTCCCCGGAAATCCGGGATTAACGCCTCTACTTTTATGCCAGGCACAGCTTCCCGGATTGATTCTATAGTTTCAGCAAATTGCCCTGCGCCCCCATCCTTCAGGTCATCGCGTGTCACCGAAGTAATCACCGCGTAATTAATTCCGAATTCTTTTACCGCTAGCGCCAGGCGTTTCGGCTCATCTGAATCAA
>CAYPRG010000052.1:0-8418 GCA_964413025.1 uncultured Planctomycetales bacterium
GTAAGCTGGGAGGGCTAAGCGCTAAATTGCCGGTAACCGGAGCTGCGGGATTTTTGGCCGCTATGAGTATTTCCGGGATTCCTCCTTTTGCCGGATTCTGGAGCAAGTTGATTATTATTGTGGCCAGCCTTCAGGCAGGTTATTTTGGTTTTGCCCTTATTGCGGTATTGGTGAGTATTATAACTTTGGCTTATTATTTGAAATTCCAGACTTTTGCCTTTTTAGGCAGGCTGGATGCGGCTTTCCGGGAAGTAAAAGAAGTGCCTTTAAGCATGAAATTCTCGATGGTAATCCTGGCAGTTATTTGCGTTACAGCCGGCTTATTGCTTCTGCCTGGGCTGAGGGATTTTTTAAAGATGGCCAGTGATGCTTTGTTATCCGGGGCGGTAAGATGAAAAAAATGAAGATCCTCTGGCTTTTTTATTACATACCTTTATTTATCTGGGAATGCGTTAAGGCGAATTTAGACGGAGCTTACCGGGTGGCTCATCCGGACTTGCCGATTAATCCCGGTATAGTCAAAATAAAAACCGCCTTACGTTCAGATTTAGCTTTGACTTTTTTAGCCAATTCTATAACCCTCAAGCCCGGGACAATGACCGTGGATATTGATAAGGAAAACGGGATCTTGTACGTTCATTGGGCGGATGTAAAGAGCCGGGATATTGAGCAGGCCACTGAATTGATTGCCGGCAAGTTTGAACGGGCATTAAAAAGGATTTTTGAATGAAAAGATTACGCTGGGTAATCGGTTTATTTTTATTAGCCGCTGTATTCGGGACGATTTTGTTTTTGCCTATTCCGTCGTTACTGGAATGGCAGTCGGTATTTTTAAAAAAGGCATTTTTCATCCTTATTCTTTGCGGGATTTTCTGCCTCTGCCGTATATTAGCCGGCCCCACAGCCGCGGACAGGGCGGCGGCGCTGGATATTTTAGGCATATTGATCGTAGGTTTCTGCGCCATATTAGGGGTCCCTACCGGCAGGGACTGGTACATTGATATCGGCATTGCCTGGGCTTTACAGAGTTTTATTTCCATCCTGGCCTTAGGTAAATACCTGGAAGGAAGGCGGTTCGATGATTGAAATAGCCGGATTGATTTTTGTGGTGATTGGTTTGGTTTTTGATTTTTTTGGCTGCCTTGGCCTGGTCAGGTTCCCGGATGTATATAACCGGCTGCACTCATCGATAAAATGCGTGACCCTGGGGACTTCCAGTATCCTTTTTGGATTATTCTTATACAAAGGCTTTACTGCCTGCGGCATAAAAGCACTATTATGTATATTATTTTTGATGCTGACCGCGCCTGTTTCAGCCCACGTTTTAGCCAGAAGCGCGCATCGTTCGGGAGTCAAGCTTTGGGAAAAATCAGTCTGTGACCAATACGCCGAGGACAAAAAATGAAGTATCCTAAATTGAGGGAATTGAGAGAAGCGGTAAAGGCATTGATAAAGGGGCCTTATACTTCTAATTTCCCTTACCAGCCGCACCATCCTTATGAAAGGTTTAGGGGCAGGCCGGAGTACCACGAAGAAGATTGTATCGGCTGCGGCGCTTGTTTCCAGGTTTGCCCGGCCAAGGCCATAGAGATGGTAGATACAAAAGATAAGAGAAAATTGACCGTGCATTGGGACTTATGTGTATTCTGCGGCCAGTGCCAGGCGAATTGCCCTACGGAAAAAGGGATCATGCTTTCCCGCGAATTCGATTTGGCTACTACCGGAAAAAGAGAGGACCTCAAACAGGAGATAGGAAAAGAATTTTTTAAATGCGCCTGTTGCGATGAAAATATCGCGCCGCGTGACCAGATACTATGGGTGGCTAAAAGATTGGGTCCGCTTACCTTTACCAATGCCTCGCTTATGCTGTTTTATTTAAGAAGCTTGAATCTGGCTTCGGAAGAAAAAACCCTGCCTAAAGAAGAATGGGAATTTTTGCGTTCTGACCGCATCAAAGTCCTCTGTCCCCGTTGCCGCCGGGAAGCGGTAATCAAATCTTAAGATGTTTTCTTCCCTAAAGGTAAAAACTTTTCGCATATATTGGTTTGGGATGTTTGTTTCGCTTATCGGCACCTGGCTCCAGTCGGTGGCCCAGAGCTGGTTGATATTTAAACTGACCAACTCGGCGTTTCTGTTGGGGGTAGTAGGTTTCTTAAGCTCTATCCCGATTTTTCTTTTGTCTTTGTTTGGCGGAGTGGTGGCGGACAGGATGAATAAAAGAAATATCCTTCTTTTTACCCAAAGCGCTTTTATGGTTTTAGCTTTTTTGTTAGCGGTATTGACCCAGACAGGCTTAATCCAGCCCTGGCAGATAATGGCCATCGCGGCATTAAACGGGATTGTTATGGCTTTTGATGCCCCGAGCAGGCAGGCGATGGTAGTGGAATTAGTAGGAAAAGAGCATCTGCTTAATGCCATTGCCCTTAATTCGGTATCTTTTAATTCCAGCCGGATAATCGGGCCTGCTCTTTGTGGTATACTTGTCGCTACTATCGGGATGAGCGGGTGTTTTTATATAAACGGCATAAGTTTCCTGGCGGTGATAATTGCCCTTTTATCGGTGAAGTTAAATCACAGACATAAAGGCTATAAAAATAATACCGCCATGAACGATTTGAAAGAGGGCTTGAAGTTTATCAAAAATAACCGCCTGATAATAATATTGATCACTATGGTCGGCATATCCAGCTTGTTCGGCATCCCCTACGTAATACTTATGCCTATTGTCGCTAATGATGTCTTGCATGTCGGTATAAACGGCTTGGCAATGCTTATGTCTTCAACCGGTTTCGGCGCTTTAATCGCGGGATTAGCGCTGGCCCGTTTAGGGAACTTTAAATATAAGGGCAAGCTCCTGGTTGTATCCTCGATCATATTCTCTATATCGTTAGTTTTATTTTCCCTATCCAGGAATTACCTGTTTTCGCTTTTTGCCCTGGCACTGGTAGGCGGGTTTAGCGTAATGGCCATGGCTTTGGTGAATACTTTATTGCAGACTATCGTGGATGACCGGTTCCGCGGCAGAGTGATGAGTATGTTTATGTTTACCTTTGCCGGCTTCATGCCTTTTGGTAATCTGCTCGCCGGAGCCCTTTCGCAGGCCTATGGGGTTTCTTTTACTATTATGATCAGCGGTGTTATCTGCGCCGCCTTCTTCATAGTCATAAATACACTATACCCTGAAGTAAAAAATATATAGCAAAGTTTTGTTTGATTTTTTCTGAAATAGTATTAGAATAATATTATTCTGGTTTACAACTGCAAATATCAGTTTTATTCAAATCAAATCAATCATGAGGGAGGTGAAAAAGTTATGAAAAAAAACGCATTTATTATTCTAGCATTAGTATTAACCGTTTATTTAGTTGGCTGTGGGAAAAAAGAAGTTGCTTTGGAAGAAACACAGGATCCGATGTCAATGGAGTCATTGAGCACGGTTACCACTGAGACTAGGGCAGTTCCTGATGCTAAAACCCAGGCTACTCAGCCCGCATCGGCAGTAGAAACAACCACGGCGCCGGCAAAACTAGAGCCTTTACCGCCTTCAGGGCCTTATAAGCCTACGACTCAGGAGATACAGGTTGCATTGAAGAACGCAGGTTTCTATAAGGGTGTTATTGATGGCAAGTCCGGGCCTATGACCAAAAAGGCGATTGAAGAGTTTCAGAAAGCAAACGGCCTCAAGGCAGACGGCAAGGTAGGGACTAAAACCTGGTCTTTATTAAGCAATCAATTGAATCCTCCGGTTCAAGCTCAACCCAAGAAAAGGTAATAAAACTTAGTAAAGATTTTGCCCCGCACTTGAAGAAGAGTGCGGGGTTTTTTATCTCCTGCGCTTGAAAAACAGCCGGTTATATTGTATACTTTATTTGGCCGATAAAGGCGAACCTCGAGAAATCGGGGGGCGCAAAGCCTCAGACCTAAACCCAGAGTTCTGGGCATGGTAGCTGGGTTGCCGAAGGTAAGGCGATGCCAGGTTCGCCTGCCTTTATCGGCAGTTAATTTTAAGCTCCCAACAAAATGTTGGGATTTTTTATTTTCGGGTGATATAATAACTGAGGCCACAACTTACGGAAGCGATAGCGACGTAAGTTGTCTGGCCGAAGTTATCCCCCCTTCATTCTTCATAAGGAAGCAGGGGGGATTAATTCTCGCAATAATTATGTTAGAGTTTCCTAAAGGTTTTTTATGGGGGGCGGCGACTTCCGCGCACCAGGTCGAGGGCAATAATATAAATAGCGACTGGTGGGAATGGGAAAAAAACTCGGGGCTGCCGGAAACCTCAGGCCAGGCCTGCCGCCATTACCAACTTTATAAAGAAGACTTTGCCTTGGCCAGCCAGCTTAGTCATAACGCCCACCGTTTATCTGTTGAATGGAGCCGCATTGAGCCCGAAGAAGGCCGTTTTGCAGAAGAAGAAATAAACCATTACCGGGAAGTTATCCTTTCCCTGAGGCAGCTTAATATAGAACCCATTGTTACCCTGCACCATTTTACCACTCCTTTGTGGCTGGCTAAATTATCCGGCTGGGAAAACAGAAAAATAGAGGGATATTTCCTGCGTTATGTTGAAAAAGTAGTAGGTGCCCTATGCGACAAAGTTGATTACTGGGTGACCATCAATGAACCCATGGTCTATACATACTATTCCTATATTATGGGCAGCTGGCCTCCGCAGGAGAAGTCTTTTTTAAAGGCTAAAAAGGTAATAGATAACATGGCAAATTCGCATGTTAAAGCCTACAAACTTATCCATAACATTTACAATAGAAAAAAATTGCCTTCTCCATCTGTCAGCATCGCTCATAATATGCAGGCGTTTGTACCCTGTAACCCTGCTTTAAAGAACAGGTTTGCGGTTTATCTGAGGGATAAAATATTTAACCGCGATTTTATCGAGCGGCTTATCAGGAATAACTCCCTTGATTTCATAGGGGTTAATTATTATACCAGGGGTTTGATAGAGGTGGAAAGCTGGGGTTTAAATAACCTGCTGATGGATGTATGCAATAAGGGCCACGACCCGCTTAAGAAAAATACTATGGGTTGGGATATATACCCGCGGGGAATATATGATTTGCTCTTGAAACTAAAAAGATATAACCTTCCGGTATTTATCCTGGAAAATGGAATCTGCGTTGATGATGATAATACCAGGTGGGAGTATATATACGAACACCTGAAAAATGTCTATCGCGCCATGGAGCAGGGAGTCAAAGTCTTGGGCTACATCTATTGGTCGCTTTTGGACAATTTCGAGTGGGATAAAGGTTTTTTCCCGCGTTTTGGCCTGATTGAAGTGGATTACCATACATATAAGCGGGCCATAAGAGAGAGCGCCAGAAAGTTTTCCCTAATCTGTAAGAGTAACCAGCTTAATTAAAATGGAAGTGATAAACAAAGATTCTATATTGCAGGAGATCCCTTTATTCGCCGGATTAAGCGAAGAAGAAAGAGGGCTTATCAGGGAAAGAAGCAACTTTGTAGAGTATAAAAAGGGGCAGGTGGTTTACCCGGAGGCTTCTCCTCCGGACGCCTTTTATTGTGTCATATTAGGCAGGATCCTGGTGTATATCAAGGATGAGAATGGCAATCAGGTTGATTTAGAATACCTGCACCGGGGAAAATATTTTGGTATTATTTCGCTTCTGACCGGGGACCCCCATTCGGTAACCGCCAGGGCCATAAACGACAGCCTGCTTCTGGTGATTAAAAACGAAGATTTCTGTTTTATCCTGAATAAAATTCCCAGGCTGGCAATAGACCTGAGCCTGACTTTATCCCGACGCCTGAAAAACAGGGACATACACCGTAAAACAGTCTTTGAGAGTACTATCATTTCGGTGTTCAGTTCTTATTCCCAGGCGGGCAAGACTATATACGCGCTTAACCTGGCCCTCGGGGTAAAGAGAGAGACGCGTAAGTCGGTAGTCATATTGGATATATGCCCTAAAGATAAGACCCACAGTTTACCGCAGAGGTTAAACATAAAAGACGATTATCCGGTTTGCGACCTCTCCGCTTCCTGCCTGGATAACATCAGGTCAAAAAAAGATTTTACCGTAAAAAATATCTTCGGCATAGATTTGATTTGTTTATGTTATGACCCGGAAGATGACTCTTGCATAAAAAACTTAGTGGATTTCTTATGCCTCCTGGTCAATGATTACCATTATATATTCCTGGACTTGCCTGCTATTATGGACCGTTTTGTTTTTACGATATTAAACCAGTCGGATTTTATCCATTTATTGACCAGCCCGGAAACCGTAGATTTAAAGAAAACACGCCATCTTATAGAAAGGCTCAAATCGGAATTTCTTTTCCAGGATGACAAAATCAAAGTTATTATAAACGAATATAAGTTTTCGAAGTTAACTTTTGAACAGCAGGTGGGGTTATTGGATCACGCCGTATTCGCAACTTTGCCTAAGAGCATGGAATTCGGCGCATCCGACAGGTTAGTCCTGGATGAGCAGGATTCCGAGTATGCCAAGGCCATAAGAAGGATCTCCCGTCAGGTTGGCGATTGTTATGTGGGGTTAGCACTGGGGGTGGGGGTGGGGTACGGTTTCTGCCATATCGGGGTATTGAAAGTAATCGAAGAAGAGAAAATCCCCATTGATGTTATCTGCGGTTCCAGTATCGGCGCGCTTATCGCCAGCCTCTGGGTGACCGGACGCTCCAGCAGCGAAATACTGGAAATTGCCAAGGAATTCAAAGAGCCGAAATATATCTGGAGCATGATAGACCTGACTTTCCCCTTATTGGGATTTATAAAAGGCAACAAGCTCTATAATTTCTTAAAGAGATACCTGGGAAACAAAACATTCTATGACACAAGGCTTCCCTTGAAGATTATTGCTAGCGATGTTAAAAAGAGAGAGACAAAAGTTTTGGACAAAGGCCTGCTCGTAGATGCGATTATGGCGAGCTGCGCCATGCCCGGAGTCTTCAAGCCTTTTAAATTTAAGGAAGAGCCGCTTCTTGACGGGGGGGTAATTAACCCCCTGCCGACAGAACCATTATTTAAAATGGGGGTGAAGAAGATAATCGCCGTCAATGTGACCCCTTCCAGGGAAGATATATTGAGGCAATATGAAAAGTTAAAGGAACAATTTGCCATGGAAGTGCCCGGCGCGTTGAAGAGAAAGGAATGGTTTAATTTTAGGCAATATTTCAGGGAGAGTTTTAAAAGCAACATACTGGAGATCATATTCAGCAGTATTGAGTTGATGCAGTCGGAAATGGTAAAAAGAGAAGCGATGTTGGCGGATGTAGTGTTGCATCCTGATACGTCGGGATTGCATTGGCTGGAGCTGCATAAGGCAAAAGAGTTTGCCAAAAGGGGCGAAGAAGAGGCCCGGAAGAACCTGGATAAAATCTGGCAGGTCATAAACGAATAAAAAGGAGGCATGATGGGGAAGCTAGGGGGAAATTTAAAAATAGTACTGATATTTTTGGTTTTGCTGGCTGGTTGCGCAAATATTAAAGAAGGGATCAAGGGATTTGCCGGAATCTCCACAAAGGCCATTGAGGATAACCGTAAGAGCGCCATGGTCAAAACCTTTAATTACGGATACGATATCTGCTATAATAAGGCCTTGAGAGTTTTAAGGCATATGGGGACTTGTATGTACGCCGAGGACAAAAACAAAAAATTAGTGGCGGTATTTCTTTCCCAGGAAGATACTACTCCGGTGGGGGTCTTTTTTAAAGAACTGGATGCCAATAATACCCGGATCGAGGTATCTTCGCCGAGTACTTTTGCCAAGGAATTAATGGGTACAAGGTTTTTTGAGGGGTTAGAAAATGCTTTGGAGGGTAAAGGAGAGGAAGAGGAAACCAATGATAAAAAAGAAGACAGAAAAGAAGGCCAAGAAGGTAAGTGAGTTTATCAAAGAGTGCCATCATGTCGCCAGGAAAAAGGGATGGTGGGAAGACCCGCGTAACGACGGAGAGCTGATCGCGCTTATGCATTCGGAGCTCTCCGAGGCCCTTGAAGCAATGCGCAATCACGGCAAGAAAGAAGATATCGCCGAAGAGTTGGCGGATTGTTGTATCCGTATATTTGATTATTGCGGCGCAAGGAAGATTAATTTAGAAAAAGCCCTCCTGAAAAAGATAGCGTATAATAAAACCCGCCCTTATCGTCATGGGAAGAAATTTTAAGTGAGGACATATCAGCCCGAACTTTCCCCCTTGTACTTTAAAGCAGGGGGATTAATTCGCAGACGGCCTTGAGGCCTACGACTTATGTCGCTAATGCTCCATAAGTCGTCTGCTCATTAAAAAGGAGGAAGTTATGCCGTATGACAGCAGTTTAGACGAGCAGTTATTTACCAAATTCTGGGAGAATGAAGCAGGTAAAGTAGTGGTAAGTGTTTATTCCTATAATAATGGGCCTAAGAAGCTGCA
>CAYPRG010000053.1:0-8042 GCA_964413025.1 uncultured Planctomycetales bacterium
GACGCAGACTTAAACCTTTTAAAGGATAAAACTATCGCTATCATCGGCTATGGTATCCAGGGCCGCGGCCAGGCGTTATGCTTACGCGACTCAGGTTGTAAGGTGGTTGTTTCGGAAATGGAAGGTACGCCTAACTATGAGCAGGCGAAGAAAGACGGTTTTAATCCGTTGAGCGCGGAAGTCGCAGCCAAGCAGGCGGATATTATTCAGATCTTGACCCAGGACCATGTCCAGGCAAAGGTTTATAAAGAGAGCATAAAACCGAATTTGAAAAAAGGAAAGGCCCTTTGTTTCTCGCATGGATTCAATATCAGGTTTAAACAGATTAAGCCGCCAAAAAATGTGGATGTGTTTATGGTCGCTCCGAAAGGCCCGGGCGCTTTGGTAAGGCGCATGTATGAAGAAGGTAAGGGCGTACCATGCCTTCTGGCAATTTTTCAGGATGCCACCGGCCAGGCAAAACAAATAGGGCTTGCTTATGCCAAGGCAATCGGCGCAACCAAAGCAGGGGTCATTGAGACTACCTTTGACGAAGAGACTGAAACAGATTTATTCGGCGAACAAGCGGTCCTCTGTGGAGGGGCCAGCGAATTAATCAAGGCCGGATTTGATACCCTGATTGAAGCGGGTTACCAGCCGGAGATCGCTTATTTTGAAGTCCTGCACGAATTAAAACTTATTACCGATTTGATTCAGGAAACCGGTATTTCCGGGATGCGCCGCCGGGTTTCCAATACCGCCTGCTACGGGGATTTAACCCGCGGCCCGATGGTCATTACGGCAAAGACCCGCAAGACCATGAAAAAAATCCTCAAGGATATAAAGAGCGGAAAATTTGCCCGTGAGTGGATCAAAGAAAATGAAGCCGGCAGGCCTAATTTTAATAAACTTATTGAGGCCGGCGATAGCCATAAGATTGAGCAAGTGGGCCGTGACCTTCGGGAAATGATGCCCTGGATGAAAAAATAACAGATAAGAAGTTTCTTTAGGGGAGGAATTTAAAAATGAAAAAATGGCTGATTATAATCGTGTCGGTAGTGGTGGTGTCTTTCGCGGCATTATACGCTTATCAGGCCCTGTCCCAGCCAAAGGTGGGCCCTTTAGAGAGTATAGTCCCGGATAGCGCGATATATTATATTTATTCCTACAACCTTGATAAAAAAATAACCGAGTTCAAAGATAGCCTTTTCTTCCAGCAGGTTTCTTCCCTGCCGCTTTATAAAAAATTCCTTGAGCCTAAGTTGGAAAATATTAAGGCGACCATGCCCTCGGTTTCGGATTTCCTGAAAAAAGATTTCGCTGTCGCGACATTTTCGGTGGGCGGCCTAAAAAGCGCGGATGCCGCCGGGAAGGATTTCGGGGATTTTCTTATTTTGCTGCGAGCGGATTCCCAAAAGTTTCCGAAACTCAAGAAATATATGGCGGATTTTTATTTGAGCAAGTGCGCCAAGGGAGAAGTCAGCTCAAAGATATATAAAGGAATAAAGATAGTAAGCCGTAATTTAGCCCAGGAAAAGAGGCAGGTCAGTTTTGCCTTTTTGTCGCAGGTAATCGTGCTCAGCAACGACATTGAAATAATCCAGAAAAGCATAGATTTATACAAGAACCGCAGCCGGGACAGCTTGTTAAACAATAAAGATTTCCGTCAGGTTACCGCGAAAGTCAGAAAAGAATCCCTGCTCTGGGGTTACCAGAACAATAAGAATTATTATCAACAGACCCTGCGGGCTATTTCCGAGAGCTCTTCCGGGTCTGACGCCGCGCGTTCCCAGGCGGCAGAAGGGTTGGTTAAATCTCCGTTTTTCTCGAAGCTGATGACTATCTTTAACGCCAGCGCTTTTTATCTGGACTATGACCTTTCGAAAAACGGCCTTGTCTCCAAGACTTATTATACCCTTAACCGGACAGGCGATGATAATGATTTTACCGATATCTTCGCTTTCAATAAACCGCTGGATAAAAATATTTACAATTTGATACCCGGTAATAGTATCGCCTGTTATGCCATTAACCATGATATGCCCAAGGCCTGGAAAACGGCAAAGCAGATTCTGTCTTCGTTTGCGGAAACCATGAAAACGCAGGCAAAGGCCAGCCCGCGTTACCGCCAGGGAATGGAGGACCAGTATAACCTGGAGAACGCCCTTAAGATTGCGGAGGTTTTCCTGGGGGTCAGCATAGAAGATGATATTATTGCCCAGTTAGGAGATAATTTTGGCGCGGCTATAGTCAATATAGAAGATATCGGCATACCGTTGCCTGTGCCGGCGTCGGTAAAGGGCCAGCCGCCACAGCAGCAGAATTTTCCTTTCATATTTCCCAGGGGCTTTGTTTTCTTTGAGTTAAAAGATCAAGCTAAAATGCAGGAGACTATGAAGGGTATCTTCCAGCACATCGTGGATAATGTGAATAAAAGCATTAAAGAGCAGGAGAAAAGAAGAAAGGCGTTATTGGATTCAATAAAGAAACCCAAGCTCGGCCAACCCAAAGAGGAGCCGCTTCCGGTAGAGCCGGAAAAAACCCCTCTTACGCTTGTGACCGGTAATCATAACGGGGTTGAAATAAGCCGCATAGAAATATCCGATTTTCCTATTTCCACGCTTAAGCCTAATTATTGTATTATTGATAAATACCTTGTTTTTTCGCTGTCGCCGCAGTTAAGCGAGGATATAATTGATATATACCAGAATAAGAAAGGTTCTTTCGGCTCAGGTTATAATTTTGAGCGGATTCAGGATAAACTGCCCGGTGAATACGCCAATATCATGTTTTTTGATTTTAGAAAATTAGTGAATAATATTACCAGCACGAAATTTTATGAATTGCAGACTCAAGGGCTGGCAAACGGCTCCCAGAAAGATTTCTCTAAAGAGGACCTGGATTCGCTGATAAAGCTGCTAAAGAATATTTCCAGCCTTACCGCTACAAGCAATATGACCGATTCGGATACCTTAGAGTCGGCTTCGTATATTGAAATGGACGGGTTATAAGAGGTTTATGATATGGAAAAAATTATAATTTTTGATACCACTTTGAGAGATGGTGAACAGGCGCCCGGGGCAAGCCTGAATCCCGCGGAAAAACTGGAGATTGCCCATGCGCTTTCTGATCTAGGCGTGGATATAATAGAAGCCGGTTTTCCGGTCTCAAGCCTGGGCGACCTTGAATCAGTGCGGCAGATTTCCAGGGCGGTCAAAGGCCCGGTTATCTGCGGCCTGGCCAGGGCAATAAAAGCTGATATTGATGCCGCGCATGAGGCGGTTAAATTCGCCAAGAGGCCGCGCATCCACGTGTTCCTGGCTACCTCTAAAATCCATATGCAGTATAAATTGAAGAAAGCCGAAGAAGAGATACTCAGGCTGGCGGTGGAGCATGTAAAATACGCCAGAAAATTCTGTTCTGATATAGAGTTTTCTCCCGAAGATGCTTCGCGCAGCGAAAGAGAATTTCTTTTCAGGGTCATTGAAGCGGTAATTGATGCCGGGGCAACCACCGTGAATATCCCCGATACTGTCGGCTATGGCCAGCCGGAAGAGTACGGCAGCCTTATCAGGGCGATAAAGGAAAATGTGCCCAATATAGATAATGCGGTGATTTCCACGCACTGCCATAACGATTTGGGCCTTGCGGTAGCCAATTCCCTGGAGGCGGTGAGAAACGGAGCGCGGCAGGTTGAGTGCACCATTAACGGGATCGGCGAGCGCGCCGGCAATGCCTCCATGGAAGAAGTGGTGATGAATATCAAGACCCGCCGGGATACTTTTTCTGATGTAGAGACCCGGATTAAGACAAACCAGATTTATAAAGTTTCCCGCCTGGTCAGTAAGCTTACCGGTTTCGCGGTAGCCCCCAATAAAGCCATTGTCGGCGGGAATGCTTTCAGGCATGAGTCCGGTATCCATCAGGACGGCATCCTGAAGGAACGCTCTACTTATGAAATTATAAAACCCGAAGACGTAGGTTTTACCGGCACCGGAATTGTATTGGGTAAGCACTCGGGAAGGCACGCCCTTGCCGAGAGGTTGAAGGACTTAAGCTTTGAGCTTACTGCCGCTCAGCTGGATAAAATAAGCACGCGTTTTAAGGCCCTGGCAGACAAAAAGAAAAACATATTTGACGACGACCTGATCTCAATAGTAGAAGACGAAACCAAATTGATCAAGCCGATCTGGAAGCTGGAAAGTTTTACCGTAAATTCCGGCACCAAAATTACTCCTCTTGCCGAGGTTAGCCTAAAATATAAAAATAAAGTTCTTTCAGCCAAATCTTCCGGAGACGGCCCGGTAGATGCCTGTTTTAAGGCGATTGACAAGGCCACCGGCACCAAATGCGAATTGCAGGATTACCGTATTGAGGCGGTTACCAAAGGTAAGGATGCCCTCGGCGAGGTAAGCCTGAAATTAAAAGCCAAGGGCCGCGTAGTCACTGCCCGCGGTTCAAGCACCGATATCATTGAGTCGTCGGTAAGAGCGTATATTAACGCCTTTAATAAAATAGAGAGCCTCTAGAATAAAGACCCAACCATGCAAATTTATGGCCTGATCGGCTATCCTGTCAAACACAGCCTTTCCAAGAAAATGCAGGAAGCGGCATTTAAAAAAATAGGCATACCTGCAGAATACAGATTAATTCCCGTAAGCCCTGAAGAACTTGAGGATTTCCTGCTGCGCGGCAAAAAAGTTGCCGATGTTGACGGCCAGCCCATTTCTGTAAAAGATTTATCGGGTTTCAATATTACCATCCCGCATAAAGTAAAAGCCAGGGAGATATTGGAAAGAGAATTTCCTTTTGATAAAAATGCCTCTCACATGGAAGAAGTTTTATATTATGTGAAATTATCCGGAGCTGTTAATACGGCAAAAAGAAACGCCGATAAATTAGAATACCGTAACACCGACGCCCCGGGATTCCTGGAATCATTAAAGAAAGACTTAAATTTTAGTATTCAAAATAAAAATATTTTACTTATCGGCTGCGGAGGCGCGGGCAGGGCGGTTATCGCGGCCTTAAGCTGGAAACAAAATAAAGTAAAAAATATTTATATTACCGATATTAACGATGAGGCCGTAAATTCTGCAAAAAACTATTTTCAAGGGCTTGGTTTTCCGCACTTGGATAATAAATTGAAATTTATTGCGAATCAAGAAATTTCTAATTTTATAGAGAGTTGCGATTTGCTGGTTAATGCTACGCCCTGCGGCATGGAAGAGGCTGACCCTTGCGTAGTAGATGAAAAATTAATCCGCCGCAATCTCGGCGTATTTGACCTTATCTATAATCCTAAGGAAACAAAATTATTAAAAATAGCCAAAGAAAAAGGCGCGGCCGCGGTTAACGGCCTGGGGATGCTCTTGTACCAGGGGGCGCGCGCCTTTGAATTTTGGGCAGAAAAAAAAGCGCCGGTTACAGAAATGCGTGAAGCGCTAAACCAAGGAGTAAAAAACCTATGATAGCAAAAATCATAATTTTTCTTTTCGGCTCTATCATCGGAAGTTTCCTGAATGTCTGCATACACAGGATGCCATTGGGTGAATCAGTGGTCTGGCCGCGCTCGCATTGCCCTAAATGCGGGAAAAGGATTCCCGGTTACGATAACATACCTTTTATCAGCTTTTTCCTTCTTGGGGGAAAATGCCGTTTCTGCAAAGAGAGGATATCCCTCAGGTATCTTCTGGTCGAGCTGCTGACCGCGTCAATGCTTGTTTTTCTTTTCAGCCGTTACGGCCTGAGCTACGACTTCTTCTTTTATATGGTCTTGATTTGCGGCTTAATAATTTCTACCTTCGTGGATATCCAGCACCGGATTATCCCCGATGAAATCTCTATCGGTGGGTTGATCGTAGGTTTCATCTTAAGTACGGTAAAGGGTTTTAACTTGAGCCCGCTGTCATTTAATTTCGGGCCCTTAGTCCACTCTTTGCTGGGGATTCTCGCCGGCGGAGGGATTATTTATATCACCGGTTTTCTTTTTGACCAGGTTTATTTCAAGCTCCTCAAAAGGCCGGCTATCAATGGCGAGACCGAATCCATCGGCGGCGGCGATGTAAAATTGTTAGCTATGATCGGTGCGTTCCTGGGAGCCAAGGGCGCGATACTTGCTTTTTTCTTCGCGCCATTTTTGGGATTGGTTATCGGAATAATAAATCTTATCAAGAAAAAAGACCACACCATACCCTACGGCCCTTTTTTATCTTTAGGGGCGTTTCTCGCTCTGTTCTGGGGTGATAAAATAATCAGCCTGGTGCTGATGAGATAAATCTAACTAATATGCCCAATTTTAATCTAAACGCCTATCTTTCGAGCACTGCCTCAAAAGACAAGTGGGAAAAAATCGGTATGCAGATGAGGTCCGGCATATTGGCGCCTTTATTTTCAATCTATTCCAAGGAAAGCGCCGGTATAGGCGAGTTAGAAGATTTGAAGCTGTTGATTGATTGGGCCCAGAAGACAGGTAATTCCATAGTCCAACTTTTGCCGATGAATGAGGTAGGAGGGATTTCCTGCCCGTATGATTCGGTGAGTTCTTTTGCCATAGAGCCGGCGTATTTAACTTTGAAATTGGCGGTTACGCCAAAACAGAAAGCTATCCGGAAAAAAATAGATGAAATGAAAGAGGTCTTTCCGTCGGGGAAGGCGAATGTGGATTACCGTTTGAAAAAAGAAAAAATCCGCCTGCTGTGGGATATCTACCTTGGGCAGGAGCCCGGGGATAGCCGGGAATTCAGGCAATTCGTGGAAGAAAACGCCTATTGGATCAACGATTTTGGGCTATTTATGGTGCTTAAAGATTACCATGAAGGTAAGCCTTGGTATGAGTGGGACCAGGATTATAAGAACCGCGAGGCCCATCGGCTTGAGGCTTTCCGCCGGGAGTATGAAAAAGAGATTACTTTTCAGATGTGGGTTCAATGGCTTGCCTTTAAGCAATTCAGGGATGCCAAGGCCCACGCCGAAGCAAAAAAAGTTTTAATCAAAGGAGACTTGCCAATCCTGGTATCCAGGGATAGCGCCGATGTCTGGGCGCACCCCGGTTTCTTCAAATTGGAATTCGCCTCCGGAGCGCCGCCGGATATGTATTGCGCCAAAGGCCAGCGCTGGGGGATGCCGCCGTATAATTGGGAAGCGATATTATCGGACGGCTGCAGGTACCTTAAAGAGAAGCTTAAGTATGCCCAGAATTTCTATGATATTTTGAGGATAGACCATGTGGTGGGGTTATTCCGGATCTGGAGTATTCCTTATCCCGAGCCGCTGCAGAACGAAGGCCTGAATGGTTTTTATGACCCCGCGGAAAAGGATAAATGGGGAGAACACGGCCGCAACATTTTACGGGTGATGCTTAACAGTACTGATATGCTTCTCTGCGCCGAGGACCTGGGGACGGTGCCTAAGGATTGCCCGAAGACGCTGGAAGAGCTTGGTATCCCGGGGAATGATGTCCAGCGCTGGGTAAAGGATTGGAAAACCAGGCACGATTTTTTTTCTCCGGAAGAGTACCGCGTTCTTTCGGTAGCGATGCTCTCCACGCACGATACTACCAATTGGCCGGCCTGGTGGGAAAACGAGGCAGGCACTATTGACGAAGCGCTTTTTATCAAGAAGTGCGCTGAACGGGGCATAGATTACAACCACGTTAAAGATAAATTATTTAACGCCCGGCTTTCGCGCCATGGCAGGTTAAGATGGTCAAATGGCGTTACTTCAGTAGATTCATTGGCGGCTATCCTGGGAAAAAGGCAGGAAGAGATAATGGATTTTATTGATATGTATAAAAATAGTTTCCAGGAAAAAGAGAAGCTTTGGAAACACCTGAAGATCCACGGCCCGATGAGAGAAAAGGCCGACAGCGAAATACTTGCCGCGGTATTAAAGATAACCCTGGAATCCAAGGCTATCTTTTGCATACAGCTTATTTCAGACTGGCTATATTTAGCCGGCATATTTAAAGAAGACGCTTACCAATACCGGATTAATAACCCCGGCACCATAAGCCAGGATAATTGGTCCCTGGTCATGCCCATTTCCCTCGAAGAATTGTTAAA
>CAYPRG010000054.1:0-4840 GCA_964413025.1 uncultured Planctomycetales bacterium
GAGTTTGAGCCGGTTCCGGCTATGACCGGTATTCTCTTTTTTACCTGCTCAATAGTAACCTCAATCACTTTATCATGTTCTTCGAAAGATAAAGTAGCGGATTCTCCGGTTGTGCCGCAAGGCACGACTCCGGAGGCGCCGTTCTTAATATAGAACTCTATCAATTCCCTTAATTTTTTTTCATCAACCTTGCCATTTTTAAATGGCGTGACTATCGCGATAATAGAGCCATTAAACATAATATTCTCCTTGGTAAACTACGCTCGCTCTTCCTTCCAGCCAGACATCATTAAAACCGCCTTTTGATCTTACGAAATAAACCGTCAATATTTCCCCACCCCTGGTCTGGGCTTTGATTGTATTCCCCGCAGCGCCTTTTAAAGCAAATATAAGCGCCGAGGCCACAGTCCCCGTGCCGCAGGCAAGGGTTTCATCTTCTACTCCTCTTTCATATGTGCGTATTTTAAAGGAACTCCTGCTTAAAATCTCCATAAAATCAACATTGGCCCCCCGGGGAGAAAACTTTTTATGATTCCGCAGCGCCCTGCCTATCCCGGTAACATCAATTTTATCCAGGCCCTCCACGAATACTACCGCGTGGGGGACGCCGGTATTGATAAAATTCACCTTCAAGCCTCTGTTGTTTACCCTAAGAGGAATATCCAACGCGACATCCCGGGGAGAAGTAAGCCTGATTTTAACATTGTCATGGCTGACTTTAGACTCGATGATCCCGGCTTTTGTTTCAATGTTTAAAACTTCTCTTTTATTTTTTTTACCATTTAACTTTTCCCAAAGAGCCGCGCAGCGTGCGCCGTTACCGCACATCTCCGCTTCGGAGCCATCGGCATTAAAGATGCGCATTTTAATGTCCGCTTTAGCGGATTTACCGATAAGAAGCAAACCATCCGCTCCCGCCCCGAATTTCCTGTCACAGATTTTTCTGGCGATAAGCGATAACGGATAGCCTATTCCCGATAGCTTGTCCTCCGGTAAAACCACAAAGTCATTGCCTGAAGCAACCATCTTGGTAAAATTTATTTTTTTCATCTCAAAAGGGCCGGCGGTATTACCTCATTACGCAGGAGGTCTTCCCGGGTTTCCCTCTTTCTGATCACATATACTTTATTCTTGGCCACCATCACTTCTTGCGGCCTGCGGCGCGAGTTATAATTCGAAGACATGCTAAAACCATACGCGCCCGCGCTCATCACCGCCAGGAAATCTCCTTCTTTGACTTTGGGCAATTTCCTTTCTTTAGCAAAAAAATCACCGCTCTCGCATATAGGCCCGACCACATCAACTTTTTCCGCTAGCTTCCTGGAGAGATTTGTCAGGCGCAAAGGAAAAATCTGATGGTGAGCTTCATACAAAGCCGGCCGGATCAAATCATTCATGCCAGCGTCAGTAATTACAAATTTTTTCTTAGGCGTAAATTTAACATATAAGACTTTTGCCGCTAAAATCCCCGCGTTACCTATAATGAACCTTCCCGGTTCCATTATTATCTTAAGCCCTGTTTTTTCAAGTAAAGGCAGGACACGGGAAGCAAAAACCTGGGCAGTCTGCGGAGTCTCTCCTTGGTAAACTATCCCTAATCCTCCGCCGATATTAAGATATTCCAGGTTTATGCCTTTTTTCTTTAACCTGGCGATAAAACCCACCATCTTATTGATAGCCGCGATGTAAGGAATGCTTTCGGTTATCTGCGAACCTATATGGATATGCAAACCGGCAATATTGACACCGGGCAATGCCCGGCGGAATAGCAAAATTTGATAAGCGCTCTTAAAATCTATCCCGAATTTATTGGTCAGTTTTCCGGTAGTGATATACCTATGTGTCTTAGGTTCAACATCGGGATTTATGCGCAAGGCCACCCGGGTAATTTTGTTCAATTTTCTGGAGATACGGTTAATATTCTCTAATTCCGGCAATGACTCGACATTAAAAAATAAAATCTTTCTTTTTATCGCTTCTTCTATCTCTTTATCGGTTTTTCCGACAGAGGCATAGACGATCTTTTCGGGCGGGCATCCTACCCTAAGCGCGCGAAAAAGCTCCCCTCCGGAGACAATGTCTAACCCCGCGCCCTTATTTACCAGCGCCTTAAGGATGGCTATATTTGAATTTGCTTTTACCGAATAGCAGATCAAAGGATTGATCGCACGGAAAGCCGATTTTAATTTGGCGAAGTGGTCGATTAAAGTTTGGTAGCTGTAGATATAAAGCGGCGTACCAAATTTCTTTACCAGATCCTCTACTTTTACTTTTTCACAGTAAAGTTGATTATTTATAAACCTGAATTCATGCATTTATAACTTCTTCCCCCAATCAGCCAATTGTTTTTTTACGAGTTTATACGCCGTGCCTCCGTAAGAATTCTTAAGATTCACCGAGACCCAGGCATCCATAATCTCCTTTACATCGGAATTAAACTTTTTAGAATATTTTTTTAGCTCCTGAGCGCTCAAGGCGGAAATCATCTTGCCCTTATCCAGGCAGTCCCTTACCATTCTGCCCACGATATCATGCGCTTCTCTATAGGAGACGCCTTTTTTAATCAAATACTCAACAATATCCACGGAGAACAAAGACTCATCTTTTACTCTTGAAGCTATTGCTTCTTTTTCTATCACAATATCCTCAAACAAGGCTATGAATATCTCAAGTATATCTTTTACCGTATCAATGGCGTCAAAAAGGGGAGGTTTATCCAACTGCAGGTCCCGGTTATACGAAAAAGGAAGCCCCTTCATTAAAACCATTATGTTAGAAAGGTCTCCGTGTACTTTTCCAACCGAACCCCGGATAAGCTCCAGCACATCGGGATTTTTCTTATGCGGCATGATGCTTGAACCGGTGCAGAAAGAAAAATCTATATCAATAAAGTTAAATTCCTTGGTCGACCAAAGGATCAAATCTTCGGCAATCCTGGAAAGATGCACCGACAATATGGACAGGTCGGCGAGTATCTCGATAATAAAATCCCTGTCGCTTACGCTATCAATGCTGTTCCTGGTCAGCCCCTTAAACCCTAATTCTTTTCTAACATATTCCCTGTCTATGGGGAGGCCTGTGCCGGAAAGCGCGCAGCTGCCTAAAGGCATAAGGTCTACCCTCTTTTTCGCGTCAATAAGCCTCTCTTTATCTCTTTCCAGGCTCTCGATATAAGCCAGAAGATGGTGCGCCAATAACACGCATTGGGCCACCTGCAGATGGGTATAGCCGGGGATGATTAT
This sequence comes from uncultured Planctomycetales bacterium, assembly GCA_964413025.1. Lineage (GTDB taxonomy): Bacteria > Omnitrophota > Gorgyraeia > Gygaellales > Profunditerraquicolaceae > CAYPRG01. Next base: position 3,243 of record CAYPRG010000054.1, read on the forward strand.
TTTAGAGTTATTTTTGGCGAATTTTAATATTGATTTCTCTAAAAAGGTAATCAAATCCTCTAATGCGGCTATCTCGTCTTTTATATACATCTTGATATCCAAAGCTATCTGGTCATTTCTGGAGCGGGCAGAATGCAGTTTATGGGCTGCCTGTCCGATTCTCTTTACCAGGGATTCCTGTATATTGGAATGTATGTCTTCGGCCTCAAGATCAAATTTGAACTTTCCGCTCACTACATCTTTCAAAATAGAATCGAGCCCCTTTACAATCAACCGGGCGTCTTTTAAGGGGATTATCCCCTGCTTACCCAGCATCTTGGCATGGGCGATGCTGCCCAGGATGTCGTATTTAGCCAGCCTCTTATCAAAAGAAATACTCGAGGTAAATCTATTGGTTAAGGCGCTGGTTTTTTTAGCGAACCTGGTCCCCCATAATTTTTTTGCCATTTTTTCTCCTTGGGCTACCTCTGATACGGCATTCCCCAAATCCTGATGAAACCCTCGGCTAGTTTCTGGTTGAATTTGTCTTCCTTGCCGTAGGTGCTTAATTCTTTTTTATAAAGCGAATTAGGCGACTTTCTCCCCACCGGGACACAGCTGCCTTTAAATAACTTTAACCTTATTGAGCCGGTAACATATTTCTGGGTAGATTCTACAAATTTATCCAGTGCATTTCTTAAAGGAGAATACCAGAGCCCGTAATAGACCAGCTCTGCATATTTAAGCGAAACTATTTCTTTGAAATGGGCTAATTCCCTGTCCAGGACTACGTTTTCCAATTCCCTGTGCGCGCTATGAAGGATAGCCGCGGCCGGGGCTTCGTAAATCTCCCTTGATTTAATCCCCACCAGCCTGTTCTCTACCAGATCAGCCCTGCCTACGCCGGCTGAGCCGCCGATTTCATTAAGGCAGGTAATCAAGTTTCTTAAATTATATTTTTTGCCGTCTATCTTTTTGGGCACGCCCTTTTCAAAATAAATCTCGATGTATTTCGGATAGCTGGACATATGCAGGGGGCTCTTGGTTATAAGATATGCCTCTTCAGGAGGCTCGGTATCCAGGTCTTCCAATACCCCGGCCTCAATACTTACCCCCCAAATATTCCTGTCGATACTAAACGGTTTTTTCTTAGTTACGTCAATCGGGATATTATACATGTTAGCGTATTCTATCTCTTCTTCGCGGGATTTGAATTCCCATTCCCTTACCGGAGCGACAATCTCAAGTTTAGGGTCCAATATCCCTGCGGTGACTTCAAACCTGACCTGGTCATTACCTTTACCGGTGCAGCCGTGGCTTATGGCAGCGGCTTTTTCTTTGTGGGCTATCTCGACCAGGTATTTAGCGATTAACGGCCTGCCCAAAGCAGTAGCCAGAAAATATTTTCCTTCATAGACGGCATTTGCCTTTAATGCCGGGACCACAAAATCCTCCACGAATTCATCCTGAAGGTCTTTAATGTATACTTTTGAGGCGCCCGCGGCAAGAGCCCTTGCTTCTATCGCTGTAAAATCCTCGCCTTTGCCCAGTCCCTGCCCCAGATCAGCGATGAAACAAACAACTTCATAGTTTCTATTATCTTTCAGCCACCTGATGGC
>CAYPRG010000054.1:4940-6364 GCA_964413025.1 uncultured Planctomycetales bacterium
GGCAGGCTAAGCCTTAAATTCTGGTTGATATTACTTATATTCGATACTGTGCCCGCGGTAGGATAATACTGGTTAAACTCCATATTGTGCAACCTCACCGCCTCCTGCATGCGCTTTAAAACACTCCAGGCTTCCCTGTTTAAAGAAGCCTCTTGCATCCTGTGAAAACTAGGTAATGCCACCATAACCACAATAGAAATGATCATAACCGTGACAAGAAGCTCTATTAAAGTTATACCTTTTTTCATAGCCGCCTACCTCCAGTTTACTTGGATGATTTTAGCCCAACAATTTAATAAGGATTGCCTTTTGCAAGTGCAATCTATTCTCCGCCTGGTCAAATACTATGGAATTAGCGCTATCTATAACCTTGCCGGCTATCTCTTCGCCTCTATGCGCCGGCAGGCAATGCATGACCAGGGCATTCTTCTTAGCGGACTTCATTAATTCAGCGTTAATCTGAAAACCCTTAAATATCTTTCTTCTCTCTTCGGCTTCTTTTTCCTGCCCCATACTTGCCCATACATCGGTATAAACAACATCCACACCCCTGACCGCTTCTTCGGGGTCATTGAATAATTTTATGGAAGAATTTTTAGCTTTAGCAATAGCCCTGGCATCTTTTAATACTGACCCTTGAGGTTCATACCCTTTTGGCGCGCCGACATTCATATTCAAGCCTATCTTAGCGCTGGCTAATAACAGGGAATTACAGACGTTATTGCCGTCTCCGACATAAGCCAAAGTTGCCCCTTTAATATTTTTTAATTTTTCTCTTATGGAATAAACATCTGCCAGCGCCTGGCAAGGATGCGAAAAGTCAGTCAGGCCGTTTATTACCGGCACGCCGGCGTATTTAGCCATCTCTAAAATAGTCTTATGCTCAAATGTCCTTAGCACGATGCCATCAACATAGCGGGAGAGAGTTTTAGCCGCATCCTCTATGGATTCTCTCACGCCCAGATTGATTTCCTGTGGAGACAGATAAATAGAATGGCCTCCCAACTGGCACATCCCTACTTCAAAAGAGACCCTTGTCCTGTTAGAAGGTTTCTGAAAAATCAATGCCAGGGTCTTGCCTTTCAATGCCGAACCGAACTTGGCTTTATTTTTTTTCAGCTTATCAGTCAGCCTAAAGAGGCCCTCGATTTCTTGCGCGGTCAAATCTTTAATCGAAATCAAATCTTTTTTCATCTTCCCCCCAACACGCTATCCAATATTTCCATAGCCTTATCAACCTCTTTTTTTGTGATATTCAGGGCAGGCATCAGCCTTAAAACTTTATCATGTGTGCAATTAATCAATAGCCCTTTAGCCAGGCAGCCTTCAACTATTGCCTTGCCTTCGATATCCAACTCAATACCCAGCATCAGCCCAATACCTCTTACTTCTTTAATAATTTTATATTTTTCTTTAAGGACGTT
>CAYPRG010000054.1:6464-8022 GCA_964413025.1 uncultured Planctomycetales bacterium
TCTACAATCAGAAGCAGATTTTTCTCATCGCAGATTTTTCTCAAAGACGAAACAAATTCACGGCTGGCCACATTTACTCCGCCTTCACCCTGGATCAATTCCAGCATTATAGCTACCGTCTTGTCAGTTATGGAATTCTTCACCGCATCGATATCGTTAAATTTTACCGTCTTAAACCCTTCGGGCAAAGGCGCAAAACCCTCCTGGTATTTCTTCTGGCCTGTCGCAGCCAGGGTAGCTAAAGTCCTTCCGTGGAAAGAATTCTCAAAGGTGATGATTTCATGCCTGCCTTTGCCGAATTTCCGGGAAAGCTTTATCGCTCCCTCATTTGCTTCTGCTCCGGAATTGCAGAAAAAAACCTTTGCCGGATATGTCCAATAGACAATCTCCTTGGCTAATTTTGCCTGAGGCAGATGATAGTAATTATTAGGGATAAATATTAATTTTGCTACCTGGTCCCGCACCGCCTGGATCACCTTAGGATGGCAGTGCCCGAGATTGCCCACTCCCCAGCCCGGAAAAAAATCCAGGTAAACTTTATTGCGTATATCCCAAAGCCGCGAACCTTTACCTTTAACAAAAACCAAAGGCACTTTGGTATAGGTCGGCATAATAAAATCTTTATAGGCCTGGAAAACTTCTCCAATCTTCACTTTATCACCTCTGTTCCTATCCCCTGGTCAGTAAATATTTCCAAAAGCAGGCCGTGAGGGATACGCGCGTCGACGATATGTGTCTTTTTAACGCCCTTCTCCAGCGCGTCGATGCAGGCTTTTACCTTTGGAATCATGCCCTGCTGGACAATGTTGCTCTCGATCAAACCCTTCGCCTCTTCAATAGTCAAAGTGGATAAAAAGGAATGCGGGTCTTCAGAATTCCGCATAATCCCTTTTACATTAGTCAGTAAAACCAATTTCTCCGCTCCCAGGCTTGCGGCAATACTTGAGGCGGCTTCATCGGCATTAACATTGTAAACCTTCTTATTTTTTCCCTTGCCCATAGGCAAAACAACTACTATCTTATCTTTTTTTAATTCATCCAGCATCGGCTGATTTTCTATGCCCACTATATTCCCAACAAAACCCAGGTCTATCTCGGCTTTCTTTTTTTCTACCTGTATGATATTTTTTTCTTTTCCGTTTAAACCCGCGGCCTTTGCGCCTAATTCAATTATCTCTTTTACGATAAGCTCATTTAAACTCTGCAATTCTTCTTCTACCAGTTTGAGGGTCTCTTCGTCGGTAACCCGCATCCCGTCTACAAATTCGGTCTTCTTTCCCGATGAACGCAAGCGCTCGCTGATATTCGGGCCGCCGCCATGGACTAGTACCGCCCTCAAGCCCATGAAATTCAGAAAAACAATATCTTCCAGGACCCCTCTCCTGATCTTCTCCTCGCCAAGTATGCTTCCACCGTATTTGATTACAATTATTTTTTTATGGAATTTCTTTATGTAAGGCAATGCCTCTACCAGGACATCCGCTTTTTTTATAGCTTCTTCCATTTTAACCTTCCTTAATTATATGCCGCGTTTATTTTTATATACTCCGGGGTTAAA
>CAYPRG010000055.1:0-7989 GCA_964413025.1 uncultured Planctomycetales bacterium
GAGAGAAGCAATTGTTGATTATTTCTCTGGGGTAAACCAGTTTATGTCCTCTGAAAACTCCTGGCGGAATTACTTCTTGCCCTTTACCTACGCGTCTCGCAGGAATCATTAATCTCGTTTGCCCTTTTTTTATTGCAGAGTGCTTTTTATGAGGTAAAATAAAGGTGCAGAAAGTTTCTGGTTAATGGGAGAACTAGGAGGGTATAATGGAGATTAAGAAAGATGGCAGCGCGGTAAAACTCTCTGAGTTGGCCGATTATCAAGGCGGCTCTATTGTAAGCAAAGAAATTATTAAGGCCGAAAAAGGCACAGTTACGTTGTTTGCCTTTGATAAAGGGCAGGGATTGAGTGAGCATACTGCTCCTTTTGATGCTTTAGTATATAATTTAGATGGTAAAGCAGAAGTAACCATTGAAGGAAAGTCTCATCTTTTGGGAGCGGGAGAGGTAATAATAATGCCGGCAAATAAGCCCCATGCCTTGAAAGCGATAGAGCGTTTTAAGATGCTTTTAGTAATGATTAGGTCTTAAGCCTAAGCAGGGGAGCCAAATTTGGCGCTGAGCAATCAGCGCCTTTTTTGTTGCTCCCTAAAAAAAATATTTTAAAATAAGAGTTGACAGATTTGGATGAGTTGTGTATAATTACTAATGGAAACCATTTTCATTAAGCTTGCCTACCGGCAGGCAGGGAGAACGTAATGCCAAGAGGCGATTGTCAGGGTGGGGGATGGTGGCACGGAAGATTCAGGGGCTGCGGATACAGGTTGACTGTCGGCAGGGAAGCTATCCTGGATATCTTATCCAAGTCCGAAGGCCACTTGAGCGCTGAAGATATCTATATGAAGGCCCACCCTAAATATCCTAATATCGGGCTTACTACGGTTTATAGGACATTAGATGTCTTGTCTAATCTGGGTATGGTTTATAAGCTTGATTTCGGGGACGGCAGGGCGCGTTATGAGTTAGCTGAGGGGCCCAAGGGGCCGCATCATCATCACCATTTAGTATGCACTGAATGCAACAGGGTGATTGATTATACCGATTTCATTGATGAAGAAGTTGAGCTCCTTAGGGAGACCGAAAAAGGCTTAGGAGCTAAATACAATTTTAAGATCACCAATCACGTTATTCAGTTTTACGGCTTATGCGCGAAATGCAGCGGTAAGAAATAACCGCTATATTTTTTTATCTTATAATGGAAATGATTTTCACTAAGGCAGGTAAATAAAAGGAGGTGTACTATGCCAGGTTTTGACGGAACAGGCCCCAGGGGGCAGGGAGCGATGACAGGAGGCGCAAGAGGTTATTGCGCGATGCCGGCGTCGGCAAGGCGCGGTTTATCCGGCAGGGGTAACGGCGGCGGCCGTGGGAATAGAAATTGTTTTTACGCTACCGGTTTGCCGGGATGGGTAAGGGCCCAGAAGGGAATGCAGGCGTTTGGCAGTCCCGGTCGGGCAGTATCACAGGGAGAGGAGAAATAATCATCCCAAAGGTCCATTAGAAAGGAGTTACTCGCATATGAGAGTAGGAGTCGTTTTAGAAGATGAGAGGGGCGTTGACGGCGATGTCTGCGCGCATTTTGGCCAGTGCAAGTTTTTTTTGCTGGCGGATATTGATAAGGATAAGAAGAAGATCACAGGCAGCCGTATTGTGCCGAATACCGCGGTGCATGGGGGAGGCGGATGCGTGGCGGTGGATGAGATATTAAAATATGATATCACCCATGTTATCGCCGGAGGTATGGGTATGGGGGCTCAGGCTAAATTCTCCCAGGCAGGCGTTGAGGTCTTTGGTTATTCCGGAAATGTGGGGAAAGCGCTTGATGACTTTATGAATAACGCCCTGGGAGGGCTTGATGCCTGCAAAGACCATGGCGACGCAGGAAGCTGCCATTAAGGAGTGTGCTAGTATGAAAATATGCGTTACATCAGAAGGAAAAACTCTGGATGCCAAAGTTGACCCGCGTTTTGGCCGCTGCCAGAATTTCATTTTTTTTGAGACCGATACAGGTGATTTTGAAGCGCAGGAAAATACCTTTGCCCAGTTCCAGGGAGGCGCTGGTATTCAGTCGGGGCAGTTTGTAGCCTCTAAAGGCGCCAAGGTAGTGCTCACCGGCAACATCGGGCCCAATGCCCACCAGGTATTGTCAGCCGCGGGGATAAGCGTCTTAGTCGGGGCCTCCGGGGAGGTGAAAGATGCGATTGAGGATTATAAAAACGGGAAATTCAAAGAGGTGGATACCCCGAACGTGGGTTCTAAGTTCGGTATGCCGGGGAAATAAATAATCATGTTGGCCTGGAGAGGGCGAGGCGCGGATAAGAAATTGGATAGAGAAGCTTCAGCATACCATAAAAAATATTTAGAGCGTAAAGCCTTATATAAAAGTTTCGGCTACGACGTAGACGAAGAAAGGGGTTTTATCCTTAAACAGGCGGAGCCTGTCTTCGGGAAGATCCTTGAGGCCGGGACCGGTAAGGGGCATTTTGCGCTGGCTTTGGCTAAGGCCGGGCATTCCTTTGTCACTTTTGATATCTCGCCGGAGGAACAGCGTTTCGCCAAACTTAATATCGCGCATTTTGGTTTCCAGGAACAGGTAGGCTTTAGGATCGAAAACGGCGAAAAGACAAGTTTTCCCGAAGGAAATTTCGATGTGATTTTTTCGGTGAATGTCCTGCATCATCTGCGCCATCCCTACCAGGTAATAGATGAATTTATCCGTTTACTCTCTCCTAAAGGCAAAATCATATTAGCTGACTTTACGGAAGAAGGCCTTAAAATCATGGATAAGATCCACGGCCTGGAGGGAAATACCCATGAGGTCGGCGAGGTTGGTTTAGCCGACGCGGAAAAGTATCTGATCAAGAATGGATTCTCGGTTAAAAACGCGCAAAGCGCCTATCAGAGCGTCCTTATTGCCGGAAAGAAACAGCCATAAAAAATGATCATTTCAGTTGCCAGCGGAAAAGGCGGGACAGGAAAGACGACAGTGGCGGTCAATCTGGCGCTGTCTCTTAAAAACATACAGTTGCTTGATTGCGATGTTGAGGAGCCTAACGCGCATATTTTCTTAAAGCCGCGCATTTCCGGAGAACAGAAAGCGGTTATCCCTGTGCCTGAAATTGATGAGGCAAAATGCACTTATTGCGGCAAATGCCGGGAAGTGTGCGCGTATCATGCTATCGCGGTAATACCGGGGAGCGAGGGGAAAAAGGGAAATGTACTTATTTTTCCGCATCTATGCCATGGCTGCGGCGCGTGCAGTTTACTTTGTCCGGAAGGCGCGATTAAAGAAACCGATAGAGAGATAGGGGTTATTGAAAAAGGCGGGAAAGGCGGATTCCGGTTTGTCCACGGCCGCCTTAATATAGGCGAGGCGATGTCGCCTCCGGTCATCAGGCAGGTTAAACAGCATATCGACCCGTTAAGGACGGTGATCATTGACGCGCCGCCCGGGACATCCTGCCCTGTGATTGCCGCGGTTAAAGGAAGTGACTTCTGTATTTTGGTCACTGAGCCGACCCCTTTCGGGCTTAATGACCTTATTTTAGCGGTAGAGGTGTTACGGAAAATAAAAATACCTTTTGGGGTAGTGATCAACCGAGCCGATATCGGCGACGGCAAAGTAGAGGATTACTGCCGGAAAGAAGGCATATCTATTTTAATGGAGATCCCTTTCAGTAAAGATATAGCGGTTAATTATTCTGAAGGCGTTCCAATCGTGGAAAAGGACGCTTCCTATCGGGATAAGTTTATCAACCTGTATTTGAATATCTGCAGAATAAAGAATGAAACAGATAGCAGTCATTAGCGGAAAAGGCGGGACCGGAAAGACCGTTGTCACCGGGTCTTTGGCATCCCTGGCAAATAGCAAGGTCATGGTTGACTGCGATGTGGATGCCGCTGACCTGCACCTTTTGTTACATCCTGAGGTAAAGGAGCGCCATGAATTTAAAAGCGGCCAGTCCGCGGTTATTGACAAGGGGCTTTGTAAGGAATGCGGGAAATGCCTTTCAGTATGCAGGTTTGGCGCTATAAAGCCGGATTTCAGCGTTGAGCAGTTTTCCTGCGAGGGATGCGGCCTTTGCGGCCATATATGCCCTTACGGCGCTATAGGCATGGAGGAAAATACCGCCGGGGAATGGTTTATTTCCGATACTAAATACGGCCCTTTTATACACGCCAGGCTAGGGATAGCCGAAGAAAACTCAGGCAAATTAGTGGCGAAGATACGGCAGGCAGCCAGTGAATTAGCGGAAAAAAAATCTTTGGATTATGTGATCATTGACGGCCCTCCGGGGATAGGGTGCCCTGTTATCGCTTCGTTGTCAGGGGTTGACCGCGCCTTGATCGTGACTGAACCGACGCTTTCAGGGCTGCACGATGCCGGGCGGGTGATGGATGTAGCCGGGCATTTTAATATTCCGGTCAAGCTGGTAGTGAATAAGTATGATTTAAATCAGGCAATGACAGAAAAAATCGAGGCTTTTTGCCGCCAGAAGGATATTCCGGTTATCGGCAGGATCGCCTTTGATAAAACAGTAGTCCAGGCGCTGGTTGCAGGAAAGACTATTGTCGAATACGGGCAGTGCCCGGCAGGGGATGAGATCAGGAAGATCTGGGAGCTACTGAAGGATTGATAATGGTAAATGAGGCGGGGCGCGATATACACGTTTTGCGGTATTTTTCTTCGTTTATCAGTGTCTCGGCAGGCAAGGTGATAAATGTGACTGACCCGAAGATCACATCGTGCCCGTTGGCAAGCCATCTCTATAAGGGCTTCAAGGGGATAGACGGCGCCGATAAGAAGATAGTCAGGCAGGAAATAAGAAACGCGATAGAATCCAAGATCAGGGATTTCGGATTTTTTACCGCCAGGCGGAAATTATCAGGCGGCGGTATTTCTATCCCCTATGGCGCTTCTGAGATGCTTATGTTTGCCCTGAAGAAGCATTCAATAGACGCCGCGGTGGTTGTCTGCGACGGGGCGGGAACTGTGGTGGCGGACAGCCCTGAAGTTGTGCAGGGCATAGGCGCGCGGATGAACAGCCTTTTATTTACTTCTCCGATCAGGGAGACTATAACGCGGCTTAAGAAATTGGGTTGCCATATAGTTTTTGATAGCGCTTTGATCGATCAGGTTAAAGGAGTTGAGAAAGCAATAGATGCCGGGTATAAGAGGATAGCGGTTACGGTCAGCGGCCATGATTCCGGAAAGCTAAGAGAGATCCGGCGCCTGGAAACATCCGGAGGAGCGGTTATTACCATTCTTGTGGTTTGCACTACAGGGGCGGCCGCGGCGGAAATTGAACAGATCCATGGTTACGCGGATATCGTTTGGAGTTGCGCATCCTGGGAAATTCGTCAGAAAATCGGAGCTTTAGCTTTTCTGCAAATCTCAAAACAGGTCCCGGTGTTTGTCTTGACTAAAAAAGGGGTAGATTTTATCGCGTCATACGCCGGCAATAGCGCGCCTCTATGCGGCCTGGATAAACATAAACAGTATTTGATTTCCAATGAGCCGGGAGGATATAATATCAAATTGGGTAATATCAGCAGTTTCCTGCGCGAAGAAAAGCTTCCGGTTTTGGCCGGAAAGAATAACCTTGCGGCAGGGGCATAAAATTATAGGAGGAGCGGGATGGGGCATGATAATGGAGCGGGCTTTGCTGAGTATCCGAAAGATGTGATTGAACTGATAAATGACCCTAAATATTTTGGCAGGATGAATGATCCGGCGGGTTCTTCTTACCTGAAAGGGCCATGCGGAGACGCCATGGAATTTTATCTGGTGATCGAGGATGATAAGATCACCGGGGTAAAATATTACACAGAAGGTTGCCATGCCACCCGGGCCTGCGCGGCAATGGCGGCAAAATTGGCAGAGAATAAGACTATAAAAGAGGCGCTTTCGATTTCCGCGGGTGAAGTAATCGCGCGGTTGAAAGGTTTGCCTGAAGATCACCTGCATTGTTCGATACTTTCAGTAAGCACTCTTTACCGGGCAATAGCGGATTATTTACTTAAGGCTTAAAAGATGCAGATTGAGATCATCGCTACAAGGTCAAGCAGGTTTGAGCGTTTTATCCGCAGATGGGGCGTTTCTTTTTTGATCGGCGAAGATATATTGTTTGACACATTTGGCGGCCCCAAGGTCTTTCTAAAAAACATCCGCAAGTTTAAAATTGATACCTCAAAGATTAAATACATTGTTTTGTCGCATGACGACTGGGACCATGTCGCCGGATTATGGGGTTTGTTGGCGGGCCGCAAAGATATCACGGTATATATTTGCCCGGGATTCGAGCAAGGGATAAAGGAAAGGATTGTTTCCTCCGGGGCCAAGGTCATTGAAGCAGCAGGGTTGACGCAGATTAAAGAAGGCGTTTATTCTACGGGAGAGCTTTACGGAGAGTCGGAAGGCAGGAAGATTTACGAGCAGTCGCTTGTAATAAAGGCGGGTGACGGTTTAGCGCTTATATGCGGATGCGCCCATCCCGGAGTGGCGAATATCGTCAAGTATGTTAAAGAGGTTTTTCATGAGGATATTTCTTTGCTTATCGGCGGTTTCCACCTGAAATATAAAACGGAGGGGATAATTCAGAATGTTGCCGGGGATTTAAAGGCTTCTGGTGTCCGCAGGATCGCCCCGATGCATTGCACCGGCAAGCGCGCGACGGAAGCGATACGTTCAGCATTCGGGCGCGGCTTCATCAGGGCCAGAGAAGGGAGTGCTATAGAATTATGAAAATAGGAATAGTAATTTCAAGTAATGACGTTGAAACCTGCTGGAATGCTCTCAGGTACGCTAATTTCGCCATAGGGCAGAAGGATGAGGTCAAAGTGTTTTTTATGGGTAAAGGCGTTGAGTATCAAAAAATCAGCGTTGATAAATTCAATACCGTTGAGCAGGCGGAGAAATTTATGCAGGCAGGAGGGAAAATTTACGCCTGCGGGACATGCATTAAAAGCAGAGAGCAGGAAGGCTCCGAGATGTGCCCGATTAATACAATGAAAGATATGTATGAGATTGTAAAAGAGAGCGATAAGGTGGTTACTTTTTAAATCGGATATTTGCTTCTATCAGGGAGCCAAATTTGGCGCTGAGCAATCAGCGCCTTTTTTCTTGCCAAATGTCCAAGCGGCGGATCCGCAGCCACGCTAAATAATTCTTGTTAGGTTCTGTTATCCTTTGCGTCTATTATACTAGAAATGGACATAGTAAAATGGCGGATAAATAAAATAAAGGGTTGACAAGTATACGTCAATGGCGTATACTTTAACTGAAGGGAAAATGATGTGGAAATTATTGAAACCCATGTTTTTACGCGGAAAATAAAAAACGTTCTTTCCGATAATGAATATAGAAAGTTGCAATGGGCGTTGGTGATTAATCCCGAAATAGGAGCTCTTATTTCGGGAGGGCGGGGTTTAAGGAAATTGCGATGGGACATCCCAGGCAAGGGGAAAAGGGGCGGATTAAGGATTATATATTACTGGTATGCGCAGGATGAAATGATATATATGTTATTCCCTTATAAGAAGTCAGAACAAGATGATTTAACGGATGAGCAGTTGAAAATGTTAAGTAAATATGTGAAGGGGGGCGTGTTGTGAAAAATAAAGATTTTAAAGATTTAATAACGAGTATAGGCCAGGCCAGAAAAATACATTCCGGTAAAGTAAAAACCGCCAGAGTTTTTAAGTTTCATCCTTTAGTAGTAAAAAGAATACGGATGAAGCTTCACGCATCTCAGGCTACATTTGCCCATATGATCGGGGTAAGCATTGATACTTTACAGAATTGGGAACAAGGCAGAAGAAAACCCGAAGGCCCGGCATTGGCATTGCTTAAAGTAGCGGAAGTCAGCCCAGAAACGGTTATGGAAGCTTTGCACGCATGATTATGGGAAAGTCTTTTGTTGCAGAGTATCTTTTTTGATGTAAAATAAAGGTATTGGTTTCCATTATTGAACAAGTCAAATAAGGAGGT
>CAYPRG010000056.1:0-7963 GCA_964413025.1 uncultured Planctomycetales bacterium
GAGCGCAACCTTGCCAAGGTTGATGTCGCGGGTTCGAATCCCGTCTCCCGCTTACTTTTGCGACAAAGAAGTAAATCTAGATTATAAAGTTTTGAAAGGAGAAATATATGCAGATTATGGACTTTTTATCCAAGAAGGCAATCATTACCGATATTAAATCCACAAAGAAAGAAGATGTGATCAAGGAGTTGGTGGATGTTTTGGTTAACGCCGGAGAAGTTGAGAAGCGCCATCGCAATAAACTTATTGATGCCCTGATGACCAGGGAATCTCTGGGCTCTACTGCTATCGGCCAGGGCATAGCTATCCCGCACGCAAAATCGGATAGCGTGGAAAAACTGGTAGCGGCTTTCGGCCTTTCCAAAAAGGGCCTGGATTTTGATTCTTTAGACGGAGAACCGGCATACATATTTTTCTTATTATTAGCGCCGCAGGATTCAGCCGGCCCGCATTTAAAGGCCCTGGCAAGAATCTCCCGGCTCCTCAAAGACAAATATTTCCGCGATAGTTTACGCGCCTGTACCGATGATAAAGCTGTAGTAAAGATAATAATACAAGAAGACGAAAAAAAGGTCTAGGGACAATGAACCCTAAATTCCAGGAAATGTTTAAGTGGCTGCATCCGGGCATAGGTATAAAGCGGTGGATCGGCCTAAGCGCCTTTGGGGTAATCCTGACGGTCTTAAGCTCCAGCCGCCTGCGCAGCGAAGAATATTGGATCATCCAGGTATTAGACGCGGTAGTATTGATTTCCGGAATTATACTTCTGATATTGGGCATTAAACACCTGATGCGTTCTTTCATCGCCGCCTTTATGCCCTCTTCAAAAGGAAACGAACTTGTAGATATTTTGTATCATAAGCAACAGCTCAACCGCGGCCCCAAGATTGTGGCAATAGGCGGGGGGACGGGTTTGTCAGTATTACTTTCCGGGCTTAAGGAATATACCTCTAATATTACCGCCATAGTTACGGTTGCCGATGACGGCGGCTCTTCCGGGCGCCTGAGGCAGCAATTTGATATACTGCCCCCGGGGGATATCCGTAATTGCTTAGTAGCCCTGGCGGACGCGCCGGCACTGATGCGCGATTTATTTCAGTTTCGTTTTGATAGCAGTTCCGAATTATCCGGCCACAGTTTTGGGAATCTTTTTATTACCGTAATGACCAAGCTGACCGGGGATTTTGAAAAGGCGATTAAGGAAACCAGTAAGGTTCTGGCGTTGAGGGGCCAGGTTATCCCCTCTACCTTAAATAATGTAATCCTGGTAGCCCAGCACAAGGACGGCTCGATTACCGAGGGAGAGAACAAGATTCCCAAGGCCCATAAACCTATTAGCAGGGTCAGCCTCAGGCCTGCCCGCTCTCAGGCAACCCCCGAGGCGATGAAAGCTATAGAAGAGGCCCAGATTATAATTCTCGGCCCCGGTTCGCTGTATACCAGCATCATACCCAACCTTTTGATAAAAGGGATTACCGATAGCATTGCTGCTTCAGCCGCGGTCAAGGTGTATGTGTGTAATGTAATGACCCAGCCCGGCGAAACTGACGGCTATAAGGTCTCTGACCATATAAAGACTCTTATCAGCCACAGCCATCCCCGGGTGATAGATTATTGTATCGTAAATTCAGGAGTGATTCCCGCGGATATGCTGGAGCGCTACCAACAGCAGAATTCATGCCCTGTGGTTAGCGACAGGGAGAACATTGAAAATATGGGTTACCGCCTGATTGAAGATGATTTCGTGGTCAGCGATGACGTGATCAGGCACGACCATTTAAAATTAGCGAAGATTATTTTAGGGTTTATTGAAGAAATCTAACAGGTAAAAAGATGGCGTTAGTGAAGAAAAAATTAACAGTAAAAAATAAACAGGGCCTGCATGCACGCCCGGCGGCGGTATTCGTGCAGGTTGCCAATAAATTTGACTCCCGCATCATTATCAGGTACGAGAAGGAAGAAGTCAACGGCAAATCTATTATGGGGATTCTGATGTTAGGGGTGGAAAACGGCAGCGCGATTATCATTGAGGCGGAGGGCGTTGACGCGCATCAGGCAGTCGCGGAGTTAGAGAAAATTATCAGCAGTGAGGAGTAAGTATGTTTCAACTTAAAGGCATAGCTGCGGCTTCGGGGATAAGTATAGGCAAGGCCTACAAAATAGGCAAGGAAGAATTTGCTATTACCCGCGAAGAGATACGCCAGGAAGACATACCCATCCAGATACAGCTTTTTGAAGAAGCCCTGATTAAGACCCGCCGGGAGATTATAGATTTACAGAAGCGGATAGCGGTAGATATGGGGCAGGAACAGGCGGAGATTTTTGACGCCCACCTTTTGGTCCTTGAGGACCGCATGCTTATTGAAGAAGTTATCTCCAGGCTCAAAAAAGAGCAGTTATGCGTAGCCTACATATTTTCCGAGGTGCTGAAGAAATACATCGGTGTCTTTTTGAAGATAGAAGACGAATACCTGAAGGAGCGCATTGCCGATATCAATGATGTAGGCAAGAGGATATTACGCAATCTCTTAGGCAAAGAGCTTAAGGGATTGGGGGACCTGCAGGAAAGGGTCATAGTAGTCGCGCACGATCTTTCTCCTTCGGATACCGCGGCTATGCACAAAAAGAGCGTTTCCGGGTTTGTCACCGCTGCCGGAGGTAAGACTTCCCATACCGCGATCATGGCCAAGTCCCTTGAGATACCGGCGGTAGTCGGCGCTGAAGAGGCGACTACTAAAATTAAGACGGATGACCTTTTAATCGTAGACGGCGGCAGGGGTATTGTGATCGTGGATCCCGATGAAGAGACCCTGCGCATCTACCGCGAAGAAGCAGATAAAATAAAAGGCATAGTCCAGGGGTTCTTATCGGTAAAAGACCTCCCCGCGCTTACCCTTGACGGTAAAATTGTAGACATAAATGCCAATATAGAATTTCCGGACGAGGTCCCTTCGGTAAAGTTGCATGGCGGCCAGGGCATAGGCCTTTACCGTACCGAATTTTTTTATATGAACAGGAAAGACCTCCCTACGGAAGAAGAGCATTACCAGGCTTATAAATATGTGGCCGAAGAGATGAAGCCTTATCCGGTTATCATCCGCACCCTGGATTTGGGAGGCGATAAATTTTTATCCCAGTTCAAGATCCCTCATGAGATGCAGCCTTTTTTAGGATGGCGCGCTATCAGGTTCTGCCTGGCACGCCCAGACATCTTTAAGTTGCAACTCAGGGCGATATTAAGAGCCTCGGTGCACGGCAACCTGAAAATGATGTATCCGATGATTTCCGGAATCGAAGAGTTGAGGCAGGCGAACAAAATACTGGAAGAGGCAAAAGAAGAATTAAGGGTCCTGGGCCAAGCTTTTAATAACGACCTGAAAGTCGGGGTAATGATAGAGGTTCCTTCCGCGGCTATGACCGCGGATATATTAGCAAGGGAAGCGGATTTTTTCAGCATAGGCACTAATGACCTGATCCAGTATTCCCTGGCGGTTGACCGGGCAAATGAAAAGGTGGCTTACCTGTATGAGCCTGCGCATCCGGCGGTTTTAAGGTTAATAAAAAACATAATTGATTCCGCGCACAATGCCAATATCCAAGTAGGGATGTGCGGGGAAATGGCCGGTGAGCCGAGTTTTGCCCTGATACTCCTGGGTTTGGGCCTTGATGAATTCAGCATGCCGCCCCAGATTATACCGGAGCTAAAATTCATTATCCGTTCGGTTACCCTGAGCCAGGCGCAGGAGATTGCCGCATCCGTGCTCGGCCTCTCCACGGGAAAAGAAGTAGAAGATTTCAGCCAGAAAATGCTGGGAGATATTTTAAAAATAAAATGAAAAGAAGTTTGAACCTGAAAGACCTGAATAAATTCGATAAGTCGGGTATGTTAAACCTGCTGCTTAATTTCCCCGAGCAATGCAGGGCTGCTCAACAGATAGCCGAAGATGCCGGAATAGCCTTTGAAGGCAGGAGTTTCAAGAGTATTGTATTCTGCGGCTTAGGCGGTTCGGCAATCGGAGCAGACTTGGTCAGGTCATATTTATATTTTGAAAGCAAAACCCCTATTCAGGTATTGCGTGAATACCGGCTTCCTGCTTATGTGGATAGCTCAACGCTGGTATTTATATCCAGCTATTCAGGAAACACCGAAGAGACGCTAAGCGCTTATGCTGAAGCAAAAAGTAAGGGCGCCACTATTATTGCTGTTTCTTCGGGGGGTTCCTTAAAACAATCCGCGCAAAAGGACAATATTACTTTTATTGAAATACCGGCGAGCCTGCCGCCCAGGTGCGCCTTGGGGTATCTAAGCATAGTGCCTTTATGCGTATTATCCAGGCTGGGCCTGATTAAAGACCCGCGGCAGCAGATTGAGCAGATGATTGTCCTGCTTGAGAGCTTGAGGGAGAGAAACGTCGGCCCTGGGGTGGCCCAGAAGGATAATATTGCCAAGGCAGTGGCAGCCAAGCTTTTAAATAAATTTCCGGTAATCTATTCGGCTTCTACCCACTTTGATGTCTGCGTGACCCGGCTGCGGGGGCAACTCAGTGAAAATTCTAAATCTCTGGCATCGGGGCATGTTTTTCCCGAGATGAACCATAATGAGATTGTCGGCTGGCAGAACCCCAAAAAATTATTCAAGGATTTTGTAGTATTGATGTTGAGGGATAAGGGTATGCATCCCCGCGTGGCCAAGAGAATGGATATTACCGGGGATATACTTAAGAAGGAAAGGATAAACGTAATAGAAATCTGGTCGCAGGGGCCGGATTTACTAAGCAGGATTTTTTCCCTGGTATATACCGGGGATTTTATTTCATATTATTTAGCCATACTCTATGGGATAGACCCTACTCCGGTAGAAAGGGTCACTTTTTTAAAAAACCAGTTAGCAGGTAAATGACCAGAGGGCGAAACTAATAAATGAAGGCGTTGATTTTAGCAGCAGGCTATGCCACCCGGTTATATCCCTTGACCAAAGAATTTCCCAAGCCGCTTTTAGCAGTGCAGGGAAGGCCGATAATCGATTACATCATAGATAAGCTGGAAGCAATAGGCGAGATAGATGAGATTATCGTGGTTACAAACAGTAAATTTATATCCCGTTTTAGAAAATGGGCTGACCAGCTGCAGAGCAGTAAACGCATCAGCCTGGTGGACGACTTGACTAAGACTCTGGGGTCGAGGCGCGGGGCGGTCGGAGATATGTATTTTGCTGTAGCCAGGAAGCGGATTAAAGACGACTTGCTGGTTATAGGCGGGGACAACTTGTTTGGCGGGAACCTGGATGATTTTATCTCTTTTGCCGAAGAGAATAAGCCTTATCCGGCAATAGGCGTTTACGATATAAAAGATAAATCAGAAGCCAAAAAATACGGCGTGGTCAAGCTGGACAGAGAAAAGAAGCTGGTTGATTTTCGGGAGAAGCCTACTGACCCGGATTCAACTTTGGTAGCAATGTGCCTGTATTATTTTCCAAAAGAGAACTTGAGCCTGATTAAGGAATACGCCAGGATTCATCTCGGGGAAAATGACGCTACCGGATTTTATATTGATTGGCTGAGAAGAAAGGTCCCGGTTTACGGGGCCATATTCAGCGGCCGCTGGTATGACATCGGAGACCATAAATTTTATAACGAGGCAAAGAAAAGGTTTATCAATAAATAAAGGAGGATTGAATGTCATCGCGAAAACATTTTTTTACTTCTGAGTCGGTAGGGGAGGGGCATCCGGATAAGGTCTGCGACCAGATTTCTGACGCGGTATTGGATCAGGTGTTGATGCAGGACAAGAATAAAGAGAAAAGCAGGGTGGCATGCGAGACTTATGTTACTATGGGCCTTTTGATAGTAGGCGGGGAAATCACCACTAATGCCTACATTGATATACAGAAATTAGCGCGTAATGTCATCAAAGAAATAGGCTATACTCATCCCAAGTACGGTTTTGATTATGAGACTTGCGCGATTATTAATACCATAAACAGCCAGTCGCCTGATATTGCCCAGGGCGTAAATACCGGCGGCGCCGGAGACCAGGGGATCATGTTTGGTTACGCCTGCCGCGAAACTGAAGAGCTTATGCCTCTTCCTATAACCCTGGCGCATAAATTGGTAAAGCATATGGCTGATGTGCGCAGGAACAATACCTTAAAATACCTCGGGCCGGATTGCAAATCCCAGGTAACCGTGGAATATGAGAATCAGGAACCTAAGCGGGTTGATTCAGTAGTGCTTGCCTGTCAGCATACCGAAGAGGTGCTGGATAAAAGCGGGCAGCAGATCACTTCCAAAACGCGCCAGGAGATGATTGATGTGATCGCCAAGCCGGTGCTGAAAGGCTTAATCGACAAGGACACAAAATATTACGTTAATCAGACCGGAAAGTTTCTTATCGGCGGGCCGCAGTCAGATACCGGCATGACCGGAAGAAAAATCATCGTAGATACTTATGGCGGGACCGTTCCGCACGGCGGCGGGGCTTTTTCAGGAAAAGACCCCACTAAAGTAGACCGTTCCGCGGCTTATATGTGCCGGTATATTGCCAAGAATATGGTTGCTGCCGGGTTAGCTGATAAATTTGTCGTCCAGCTGTCTTATGTTATCGGTTATGCTGAACCATTATCCATCTATGTGAATACATTCGGCACAGGCAAGGTTTCCGATGATAACTTTGTAAAGCTTATCCGCCAGAACTTTGACTTGACCCCCCAGGGGACGATCAAGTCTCTGGATTTATTGCAGCCGATATACAAAAAGACCGCCTGTTACGGGCATTTCGGCAGGCCGGAACCGGAGTTCGTTTGGGAGGCCACGGATAAGGCGGCAACTCTTAAAAAACAAGCATCTAAATTATAAATTTAATTAAAACTTCGAGGGAGCGCACATGAATTATGATATCAAGGATATAGGATTAGCTAAAAAAGGCGCGTTGAGGATTGAATGGGCGCGCAATAATATGCCGGTATTGGGCTTGATAGCGGCGCGTTTTGAAAAAGAGAGGCCTTTAAAAGGCCTTAAAGTTGCTGCCTGCCTGCACGTGACTACCGAGACCGGAGTTTTGATGGAAGTATTAAAATCCGGCGGCGCCGAGATATATCTTTGCGCATCTAATCCTTTATCCACCCAGGATGATGTGGCGGCATCTTTGGCCAAGAACCTGAAGGTTTCATGTTTTTCCATCAAGGGCGAGGATACTAAGACTTATTACAGGCATATTCAGTCGGTTTTGGCGGTTAAGCCGGATATCACCATGGATGACGGGGCGGATCTGGTCTCGACTATTCACCAGCGGACACCTGCCATGCACGCCAATATTATCGGCGGGACAGAGGAGACCACTACCGGCGTAATCAGGCTGCGGGCTTTAGCCAGCCAGGGGAAATTGCGCTATCCTATTATCGCGGTAAACGATGCCCAGACAAAACACTTATTTGATAACCGTTACGGCACCGGGCAATCGACGATTGACGGTATAATCCGCGCCACCAATAAATTATTGGCGGGTTCGAACTTTGTAGTCTGCGGCTATGGCTGGTGCGGTAAGGGTGTGGCTATGCGCGCCAAGGGCCTGGGTGCTAAAGTTATTGTGGTAGAAGTCGACCCTCTGCGCGGTTTAGAGGCTTGTATGGACGGCTTTGAAGTGATGCCTATCAAGGATGCCGCGAAGGCCGGTGATGTATTTGTCACCGTTACCGGGGATATAAACGTAATACGGCAAGAACATTTTAAGATCATGAAAGATAACGCCATAGTCTCGAATTCCGGGCATTTCAATGTAGAATTAGATTTGCCGGGCCTGGAGAAAATATCCCGGACAAAGAAAACCATCCGTGATTTCACGGTTGAATATATTTTAAGAGACGGAAGGAAAATTTACGTGTTAGCCGATGGCCGCTTGATAAACCTGGCAGCTGCCGAAGGCCATCCGGCGCAGGTTATGGATATGTCTTTTGCCAACCAGGCGT
>CAYPRG010000057.1:0-1134 GCA_964413025.1 uncultured Planctomycetales bacterium
GGTTTTTCTTTCAGGAAGACCTTTTCCAATTTATCGATGATCAGGGCGGTTTGGAGGCAAGCTGTATGTGAGCCCACGCCGAGGTTATAAGCGGGCGCGGGGATATCTAACTCATCAAAAAATATCTTTGACATCGCATAGTCGTAGTGCTGGCCGGTATGCACCAGGAGGTGCTTGACCCCCTTTTTCTTCAGGCCGTCAAAGAGCAATTTTGCCTTGATAAATTGCGGCCTGGCCCCGACTATACTGATAATTTTTTTCATTTTTATGCCCTCTTAAGTGAAAATATTATATCACAAAAGGATAGCTCAAACTAATGAAATCGCCGTGAATAAGCTTGAAATCGCCTCTGGAAAGCAGTAGAATACCTTTTATGGCAGTTGACCTTTTATTAGTGAATCCGCCTGCGGAAGGTATTTATGGCATAGTACAAAAAGCAAGTTCCCCTCAGCCTCCCCTCGGTTTGGCCTACGTGGCTGCCTATGTAGAAAAAAAAGGATATACGGTAAAGGTTTTAGATTGCGATGCCGAGAAGATAACCGTTGATGGCTTCAGGGCTTACCTGGAGCAGTTTCATCCGGGGTGCGTGGGTTTCAGCTCGACTACGCCTGTGATTGCCACTGTGATCGAGATGGCGGATGTAGTCAAGGCCTGGAATGGCCGGGCTGCTGTAATAGCCGGAGGCCCTCATGCCACCGCGCTTGCCGAAGAAACCTTAAAAAGGTCAAAGATTGATATTGTGGTCCGCGGCGAAGGAGAAAAAACCGCGGTTGATATTTTAGAAAGCCTTGCCGGAAAGGTAAATTTAAAAGAAATCAAGGGAGTCTCTTTTAAGGATAACGGCAATATCATCTCTAATCCGGACAGGGAATTAATACCCGAAATCGACGAGCTGCCTTTTCCCGCCAGGCATCTTTTACCGACGGAAAAATACAAAGCCAGTTATTACCTTGGCTCATACGGCGAAAGGTTTGCCAATATCATAGCCACCAGGGGCTGTCCTTACCAGTGTATATTCTGCGGACAGGATATAATTTTTAAGCACACGGTAAGGGTACGCAGCGCCAAAAACATCGTCGCAGAATTAGAAGAGGCATCCAGAAAATTTGCCATAAAACTTTTTTGTTTTGAGGA
>CAYPRG010000057.1:1234-3378 GCA_964413025.1 uncultured Planctomycetales bacterium
CCAGTTTTTCCCTGGCTACGCCCTACCCGGGCACTGAGTTTTACAATATCGCCATGAAAGAAGGGGCAGACCTTTCCGACTGGAGCCGTTTCAGGCTAGCCAGATATCAGGAGCCGTTATACGTGCCGAAAGGGCTTACCGCCGGAGAACTTAAATCTTATTATAAATTGGCTTACAAAAAATTCTACATGCGTCCGGGATATATAATAAAGTCCCTGGCGAAAATAAAATCTCTGGCTGATTTAGCGCATAAAATACAGGTTGGAGCCGGCCTGATTTCATAATCATAATATTATATGCAAATACTGTTAATTAACCTCCGGATAGACCCGGTAATGGCTTATGGGAAAAAATTCGCGCGCTTAGGCGCGGTAATGCCTCCTCTGGGCCTTTGTTATCTGGCGGGGGTTTTAAGAAAAGATGGACATCAGGTAAAAATACTGGACGCCAACCTTCTGGGGCTTTCGCAAGAAGAGGTTTTAAAAAAAATTAAAGAGGAAGCTCCGGGGCTCATAGGTTTATATGCCACCACTTTAGGGATTAATGGAGCAGAGGAACTGGCAAAAAAGATTAAACAGGCCTTCGCCAAGATAACCGTAGTCATCGGCGGTCCGCACATCTCGGGTTATGGAAAAGAAACCTTAAGTTGGCCGTATTTTGATTTTGGAATAATCGGGGAGGGCGAAAGAAGCCTGCCTGAATTAGTTAAACATATAGAGAATGGGAACAAAGATTTTTCAGGTTTAAGAGGGCTGGTTTACAGGAAGGAAAGCCAGATAATCCAGAATGAAGCCAGCGAGCCGATCGCAGAACTGGATAGTTTGCCTTTTCCGGCAAGAGACCTGCTCCCGGATTTAAAAAGATACCATCCTAAGAAAATGTTTTATAAGAAATTGCCCTTGGTGCATATATTTACTTCCCGGGGCTGCCCTTTCCAGTGCACTTTTTGCCAGACCCCTTTCGGGAAGAAGGCGCGTTTCCATAGCGCTGAATATGTTGCTGACGAAATAGAGCTTCTGGTCAGGAAATTCGGGGCAAAAGAAATAAAGATTAACGACGATACTTTTAATCTGGTGGAAGAGCGGGTGCTGAAGATTTTTGATATCCTCAAGAAAAAGGGAATTGAAATCGGCTGGGCCTGTAATTTGCGGGTGGACACGGTAAAAAGCAAAAGGTTTTTTGAGGAGATAAAGAAACGGGGGTGCTGGCTGGTAGGATTTGGATTGGAGAGCGGTAACCAGGAAGTATTGGATACCCTGAAAAAAAAGATTACCCTCGAGCAGGCAAGGCAGGTGTGCGGTTGGGCAAGGGAATCCGGGCTTAAGGTTCAGGCTTCATTTATTATCGGCAACCCAACGGACACTGAAGAGACTATTCGTCAGACCATAGATTTTGCCCGTTCTTTGCCTTTGCATTACCCCTCGTTTGCTTTCATGACTCCCTTCCCCGGGACAGAACTTTGGCAGACTGCCTGTCAGTTCGGCAATTTGTCCTACGAAAAATTCAGTGATTTACGGGTATCACACAGCCCCAAATTTATCCCAAAAGGGCTAAGCGCAGAGAAGATGCGCCAATTGTATAGCCAGGCCTACCGGGCCGTCTATCTCAATCCCCGGATGATCATAAGGCAGCTGGCGAATATAAACAGTTTTTCAGAAGGCCTCAGGCTTTGCTCCGCGGCGTTTAGTTTTCTTGATTTTAGAAAAGACAGGTGAGCGCAATGCAAAAAATTAATCCTTATCTTTCCGTAGCCCTGAAAAAAATCCCTCTTTTGTTGTCTTTAGAGGACAGGAAACTGTTGTCTGTTACTTACGGGTGTTTTGACCGGAATTACTGGGGATGGAAATTTACCGATTTCCCCGGCTCAAGGTTCCAGGAGGGGGTATGCTCCCTAGCGCTTTTTTACGCCTCTGACTTTGAGGGGAATTATTTGTTTAAAGATAAAAGGGCCTTGAAATGGATTTTAGCCGGCATGGAGTATTGGGCCGGCCTGCAGCATGGCAATGGTTCCTTTGATGAAGCCTATCCTAATGAGCAGAGTTTTGCCGCCACTGCTTTCACCGCATTTTATATCGGAGAGGCTTTTCTGGCATTGCCTGATGAGATTCCCGCGGCATTGAAAACGAAACTGCTGAAAACTTTTT
>CAYPRG010000057.1:3478-7648 GCA_964413025.1 uncultured Planctomycetales bacterium
ACAAAAAATGACGCTCTTCTTGAGAAGCTTAAAGCGGCCACGGAGTTTTTATCTTCTTTTGTCCATCCTGACCATACCATAGGCGGGGAATACGCCAGCCGTAATACCGAATTTTATTTTCCCGCTGCCTTTGAAATGCTGGGAGAGAAAATCGCCCCGGCAAGGGCAATCGCCATGTTTATGCGGGAAAATATCGAGGCCCAGAATAGCGCCTGCCTTTCGGCGATGGATGCCTATAATTTATTTCCTATGCTGAATAATTATATCTTTGCCGGATTGAATCCGCTGCCGCCAGGCGATTCGGATAAACTGCCGTTTGAGAAAAAATTCCAGAAGCAATATAAAGAAGCAGGCATCTACATTAACAGTAAAGACAGGTATTATTCCATCGTCGGGGTAAGCAAGGGCGGGGTGATAAAGGTATTTGATAAAGCAAAAAAAAGTTTGTCATACAGCGATTGCGGGTACCGGTTTAAATCAGGAAGCGGAAAAATATTCTCCAGCCAATCCCTGGAGCGTTCTAGGGTGGCTTCTGTCAGTGGAGATAGTATTGAGCTATCTTCGCGTTTTTCCGAGACAACCCGGAAGGTTTTTACCCCCGGGCTGTTTATTTCTTTCCGGCTTTTTACCCTATCGCTGGGCCGCTTGCGGTTTTTTTCTAACCTGGTAAAATGCGCCCTGGTCAAGGCGCTTGTGCTTAAGAAGAGAAATGCCGGTTGTGTTTTATTAAGAAAGGTCGAATTCGATAATGAACAAATCCGGGTAACAGATACAATCAGTAGTTTGGAGAGCGCGCATCCGGTTTTTCTTTCCAGGGGGGATAAGTTTACCAGTATTCATATGGGTTCAGGGGAGTATTTTCAAAAAAGCGAGCTTAGCGCCGAGTATTCGGGAGAAAGAAATCTCCTGGAGGGTATTTCCGATAACAAGCAGGTTAAATTTGAGAAAGTAGTGGAATTTTAAATCATATGGAACTTACTATCATAGCCCCGATGTACAACGAAGAAAGTAATGTTGAGAATACTTTCCGCGCAATCAAAGAAGTTTTTGATAAGATAGGGATTGACTGGGAGCTCATATTTGTTAACGATGGTTCCACCGACGATACTTTTAAGCGGGCTAAAGAACTGGAGAAAAAAGAGCCGCGGCTTAGAGTCTTGGGTTATCCGCTAAACGCAGGGGCGGGCAGGGCCTTGCGCGAAGGGTTTAAGGCAGCCGCTGGCCGGTATGTAATCTCGGTTGATTTTGATTTAAGCTATTCGCCGGACCAGATTTTAAAAATTTATCAGAAATTATCCGGTGATCCGTCCATTGACGCGGTTTTGGGCTCCTGTTATATGCCGGGCGGCAGAGTGGAAGGTGTTGACCCTTACCGGCTTTTCGTGAGCTGGCTGGGCAATATGGTTTTGAGCATGGTCTTCGGGGGCAGGGTGCGCACTATCACCTGTGTATTCCGGGGGTATAAAAAAGAAGTTATCCAGGGTTTAAATCTTCACCTGGACAAAAAAGATATCCACCTGGAGATACTCGCCGGGCTTTTAGGCCGGCGAAAAAAAATCGTGGAAATCCCAGCCGTTCTACGCCTGCGCAAAAAAGGCAAATCAAAGTTTAAACTCTTGAGGACATCCCGAAGCCACCTGAGGTTTATCTTTTCATACCTATCGGGAAAATACAAAAATATTTAAGATGAAGATTTCTTTTGTCGCCGAGAGCCTGGATAATAAACTCATCTATATCCTGAAGCAGTTCCTGGATTTCTCTGTTTTGGATATTCAGATTGAAACTCGCAAGTTTACAGGTAAAGAAGCATCCGGGTGGAAAAATATTTATTATCTGGATGATTTCCATAAAGCCGAACAGGGCCAGGGTATTTTTATCCATTGTTCGCGGGATTGGGGTGCAGCCGGCGGCCAGAAAATAAATCACGACTATAAGGGAAATGACGGCCAGAGGGTGTATCTGAATTTTGACCTTTTTGCCCAGGCATTTTATCAGCTATCCTGTTATCAGGAGCTTGTGCTTGAGAGAGATGGGAAAAGGGTGGATTCAAGCGCCGGAAAAATACCGGCGGACAAAGATATTTTTCAGAGCCCGAACGTAAATACGCTGTTTTTAATCCTTGAGGGGCTTATCGCGGATATATTCAAGGTGGAACGTCAGGAAAAAAACAGGTATCCTTCAGGAAAACAATTCGCGGTTTTACTTACCCATGATTTAGATGCTATCGAGAAAACCGTGAAAGGCAGGATAAAGCATATATTTCATGGTTTGAATAGAATAACTAAATTAGCCAAAGCCGGGAAACTCACTGAAATGCCGGGTGAGCTTGCCAGGACCTTTTGTAAGTTTAGCCGTATGACGCCATACAATAACCTGGGTTATCTTAAAGCATTGGAAGAAAAGAATGGGGTAAAGTCCAGCCTCAATATATACGCTATGAATAAAAAGAACAAATCCGGATTGGCGAATTGGTTCTACAACCCGGACTATGATATTTCTAAAGACACTGCTTTGGCCAAAGAAATCAGGGACTCCCTGGATAAAAATTTTGAGGCCGGTATCCATGGTAGTTATTCTTCCGGCTGCGACAGCGCCCTGCTGCGCGAAGAGATAAAATCTTTAGAGGCGGTTGTGAGTAGAAAAATCCCGGGGGGAAGGCAGCATTTTTTGAATTATTCTGTTCTGCGCACGCCGGAAGTTTTTCAAGGGGCGGGAATTGAGTACGATACTACTGTGGGTTTTAGGGATATAAACGGTTTCAGGGCCGGAGCCTGCCTGCCTTATTATCTGTATTCGCTTGCCTCTGAAAGCCAGACAGGGGTTTTAGAAATTCCGCTGGCGATTATGGACGGCGTGCTTTTCGACCATCAGGATGGCTCTAAAGAGAGTGCCTGGCAGGCAGCGGAAGCCATTCTAAAAAAGGTTAAAGAATCGCAGGGCTGTTGTTCGGTTGTCTGGCATCAGCATGTTTTTAACAATCCTGATTATCCTCACTGGGAAGAGGTTTATCTTATGCTGATTGCCTGGGTGAAAGATAACGGCGGGGCATTGCTTAGCCCCGGAGAGTTGAACAGGTTCTGGAGAAATAAAAGGCAGGACAGGTTAATCAATGCGTAAATCCAAAGCAATTATCGCCATTCTTATTATCCTGGCAGCGACTTTTTGTGTTTTCCTGCCCTCTTTAAGCAACGGCTTTGTGAATTGGGATGATGACGTATTTATTATCAATAACAGCTTAATCAAGGAATTCTCCTGGAGCAATATAGGAAAAATAATTTCCTCGCCGCACCAGGATGTTTACAAGCCGGTTGTTTTTCTGGGCATTGCCTTGGAGTATCACTTTTTTAAACTTGACCCTTTTTATTATCATCTGGTCAATCTTATCTTTCATCTTGCCAATTCTCTCCTGGTATTCTGGCTTATCTTTTTGATCAGCGGGAGCCCGGGTGTATCTTTTATTACCGGGTTGCTATTCGGTATCCACCCTCTGCATGTGCAATCAGTGGCCTGGGCATTCCAGTTTAAAGATATGCTCTACGGGTTCTTTTTTCTCTGGGCATTGATTTTCTATCTTTACTACCGCAAGTCCGGCCTGCGCAGATATTATTGCCTGGCGCTGGGGTCTTTTATTTTGTCGCTTTTTTCCAAACCCATGGGCCTTGCTTTGCCGTTTGTGCTCTTGTGTATTGACTACCTGCAGAAGCGCAAGGCCACAGCCGGCGTATTCCTGGATAAAATACCTTTTGCCATATTTTCTTTCGGCATAGTCATGGCCAGTTTCACATTCAGCGACCTTAGCGTAAACAGCCGCTGGGCTGACCCAAAAGCTTTTTTACTGATACCTTATCAGCTGGTCCACTATCTTAATAATACCTTCTTCCCGTTCAAACTGTCCTCTTTTTATCCGGACATCACAAAGCTGGAAGTTTTTCAATCCCCCTTTAATTTTATTTCCCCTTTGTTATTAATTTGCTTAACCTTTGGGGTGATATTTTCAAAGAGGTACACCAGGAAAATTATTTTCGGTAGTTTATTCTTCCTGCTTTTACTTTTTCCTGTATTGGTCTCTCATACATACGAAGCGGCATACCCGGTGGCAGACCATTTTATGTACCTTGCTTTAATCGGCATCGCCTATATCTTTGCCGAGGGATTTTTCTGGCTTTATCG
>CAYPRG010000058.1:0-7492 GCA_964413025.1 uncultured Planctomycetales bacterium
AAATACCTGAATGTTTATTTTGAAAAAAGCATGGGGTTTTATATCCCCGGGATAGGGTTTTTAATCTGCCTGCTTGCCCTGCTTTTTGTAGGAATCCTGGCTACGGATTTTTTCGGTAAGAAGATATTATGGCTTATAGAAAAATGGTTTTCCTCTCTGCCTTTAATCAAGAAAATCTATCCGGCCTTAAAACAGATTGTCAAATTTATTTCGGCGCAAAAAGAATTCGGCTTCAAAAAAGTAGTTTTAGTGGAATACCCCTCTAAGGGTATGTGGACTATCGGTTTCCTGACCAATGAGAACTTCCAGCAAATAAATAAAGTAACCGGCAGGGAGATGGTGGCGGTATTCCTGCCTAATACGCCCGGCCCACTCTCGGGTTACGTAGCTTTTTTTCCCAGGGAAGAAGTGAAATTTCTGGATATTCCTGTTTCCGATGCCCTGAGGATCGTTATTTCTGGGGGAGTTTTTAAGGATGGAAATAATAAACAAATAACAGGAGAATGATTGGCACAAGAATATTTTTATAATATAGCTACCGATAAAGAAAAAGGGATTTTAAGTATTCCTATCAAGGCAGTTTTGTTTGCCTTGTCCCTTGTTTATTTTCTGGCGGTAAAGATTATGATTTTTATTAATTCCCGCAGGGCCAGCCGCTTTGGCTGCAAAGTCATCAGCGTAGGGAACATCACCTTAGGCGGGACAGGAAAAACCACCCTTGTGGAATTTATCGCTCTCCACTTAAAGAAGCAGGGCCGTAAAGTGGCTATACTTAGCAGGGGATATAAAAGAAAGCTTGCGAATAGCGATTCGGCAATTGCCAACTATGAAAATATGGGCGATGAACCGTATATGCTGTCTAAAAACCTGGAGGATATTCCGGTTATTGTTGGTAGCGATAGGATAAGCTCTGCCAGGAAAGCCATAAAAGAGTATGGCGTAGATACGGTTATTCTGGATGACGGCTTTCAGCAGTGGCGGATAGCCAAAGATTTAGAGATTGTTGCCATTGATACCGTCAATCCGTTCGGCAACCGCTGCCTTCTGCCCAGGGGGATATTGCGCGAGCCTCTCTCTTCGCTTAAAAGAGCGGATGTGTTTGTTTTGACCAAGGCTAATCTTGGTTCTGGCGGGGAAGATGCGAAAAATTGTTTAAGCCGGATCAATCCTTCGGCGCAAATTTTTTCCGCCAAACATAAACCTTTGGGTTTTTACCGGATTGATAAACCCGGCGAGCTGTTAAAACCGGAAGCCCTTAAAACAGTGAGGGTTACTTTGTTTTCAGGTATCGGCGACCCGGAATCGTTTGAAAATCTGATTAAAAGTATAGGCCTGAATATCGGGCTTTCTTTTAAATTTTTAGACCACCATAATTATACTGAAGAAGACTTGGAGAAGATTGTCCGCGCCTCTAGGGATAGAAATATTAGTACTATCATTACTACCCAGAAAGACGCGGCAAGGCTTGGCAGCCTGCAGCTTGCGTCTTTTGGCCAGCAATTTTTGTACTTACGCATTAGACCGGAAATAGAAGATGAGCAAAGATTCTATAATAGACTACGCCAGCTTTATTCTTTTTAAGGCCTTTAGTTTTTTCCTGAGGCGCCTGCCTTGCGAATTCACTTTATTCCTGGGCAAGAGGCTGGGCGATTTATTTTATTTCCTTGACGCCAAACATAAGGCTGTCGCCTATTCCAATATAAAAACAGCATTGGGAGGGCAAATCCCGCCATCCGGGCTATCCAGAATAACCCGGAAATTTTACCAGGATTTCGGGCAGACGCTGGCGGAGGTGTTTATTTTTCCCTCAGTGGACAAAAAATACCTGGATAAATACATAACTATTGAAGGGCTGGATAATATCGCCGGCGGCTTTAAAAGAGGCAAAGGGGTAATCCTGGCAGTGGTACACGAAGGCAGCTGGGAGATGTCTAACCTGGTTTCGGCAAATCTGGGGTATCCTTTTAATATCCTGATTCGCGAGCAGCCCAGGTTCGAGCGGATGAACAAACTGCTTAATTCTTACCGCAGCCAGAAGGGCACTAAACTTATTCAGACAGAAAGCCAGACCAAGAAGTTAATCGAAACGCTTAAGAAAAATGAAGCAGTGGCCATGACCGTGGACCAGGGGGGCAGCGACGGGGTGTTAGTTAAATTTTTCGGTAAGGACGCTTCCATGAGCACCGGCGCGATAAAATTAAGCCTAAGATACGGCGCGGCGATTATCCCGGTTTTTTCCACCCGGATTAAAGGGCCCTACATTAAATTTAAAGTTGAGCCTCCTTTTGAAATCAAAAAAAGCGGGGATAGCCAAAAGGACGTACAGGAGAATTTACAAAGGCTTATTGCTATATATGAAAAACATATCGTCGCCTGCCCTAAGGAATACCTTTGGACTTATAAGATATGGAAATATACCCCGGAAAAAAATATCCTGATACTCAGTGACGGCAAGGCAGGGCATCTCAGGCAGGCCCAGGCAACAGCGAAGATAGCTGAAAAGTATTTGAAGGATAAAGGAATGAAGGTAAATACGGGCATAGTAGAAGTAAAATTTAATAATAAATTTTCCCGGACGGCGTTGGCATTGAGCCAGGGGTGCCTCTGGTGTTTCAGGAAGTTTCTGGTAAAAGGTACTTATGATTCCCTTGTGAAGATAAAACCGGACCTGGTAATATCCTGCGGTTCCAGTGTTGCCCCGGTCAATTTTATACTTTCCAGGGAAAACCTGGCTAAGTCCATAGTAATCATGCGGCCGTCAGTTTTAAGCACGAAAAAGTTTAATTTAGTGATCATGGAGAAGCATGATATGCCTTTGAAAAGAAAGAATCTTGTGATTACCGAAGGCGCGTTAAATTTAGTGGATGACGATTATTTGGATTCGAATGGCCAGGCGCTTAAATCCAGGGTCCAGCTTAGCAGGAAATTCGTATTGGGGTTATTACTCGGAGGAGATACTAAGGATTTTAAGTTGAGTCTTGATTCGATGAGAGAAATAATAGGCCAGATAAAAGATGCCCTGGAGAAAATAGACGGCGAGGTGTTGATTACCACGTCCCGGCGGACTCCGGCAGAAGTTGAGTGCCTTTTAAAAGAGGAATTTACCAATTACCCCCGCTGTAAACTTCTGATTATCGCTAATGAGAAGAATATCCCGGAGGCAGTAGGAGGCATATTGGCCTTGAGCCATCTGGTTGTGGTTTCCCCGGAGAGCATATCTATGATTTCCGAGGCGGTGAACAGTAAAAAATACGTTTTAGTTTTTAAAACCAACAAGCTAAGCCCCAAGCATGAGCGTTTCCTCGGGCATTTCGCCGGGAATAAATATATATATTTGGCACGCCCCGATGAGGTCAATAAAAAGGTAAATGATATTTGGCGGGATAAACCGCAAACTCACAGCTTAAAAGATAATATTTTAGTTGCTCAAGCGATAGGAAAGGTTTTATGAACACACTACAAATACTCCCGCAGCTAAATCTGGGGGGAGTAGAAACCGCGGTTTTTGATTCGGTAAAATATTTAGCCAGGACGGGGCATAAGACGGTGGTGGTCTCCGCGGGAGGAGAATTAGCCAAGGACCTGGAATCCCTGGGGATTATACATTATCAATTGCCGGTGCACGAGAAGTCTCTTTTTACCATGATCAAGATGGTCCCTAAGCTTGCGGAAATTATCAGGAAAGAAAAGATAGAGATTGTCCACGCTCATTCCCGGGTACCTGCCTGGATAGCTTATTTTGCCTGCCGCAGGACCAAGGCCGTGTTTATCACCACCTGCCACGGCTATTACAAAAAACACCTTTTTAGCCAGGTGATGGGATGGTCAAAGAGGGCAATTGCCATAAGTAATGTTATAGCCCGGCATATGATTGAAGATTTCGGCGTCCCTTATGAGCGTATCAGATTGATACCTTCCAGCGTAGATTTGGAAAAATTTAAATGCCCGGCCGAGGTGAAGAAAAAAAGCGGCGAGTTCAATATAGGCATAATCGGAAGGCTCACTCCTTTAAAAGGCCACTTGTATTTTATCAAGGCCATGGCAAAGGTGGCCAGGGTTATCCCCCGGGTTAAAATTTGGATAGTTGGGGACGCTCCTGTTTCCCGTGAAGCTTATAAAGAGCAGATACAGATTTTAGTAAACAGGCTGGGCCTGGCCAATTGCACGGAATTTTTAGGCAGCCAGAAGGATATCCCGACGATACTTTCGCATCTGGATGTCCTGGTGTTGGCCACTACCGTGCCCGAAGCATTCGGCAGGGTAATCGTGGAGGCGCAGGCATGCATGGTGCCGGTTGTGTCCACAAGGGTAGGCGGGGTAGTCGATATTATCGAAGACGGCAAAACCGGCATCCTGGTCCCTCCGGCTGATCCCGAGGGCATGGCCGCGGGTATCATAAAGATATTGAAAGATGAAAAGCTGGCGGGTAATCTGGTTCAGAAGGCTTACGAAAAAGTCAGGCAGGAATATAGCGCTGAGCTTATGGTAAAGAGGACATTAGATGTATATAAGGAAGCCCTGGAAAATCATAAAATCCTGATTATTAAATTCAGTTCCCTGGGCGATATCATTCTTTCTACCGCCGCGATCAGGGCGATAAGAAAAAAATTCTTACAAGGCTATAAGATAAGTTTCCTGGTGGGCGAAGCCTCCAAGGATTTGCTCCTGAGCTGCCCTTATATTAATGAGTTATTGGTTTGTGATTTGAAAAATAAGGATAAAGGAATAAAAGGGCTTCTGGCTTTAGGGGGCCTCTTGAGAAAAAATAATTTTGATATTGTTATCGACTTGCAGAATAACCGTAAAAGCCGCATCCTGGCATGGTTGTCCGCCGGCCCTGACCGCTATGGATACGATAATAGTAAGTTAGGGTTTTTACTGAATCACCGCATTAGAGATGAGAAACCGCTTTTGGCTCCGGTTGTCCACCAGTTCAGGATATTAAAGATGCTGGGGATAGAGCTGGAAGACCCTCAGTTAGAATTGTGGCCGACGCAAGAGGATCAGAATTACATTGAAGAATTTTTGAATAGCCAGTGGTTAAGCACTAACCAGAAAATCGTCGGTATCAATGTGAGTGCCAGCTCCAGGTGGGTCACTAAATCCTGGCCTTTGGATAATCTGGCGAAGCTCTGTGAAGGGCTGGGCCGTAAGGATATACGGATTATCGCGACCGGCACGGAAAATGATTTAGCCTACGCGGATACTTTGATGAGCAGGCTAAAGGATTTGAAAATCATTAATGCCTGCGGCAAAACTTCGGTAAATCAGCTTGCCTGTTTAATAAAAAGATGCGCGGTGTATATTTCGGCTGATTCTTCGCCCTTGCATATTGCCGCGGCGGTTGGCGTTCCATTTATCGCGCTCTTTGGGCCGACTGATCCCCGCCGGCATACGCCTCCGGCAAAGGATTATATCGTGATCAAAAAAGATTTAGACTGCGGCCCTTGTTATAAATCTAAATGTAAAACCAGGAGATGCATGGAATTGATAACTCCCGAAGAAGTATTAGAAGCAGTGGCTAAACTTTTATAATAATAATGAATATACTTCATATTACAAATGAGCTGGATGTGGGCGGGATTACTACTTATGTTTTATTGTTAGCCGGAAATCTCAAAAAGAGGGGCCATAATGTGTATATCGCTTCAAGCGGCGGTGAGCTGCTCGCGAAGTTTACCGAGGCGGGGGTAACTTATATCCCTATACCTATAAGGACAAAATGCGAGGTAAGCCCTAAGATGGCCGCCAGCTTGTTTAAATTATTGCCCGCAGTAAGGAAGAATAATATTGAGATTATCCATTCACACAGCCGGACTACCAGGGTGTTGGCAGACCTATTGGCTAAAATAACAGGCAGGGTGCATGTTACTACCTGTCACGGGTTTTTTAAAAAAAGGTTTTCCCGCAGAGTTTTTCCCTGTTGGGGGGCGAAGGTTATCGCTATAAGCGAACCGGTAGAGACGTACCTTATAAAGGAACGCGGCCTTGAAAAGGAAAAAATAAAATTAATACACCATGGAATAGATGTGGAAGAATCCAGGGGCAGGCTGATAGGGAGCGCCGGGCTGCGCCACAGATGGGGCTTGGGTTCTGGTCCGCTGATAGGGATTACTTCCCGGTTGGCTGATATAAAAGGGCATTCTTATCTTATTGAGGCGATGAAGCCGGTTTTAGTTGAGCTGCCTTCTGCCCAATTAATCATTGTGGGCGAAGGAAAAATGAAGGAAGAGTTGGTTGGACTAACTAAGAAGTTAGGCCTTGAAAAAAATATAATATTTATAGCTACTGTCCTGGATACAAAAGAGGTTTTATCCATTCTTGATGTATTTGTCATACCTTCTCTGGACGAGGGCTTAGGGCTTTCGCTTATGGAAGCAATGGCATCCGGCCTTCCCTGTATCGGTTCGGAAGTAGGCGGCATAAAAGACCTGATCCGGCACGGGGTTAATGGCCTGTTGGTCAAGCCGGCGGATGTAGAAGGGTTAGCCGCGGCAATATTGGAATTATTCAAAGACCGGCAGAAGGCAGCAGCCTTAAGCAATAATGCCAGAGACTTTATAAACCAGAAATTCCCTCTTAGTAAAATGATTTCAGAAACTGAAAAGGTGTATCAGGAATGCCTCGGATCAAAAAGCTGATTTTATTTATAGTCTTAATTCTTTTAGCTGCGGTGATTTTATTGGCTGTCCTTATCAGGCAGCATTATATCGCGCCGATAATAATGTATCATTATGTCCATTACGGCGCTAACGCGGATGATAAGCTTGTGGTGACGCCGGAGGCCTTCCAGCGGCAGATGCGTTTTTTGAAAGAACGCCGTTACAATGTTATTTCTTTGGAGGAGTTGGCCGTTCTAATCAAGGAAAAGAGGAAGATTCCTGCCCGTACCATCGCAATCACTATTGACGATGGACACAGAGATAATTACGACCAGATTTATCCGGTATTGAAAAAATATAATCTACCGGCCACTATGTTTGTGATTATCGATGAAATAGGGCGCGCTCAAAATGATAAATTAAGCTGGAGCCAAATCAAAGAGATGCGGGATTCAGGGCTTATCAGCTTTGGCAGCCACGCCCTGGGGGCGGAGCCTCTGGTAAATATTAAATCCGAAGAAGAGCTAAAGAGGCAGATTTTTGAATCTAAAAAAATATTGGAAGAAAAATTAGATAAAGAGGTTAAGATATTTAGCTACCCTGAGGGCCTCTTTAATGCTAAAATAAAAAAGATGGTTATAGAGGCCGGGTACCTGGCCGCGGTGTCTACTTCGCCCGGGATAGATTCTCCCAGCGACGATGCCTTTGCCTTAAAAAGGCAGAGGATTTCTCAAAATGCGGACAACCTTTTTATTTTTTATGTACAGGCGAGCGGTTATTACGGCCCGGTCAGGGAATTTCAGCGTAGCTTTAAAAAGAGATGAAAAAAGTAACCAAAAAAGAGAATAAGAGAATACTGGTTTTTAACGTAAACTGGCTGGGCGATGTCC
>CAYPRG010000059.1:0-1087 GCA_964413025.1 uncultured Planctomycetales bacterium
ATAAAGGGTCTGGTCCGGCCAAACCCCCCCGAATTCCCTTATGGTTTCCTGCACCTTGGAGGAAAACCCCTCCTTGGAAAGAAACACCGGCGCGCCAAAAGATTTTGTCAGCGTGGCGTTAAGGTTCGCCAGCTCTTCGCTTGTAACTACCGCCTCAAAATAATCCGCCTCATCGCTGCGTATCTCGTCGAAAGAAACACTCTTTATTTCTTTTGTCATCTCTTCAAATTGCATCGCACAGGTCCTTTCTAAAATGAGGCTTGAGTACTTGATTTTTATTCTACTATTAAAATCAACTTAAAGCAAGTTTTTTAATCGTAACTTCATTCAAATTCAATAATATAGGTAAAATCCGCCGGTTGGCCGGGGCTTTTCGGCGCCTTATGCCAAAGCTTACAATAAAGAGTGGCCGGAAGGCTATCAACGCGGATATAAAGCTGGGGCTGATAGGGGCTTGCATTATTGCATCCTCCAGGGTAACCGCAGCTTTTGCCCAAATGGATAAAACTGGTCAGGGCGCAGGGCTCTTTCAGTATCCTTCCGCCGTCTGCGTCAGAAACTTTCTTTGATAAATCAGGAGGGGCATATATAAAACTAAAACCAAAATCCCTGGCATTATAATTTTCTACAAAAAGGGTGATCCCGCTCGCCTGGCCAAAAACCGCTTCTTTCTGGCGCAGAAATTGCGACATATCGTAAGTAACAACCGCTTTACGTTCTGAAGCGCACCATAAAAAAGATACCGGCTTAGGATAAACCGCGAAACACGGCCTGCCCCCCATGCGAAAAGCCTTGCATTCATCCAACCCTAACAATAAAAATGGATTAGCCCAAAACCGGGTTTCCTCGGAGAAGCCGTCTATGCTGCGCCTGCCATCACCTTTACAGAATACACCCTCTAATCCCCACCAGGGTTTGCCGCTTGTAATACCGCCGAAAAGCTGTTCAGAGGGAAGATACCTGCCGTTGATTAAATAAGGGTGCCGGTTTACATATTTTTTCCTTAAAGCGTAGACTTCTTCTTTGGAGAGAAAATCAAGTTCAATGGGATCGTTGATGCGGATATTCAGGCAACTGCTGACGCTAG
>CAYPRG010000059.1:1187-3707 GCA_964413025.1 uncultured Planctomycetales bacterium
CTAAAACTATCTTTCCGTATTTTTCATTAAAACCGAGGTCCGCCATATTTTTGGCTGCCCCTATCTGGATATTTTTAATACCTCATACCTTAAAATTCCCGCCGGGACTTTAATCTCAACTATATCTTTTTCTTTATGGTTCAACAAGGCGGCCCCTACCGGAGAGGTAAGGGAGATTTTTCCGGCATTATAATCAGCTTCTGTTTCGCTGACCAAAGTATATTCCAGCACTTCCAGCGAATCCACATCCTTGAGCGTGACCGTCGCCCCGATTAGAACTTCATCGCTTTTAATATCCTCATTTTCAATGATCCGTGCGCGGGCCAATTTAAACTCCAGCTCGGCGATTTTCTTTTCATTCAGCCCTTGCGCATCTTTGGCGGCGTCGTATTCTGCGTTCTCGCTGATATCGCCGTGCGCCCTGGCTTCCCCGATCGCCTTACTCAATTGCCTGCGTTTTCCTTTTTTCAGGTAATCCAGCTCTTCGGATAATTTCTCGTAACCGCTTCTGGTCAAATATATATCATCCATAAATCACCTTAAAACTTCATCAAAGTAACATCCCAGTCAGGACGGTTTAACTGATCCTTGAAATCAGGGCGTTCACGATTCACCCACTCGTTGAATTCCTTTGAACTGCTAAATTTCTTTTCCGGCTTGCCGTCATAATCGGTGTCTGCCTCTGCCGACTCAAACTTTCCGTCTTTAATATTGACTGTCACATCCGGCTTGCCGTCAAAATTGGTATCTGCCTCAACCTTGGTGACGTTTTTACCGTCGTGATGAAAGGCCACGTCAGGCGTGCCGTCTTTATTCACATCAACGGTTTTAACCTGAATTTGCGCCGGGGCAGGAACAATGGGAACTTGAGAATAAGCTGAATAAATATTCGCGCAGAAAAAAATCCCTGAAAGAACGGCTGCCATACTGATTTTATTCATTAATCCCTCCCTCTCTTGATGAAAAAATTATAGCTCCAAAAACCGCGTAAATCAAGGTTATTTCCTTATGGCGCGTAAAATTTTAGCTTATTCTCCATCACTAACTCCTTATTGTCTTATTTTTTTGATTTATGGCCGCAGGAGGAAAGGATATCGGCGTAGACATCCATTATATCTTCGCGCTCCATATGCAGAAAATGCCCCGCGTCTTTTATGATCCTAAGTTCACAGCTGGGGATTTGAGCGGCAAGGAATTTCACGTCTTCTAGATCTATAATCGTATCCCTTTCACCGTTTAGCAAAACTGTGTGCGCCTTGATATCTTTTAAATTTACCAGTTCGCTCAACCTTTTTGAAGAGATAACGAACAACCCGTGCTCGTAGAAAGCGCGCAGGTTTTCTTCCTTCATCGACTTGAATTGCCTGACAATCGCTTCCTTAATACGTTCAGGAAGGTCTTTACCGAAACTCCTTATGATTATTTCAGCCATTGCTTCACGGTTGTGTAAGGCTACGCTGGCTCCCTGCTGTATGATTTTCACCATATTCTGGTTCGGCCTTGTGCCCAGGCTGGCCAGGACTAGCCTCCTTACCAGCTGAGGATATTTCGCGGCAAAGGCAACCGCGACTACACCGCCCCATGAAGCAGCGCACATAATCGCGTCCGGCTTAACATTGGTTTCTTCCATTACCGCTTTGAGTATCCCGACCTGCTCTTCGAAAGAGGCTTGTGCCGGCCCGGAAACTATCTCGGCCTTGCCCTGATGAGGAAAATCAAAAAGGGTTATCCTGTAATCGCGGGAAAAACGGGATATAAAAGTCTGCCACATCGCCATAGACTGCTGCACCCCGTTGATGCAGATAATATGCGGGCCCTTGTTTTCGTATATCCTGTAGGGGATCACAAACCTGCCCGTCTTAAGCAGGCCCTTTGCAGCCGGAGTAATATTTTGTGCCGCCTCGCTTGCGTTTTTCTTCAGGCGGCCACTGGTAATAACCATTATTTCCTCACCCTAGTTTTCTTTTTTATCCTGGATTTGAACTCGGTGCACAATACCTTTGCAAAAGAAGATATCTCATCCTTTTCATAAGGAAACTCCTTGCAGGTATTTGGTTTCAGGTGGTAACCAATTTTATGTATTGAGCAGAGGCCGTCGGAATCAAGAAAAGAGCACGGCTCATCTTCATAACTGGTGCCCACCCGGTATCCGGAAGGAAAATCTTCATCTTCTTCTAAATGGAAAAAAATCCCCTTCAGGTCCAAAGCCGCTATCTTCTTGGCCTCTTCTAAGTCTATCCATGCCCCAAACCGGCAACAATCCGCCTGGGTTTTGCACTTGAGGCAATAATCGTCTTTATTATCCTTTTTTTTCTTTCGCCCGGTCATAAGCACCACTGCCTTTATTTAAATGAGCCCTCTGCTGGCTCTTTCTACGCCAACGCATCGGATTATCTTTATTCTTTCGTTTAGCTAAAACCGGCTCCTTAACCCCGGCCTCAACCTGCCGCTTTATAAAACTGCGCGTCCGCCTTCCTTCTTGGTATCCGCCATACTCGCTTGCCTTTTTAGTAAGCGGCT
>CAYPRG010000059.1:3807-7448 GCA_964413025.1 uncultured Planctomycetales bacterium
CTTTCTTTTTATTCTCTCTTTTTCCGCTTCTGACTTAGGGCGCGCGGGGCTGACATTTAAAATCCGCCCCATAAAATCCTTGCCATCCAATAATGCTATTGCTTTTTGCGCCTCATGGTCAACAGGCATTTCCACAAAACCAAACCCTCTGGATTTGGCCCCTTTTTTCTCCATCACAATCGCCACAGAGCTAACGTCGCCAAACGCCTCAAATGCCTTCCTGACGTCTGCCTCTGTAGTCTCAAACAATAAATTGCCCACAAAAATATTCATCCGATTTCCTGTGTTATAATATTTTTAATAAATTAAGCCCGGTCTCAGGGTCGATTTCTTTAGTGGCCCTTACCCCTTTTAGCTCAAATATAACCGCCTCCACCACTAAAAATACTTTTGATTTTCCCCGCACGCATCCGGTAAGCACCTTTTGCTTCTTCCCCATGCTGCCGTGGATATGTATCTGCGGCCCGGACTTATTGGTAAAAATCGTGCCTATGCCCATTATCTCCCAGCCGTCTTTAAAGTAAACCTTGTTGGGCTGCGGAGGTATGACCGGTTTCTTGGGCCCGGTGACTAAATCCCCTTTTTTTAACGCCCCGATAAAAACCATTGCCGCGGCCTTAAGCTTTTCTTTTTTAGCAAAAGAAGAAAGCTCATCTATTAAGACATCATCATCCTTAAATTTCAGCAAAAACATCCTGCCGATACTTCCTTTGGTATATTCCATGCGCTATATTATATATCATAATTTAAAAATCCCAAGCACAATTAAGCGCTTGGGATTATGGTTATGTGTTAATCTGAATAACTAAAACTTATTTCTTCTTTTTCTTCTTGGCTTTTTTCTTGTGAGAGGAGCAACAATTACACATATCCACCTCCTTTTATTGGTATGGTGAAATAAAATGTGCTTCCTTTACCAAGTTCACTCTCCACCCAAATCTTTCCGCCGTGCGCTTCAACCGCCATTTTGCAGAAAGTAAGCCCTAAACCCTTGCCAGTCCTGGCCTTGACTTTTTTATCCTCAAACTGGACAAATTTATCAAATATCTTCTCCCGGTGTTCCTTAGGTATCCCATATCCGTCGTCGCTGACGCTTATCACCACATTCTTACCCGCCTTATCAGGCTCTGCCTTTACTTCTATTTTAGAATCCCGGGAGCTATACCTGAATGCATTCATAACCAGATTAGTGATTATCCTTTTCAGAATTTCCTTGTCGGTAAAAAACCGCGGGGCATCAGGAGAAACCTTTTTCTCTAATTTCTTTTGGTTTAACTCGGCAAGAATTTTTACCGAAGCCAATACTTCATCTATAAATTTATCCGGCTCAACTTCTTCAAGCTTCAAAATCAGCTTATCTTCTTCCATCCGGCTGACATCCAGGATATTAGAAATCATAATCCGCATCTCCTGCAGCCCGCTTGAGGCGGATTTAAATATATCTCTCTGCTCATCCGAGGCATTACATAACGGGTCTTCCTCAAGAAAACGGATACTCCCGTCTATTGCCGTAAGCGGGTTACTTAAGTCATGGATAGCCATTTTGGTCAATGTATCCCTTAAATGCTCCAGCCTCTGCAGATGCTTGTAACTCTCATTCAGTTTATGGATGTATTTCCTCTTAGCCTTGAAATACAGCCCTAGGAATAACCCTGCAACCCCGGAAAAAAGCGAAAACATCAATCCCCATAACAAGAAATCCGGATGGAATGCTTCGGCCATAGAGGACCAGGGGCTTGAGTAAATATCAGCCGCGTCCTTAATCAGCTTGTCGTGCACCAAATCCGAAACCAGCATGGCAAAAGGAGAAAGCAGAAAAAAACCTGCCAGCAAACCCAGCAAGGTAAAGATAAATATACCCCGGTATTCTTTTTTTATTTTTCCCATTTTTGAATCTCCCAGGAAGACAACCTGTCCTGGTTATCTAAATTAAGCAGGATTATCTGAGCCAAAGGCCCTCCCGCGGGGTCACGATAAATACAGGTTTCCCTGATACCGCTCTGGCCTTCAACCGGTTTACATAAAGCCGGTTCTCCGTAAAGCTTAAAAATCTTACGTTTTTGGGTTAATTTCTTCAGGCGGCCATTATCAATATCGGCTTTTAGCTTGTTGTATAGCTCTTCCTGTTGATTTAATTCAGCCTGCATTTCTTTCTGGTTATTATCCAAACCCTTCAGGAACATAACTTGGTCTAAATGGGTCATGTATACGCAGCCGGAAATAAAAATCACAGCCAAACTTAAGTATAAAATCTTATTTTTTTTCACCAAGCACCTTAATTTTTTATTTAGCGCAGTCCTGCGACCCCAAAGGAGCAGGACAAACACCTTACTTCCATCTTATATTCGGGCTGTTGCGCATGGGTACCCTGTGGTAATCGTATTTAGGGAACCCCAGCATCATAGCACCATGGCAGGCCGCCCTCGGAGAAAGCCCGACTGACTTCCGCACCTCATCCGACATATTAACAGCTATGCTGACATACCCTGCCCAGCAGCTGCCAAGGCCAAAAGATAAAGCCGCAAGTTCAAAATAAGTAAGGGCGATAGTGCATGCCTGCGCTCCGGTAGGCTCATCTTTAACGGAATAGGCAAGGATAACATGCGGAGCCCCGCGGCAGATACGGTCAGCGCCCTTTTCCTGCGCGCTTACGATATTTTTAAACCGCAGCATATCAGCCAGCGGAGATTTTTCTTCTATCATCGCGCACATCCAGTTTATCACCGCTTCTGAAAGCTGACGGATATTCTCTTTGCCGCTGATTACTTCCCACAATACCGGCTGGCGGTTGATGCCCGTAGGCGCGTAGCGGGAAATATCTATAATCTTTTCAATAACCGGCCGTTCAACCAGCTGATCCTTATAATTCCGGATTGAACGCCGGCCTTTAAATAAAAATTCTATTTTTTCCGGGCTAAGCCTCCAGCCTTCTTTTAAGGCAAGGCAATCCTGAGGCGCCATTGTCTTGAGGCTAAGCGCGCTTGGCGGGCAGACTGCCATACAATGGCCGCAGTTGATGCAAAGCTCTTCCGCGCCATCAATCGGATAAGGAATGCGGGCTTTTTCATCCATGCCGATAATCTGCACAGGGCAGACCAAGGCGCATTTCCCGTCACCCTTGCATTTAGCTTTATCAATAGTGAACAAACTCATACTTTCTCCTTATTCTTTCTGATTCTAGATTTATGTTCAACACAGAGAGATTTAGCAATGGGGGCAATTTTTTCGCCTTCATAAGGAAATTCCTTACAAGTAACCGGCTTAAAAGCGTAATCAACCTTATGTATCCTGCATAAACCATCTTTGTCTTGAAAAACGCATCGTTCCTCTTCGTAGCTTGTGCCGACTTTATAACCGGAAGGAAAAGCTTTATCAACCTCTAAATGGAAAAAGTCACCTTTTATGCCAAGCGATAATATTTTCTTGGCTTCTTCTAAATCAATCCAAGCGCCAAACCTGCAACAATCCGCTGGATTGCTGCATTTAGAACAATCAATTTTTTCCTTCTTTGTTTTTTTCATTTTCATTTGCAATGCCCTCACTCAATACCTAAAATGCACGAATATCCTACCAAAATTCTTATCGTCTTTTTCAATGCGGCGGTAAAGCTTTTTAATCTGCGGCTGCTCTAAGAAACGCAG
>CAYPRG010000060.1:0-7424 GCA_964413025.1 uncultured Planctomycetales bacterium
TTCTTCCTGTTCGCCTTCTTTATTTTCTTCCGCGGGCAATAGCATCTTTGATTTAATCTGCATAAGCGTCGCTGCCATTACCAGAAATTCTCCGGCGATATTCAGGTCCAAAAGCTGCATCAGATTCAGGTATTCCAGGTATTGCCGGGCCACCGTGGCTATAGGTATATCATAAATATTAAGGTGATCCCTCTTGACCAGGTATAAAAGCAGGTCCAGGGGGCCTTCGAACATCTCTAATTTGATTTTATAGCTCAACTTATGCCCTCACTTACAGGTTAACTATTCCTTTTATCTCGGCGATAGTTTTAACGGCGACCGCTCTTGCTTTTTGCTCGCCCTGATTTAATATATCAAGCACAAAATCCTTATTCTTAACCAGTTCTCTTCTTTTTTCCTGGATAGGCTCTAAGAATTTAATCAGGATTTTGGCTAATTCTTTTTTGCAATCCGTGCAGCCGACTTGGGCCTTCCGGCAACGCTCATCTATCTCTTTTTCCATCTCCGGAGCAAAAACCGCGTAATAGCTGTGGACATTGCATTTCTCGGGATGGCCGGGATCGCTGAATTTGATCCTTAAGG
Organism: uncultured Planctomycetales bacterium; assembly: GCA_964413025.1. Classification (GTDB taxonomy): domain Bacteria; phylum Omnitrophota; class Gorgyraeia; order Gygaellales; family Profunditerraquicolaceae; genus CAYPRG01. Next base: position 583 of record CAYPRG010000060.1, read on the forward strand.
GGTCGGTAAACATGCTCTGGACCTTTTTGGAAAGAACCTCCGGCTCTTCTGAAAGCGCGATATAATTATCGTAACTCTTGCTCATCTTCCTGCCGTCAAGGCCTAAGAGCCGGGTTTCTTCGGTAAGAAGGGCTTTCGGATCAGGCAGGATATCTGTCTTGTAAAGATGATTGAATTTCCTGGAAATCTGGCGGGTTAATTCCAGATGAGGAAGCTGGTCTTCCCCGACCGGTACCGCCTCTGCTTTATACAACAGTATATCCGCTGCCTGCAAAACCGGATAACCCAGGAATCCGTATGTGCTTAAGTCACGGTTACTGACTTCCCGCAACTGCTCTTTATAAGTCGGGCAGCGTTCCAATAAACCCAAGGGAGTGATTATGGAAAAGACCATATGTAATTCCAGGTGCTCGTGAATATGCGACTGGACAAAAATATTTGATTTCTCGGGGCTTATCCCGCAGGAAAGCCAATCAACCACATTATCAAAAATATTTTCTTTGAGGTTCTGGGGTTTTTCGTATTCGGACATAAAAGCATGCCAGTCCGCGACCATGAAGAAACATTCGTATTCATCCTGTAATTTTACCCAGTTATCCAGGGCCCCGACTAAGTGGCCCAGATGAAGCTTGCCTGTCGGCCGCATGCCGCTTAATATGCGTTTTTTAGCTTGGCTCATAATGTCCTGGCTATCTTCTGAATTTCATAGCCCTCAATAATATCGCCTTCCTGAAGGTCATTAAAACCGCCTAAGGACATCCCGCATTCAAAACCCTCGGTAACTTCCTTAACATCATCTTTGAAACGCTTCAAAGAAGAAAGCTTGCCCTCAAATATAACCTGACCGTTCCTTAACAGGTCGACAATGCTGGTGCGTAAAAATTTGCCCTTGGTCACGAAACAACCGGCAACCGTCCCTGAACGAGACAACTTGAAAACTTTCCTCACATCAGCCCTGCCCAAAAAGTTTTTCTTTAATTTTGGCTCAAGCATCCCCTCTATAGCCGCTTTAATATCATTAGCTAATTCATAAATGATATTGTAGTTCCTGGCGTCAATCCCTTCTTTACTGATCAACTCTTTGGCCAGATCATCAATGGCCACGTTAAATCCTAATATCAAGGCGTTGGAAGCCACTGCCAATATCGCGTCCGATGAATTTATGTTCCCTACGCCCTCGTGTATTATCACCAGTTTTATCTCTGAGACATTCAACTTGTTTAAGGTATCTCTTATCGCCTCAAGTGAACCGCGCACGTCTGCCTTGATAATCAATTTTAAATCTTTGATTTTTCCTTCCTGTATCTGGGCATGCAGATCCTCTAAGCTGACCCTCTTTATGGTCTTTATCTGCTGCTGCCTGTCCTTTTCTGAACGCAGGGCAGCTAAGTCCTTTGCCTGTTTTTCATCTTCAATAACAAAAAACGGCTCTCCTGCCAGGGGGATACTGGATATCCCCAGGACTTCCACCGGAAAACCCGGGCCGGCGCTGGTTATCGAATGGCCATGGTCATTAAACATCGCCCTTATCTTACCGTAATAGTTACCCACGATTATATTTTCGTTAAGATGCAGGGTGCCGTTCTGTATAAGCAATGTTGCCACCGGGCCTCTGCCCTTGGCCATCTTTGCTTCTATGACTACCCCGCGGGCAAGCCGCTTGGGGTTAGCCCTTAATTCCAGCATCTGCGCCTCTAAAAGTATCATCTCCAATAAATCATCTATGCCCTTACCGGTCTTGGCGGATACAGGCACGGTGATAGTTTTTCCTCCCCAATCCTCGGGGACAAGTTCCGCGGCCTGCAGCTGTTTCTTAACCATATCAATATTGGCGCCCTGTTTATCAACTTTATTCATAGCCACGATTATAGGGACACCTGCTGCCCGGGCATGGTCTATGGCTTCCTGGGTCTGAGGCATGATCCCGTCATCCGCGGCCACCACTAAAATCACGATATCGGTAATACTGGCACCGCGCGCCCGCATAGCGGTGAAAGCTTCATGGCCTGGTGTATCTAAAAAAGTTATTTCCCCGTGCGGCAACTTGACCCGGTACGCGCCGATATGTTGTGTGATACCGCCGTGTTCGGACTCGGTGACCTTGGTCTTTCTTATCGCGTCTAAAAGAGAAGTCTTGCCGTGGTCAACATGGCCCATCAGGGTTACTATAGGCGACCTGGGATGTAAATCTTTGGGCCCATCGTCCTGGTGATGAATATCCAAAGCTAATTCTTCCTTGCTCAAGGCCTTCTTGATCTTAAACCCGAATTTTTTACAGATACTTTCCGCCAAAGATTCTTCTAAGGACTGGTTTATTCCCAGCATCATCTTCATACCCATCAAAATCTTAATTAAATTTGACGGCTTCTCCTGTAACTTTACTGCCAGGTCTTTAACAGTGAGGGGAAATTCTAACTCCAATTCTTTAAGTTCAGGGGCTGGCGGCGCCTCGACTTTTACCTCTTGAACAGGAGCAGGAGGTACCGGCTTAGGCACTGGTTTCGGCTCTGGTTTAGGCTGGGGCTTTAACTCTGGCTTAGGTTCTGGTTTTATTTCTGGTTTCGGCTCTGGTTTAGGATGATGGACATGGATAGTTTCAACTTTAGGCGCGGCAGGAACAATATGAACGGGCTTTACCGGTTTTTCTTCCGGGGCAACATGGATTTCTTTTTTCTTTACCACTGACGGTTTATGTTTAATGGCTTGGATTACTTTCTTGACCTTAGAAACCGGATGCTCTTTAGGCTTTACCGCGGCTTTAGTTTTTACCGGCTTGGTTACCGCTTTTTTTGCCTTAGGAACGGCCGGTTCTTTTTTATGGGTGACTTTTTCCTTTTTTGCCTTTATCATAATTACATTCCTTATTTGTGGTTTAGCTTTTTGGCTTCTTCGATTATCTTTTCTGCTTTCTTCTCGCCTATCCCTTTTATCTTTACCAGATCTTCTAATTTAGCTTTTAAAATATCGCCTATGCTGTTTAAGCCCGCCTCCTTAAGGTTGGCCAAAGTTTTCTCTCCCACTCCCGGTAATTTTTCTAAGGATATCTCTTCCTTTTCTTTCTTCTTTTTCTTTGTTTCTTTTGCGGGAGGAGCTTCTTTTTCCTCCACGGCTAATTTTTCTACCGGGGCTTCTTTCTCTTTAGCTGCCAGGGCTGCGGCTGCGGCCGTAGTCTTGGTACGGATATCCAATTCCCAACCGATAAGCCTGGATGCCAGCCGGACATTCTGCCCGTGTTTACCGATAGCTAACGAAAGTTGATCGTCATCCACAATAACTTCGGCTTTAAGGTTTTCTTTGCTTGTCTTTATCTCCGATACCTGCGCCGGCGAAAGCGCGGCTTTTATGTATTCCCTGATATCCTCATTATAACGGACGATATCAATCTTTTCTCCGTGTAGTTCGTTGACGATATTCCTCACCCGGTTGCCACGCATCCCAACGCACGCGCCGACAGAATCGACTTTATCATTTTTAGACCAAACCGAGATCTTAGTGCGTTCTCCCGGTTCGCGCGAGATAGATTTTATCTCTACGATCCCCTCATAAATCTCGGGGACCTCCAGCTCAAATAATTTCTTTACCAGGTTCGGATGAGTACGGGAAAGAAGTATCTGGGTGCCCCGGGTATCTTTCTTCACCTCAAGGACATAGGCGCGGATACGCTGGCCCTGTTTGAATTCTTCCTTCGGAGACTGTTCGCGTTTTAAAAGGATGCCTTCGGCCTTGCCTAAAAGGTCGACTATAATATTGCCCTTTTCAAAACGATAGACTATCCCGCTGACGATCTCCCCGACCCGGCTTTGAAATTCGTTAAAAACTACTTCTTTTTCTGCTTCGCGTATTTTTTGTATTATTACCTGCCGCGCGGTAGAAGCCGCAATGCGCCCGAAATCCATCGAGGTAACTTCTTCTTTATTCCTGTAAGCCTTGATCTTACCGGTACTCCTGTCAATCACGATGCTCAACTCTTCTTCGGGCTTAAGGTCGATTACCTTTTTGGCCGCGCTTAATAAAGCGCTCTCCACCGCCTCAATCAAAACCTCTTTTTTAATTCCTTTTTCTCTTTCTAATTGTTCAATTATAGCTATTAATTCCTGGCTCATATAAACCTCTCTCTAAAAATTAAAATGTTAACTATATGATTACCTGTTTTGCCCTTTCAATGCTTGAAAAGGGTATTTCAACTTTCTTACCGTCTATGTCAATACACAAAGAGGCATCTTCTACCTTTTCGATTACCCCTTCAAGTTCCATTTTACCATTTATCGGCTGATTAAGGAAGAACCTTACATTCCTGCTCCTGCAACGGGAAAAATCGTTCCTGGTCTTTAGCGGCCTATCCAGGCCCGGGGATGCTACCTCCAGGATATAACTTTCCTCCAATATGTTTTTTTCGTCCAGGGCCATGCCGATATCCTTATTGAGGCCGGCGCAATCTCCCAAAGTTACCCCGCCTTCAAACCTGTCTATCAGTATTCTTAGGACTAAATCTCTCCCTTCGTACCTGCAGATAAAATCTACCAACTCAATACCCTTACCAGCCAGGAAACCTTGAATAATATCCCTTAATTCGCCTTCAAGCGCTTCTCTATCCATTTACCAGCCTCTTTATTTCTCCTATGACCTCTTCGGTTTTCTTCCTGTCCTTCTCCGGTTTTGAGCGGACCTTTAGCTCCGCGGAATTATCTTTCAGGGATTGCTTGCCGATAATCAACTGTATCGGTATCCCCAGAAGGTCAGCGTCTTTAAATTTTACCCCTGCCCGTTCATCACGGTCATCCAGTATTACCTCAATGCCCATCTGCTCCAATTGATCATGGAACTTACGGGCATGATCCATAATTTCCTTGTCGGTCGCGTCCAGGGCCAAGATGATAACCTGATAAGGAGCTATTTCTTTCGGCCAGATAATCCCATCCGGGTCATTGTTCTGCTCAATAATACTTGAGACCAGCCTTGATACCCCTATACCGTAACAACCCATGATTATCGGCTGGAGCTTCCCCTGGGCGTCCAGGAAGTTTGCTCCTAATACAGAGGTATACTTTGTCCCTAATTTAAAAATATGCCCGACTTCAATAGAATTTAGCTTATCCAGTTTTACCGCGCATTTAGGGCAATCTTCTTTTTCCCCTTCTTTAAAAGCCCCGGCTGATTTACACTGCGGACAGACTAAAACCACATCTTCGCCGTCTTTAGCCGGGACCATGAATTCGTGCGAGACCTTGCCTCCCATCACCCCGGAATCCGCTTCGGTAATCAGGATATCCAGGCCGCATCTTTTAAAAATCCTTTTATAGGCTTCGTACATTGCCTGGTAATTCTTATCCAATCCTTGCTCATCCCGGTCAAAACTATAGGCGTCCTTCATTATAAATTCGCAGGCCCTGATCAAACCAAAGCGCGGGCGGATTTCGTCGCGGAATTTAGTCTGTATCTGGTATAGTATCAAAGGCAGCTGCTTGTAACTTGAAACGTGGTTCTTGACCAGGTCGGTAATCACTTCTTCGTGAGTAGGCCCCAGGCATACCTTGCGGCCCCTGCGGTCGACAAATTTTATCATCACCTCTCCGATATCCTTATCCCTGCCGGTTTTTTGCCATAACTCAAGCGGCTGCAGCGCCGGAAGTAAAACCTGGACCGCGCCGCAGGAATCCATTTCTTCGCGTATTATCCTCTGGATATTATTCAATACCCTTAATCCCAAAGGTAAATACGAATATGACCCTGCCATGAGCATACGGATGAGGCCGGCGCGTAAAAGCAGTTTATGGCTGGCCGACTCTGCTTCCTGAGGAGTTTCTTTTAAAGTGGGTATGAAATTTTTTGACCACAGCATATTAATCCTTATTAAATATATCCCTGGGCAAAGGTATGTTCAACTTTTTAAATATGGAATGGAACGCCGGGACTATTCCCGTAGCGCGCCATCTTCCCTGGACTACGCCATTAGCATCAACACCCTCCATCTCATAAACGAATATATCTTCAATATGCACCCGGCCATCCTTCAGGCCGTTAACCTGAGCGATATTAGTAATTTTTCTTGAGCCGTCTACCAGCTGTTCCTGCTGAACGATAAGGTTGATGGCTGCCGCTGTCTGGCGATGGATAGCATCTAAACTTATAGCAACCCCGGATACCAAAATCATTGTTTCAAGCCGGTATATGACATCTTCGGGAGAATCAGCATGTATTACCGATAATGAACCGGCGTGTCCGGAACATATCGCCTGAAGCATGTCCAGGGCTTCGCCGCTTCTTATTTCGCCGAGGATGATCCTGTTCGGACGCATACGCAGGGTATTCTTAAAAAGGTCTCTTATGGTCACTTCTCCCTTGCCTTCAATATTCGGCTGCCTGGCCTCCAGCCTCACTACATGGTCCTGGTTCAGATGTAACTCAGCGGTATCTTCTATGGTGACAATACGTTCCTCGTTAGGAATATAAGAAGTAAGCACGTTTAAGGTAGTGGTCTTTCCCGCTCCGGTGGCACCGGAAAATATAATGTTGACCTTGGCTTTTATGCAGGCCACCAGAAAATCAGCCATACGCTTATCCAAAGCCCCCAGCCTGATCAAATCTTCAATGGCCTTTAGTTCCTTCAAGAATTTTCTTATGGTTATGGTCGAGCCATCCAGCGAAAGCGGCAATATGATGATGTTTACCCGCGAGCCGTCTTTTAAGGAGACATCAGTAAAAGGGTAAGATTCATCTACCCGGCGCCGGGTAGGCGCGAGTATCTTATAAATCAGGCACCTTAGTTGCTGTTCATCTTCAAAAACGATGTCAGAAACCTCTTTCTTGCCCTGTTTCTCTATATAAATCCTCCCCGGGCCGTT